>JBGPDC010000036.1:0-34374 GCA_041482115.1 Terriglobia bacterium | reverse complement strand
CTCCTGCGAGAACGTGACAGCTTCGCGCATGTACTGGCGCACGGTCTCTTCGTCATAGGCGATCACCATGGCACGTCCGCCCAGCACGTAACTGGGACGCACCAGCACCGGGTATCCGATGCGCCGCGCGACATCGCAGGCCTGTTCCACGCTGGTTGCCGTTCCATTGGGCGGGCAGGGGATGCCCAACTCATCCAGCAATTTGCCGAAGAGTTTGCGATCCTCCGCGAGATCGATGTTCTGGGGGTCGGTGCCGATGATCGGCACGCCCAGCTTCTGCAGAGGGATTGCGAGATTCAGCGGCGTCTGTCCGCCGAACTGCACGATCACGCCGTCGGGCTTTTCGGTGTCGTAGATATTCAGCACGTGTTCGAGCGTGAGCGGCTCGAAGTAGAGGCGGTCGCTGGTGTCGTAGTCAGTGGAGACCGTTTCGGGATTGCAGTTGACCATGATCGACTCGTAGCCCAGGTCCTGCAGCGCGAACGACGCATGGCAGCAGCAGTAGTCGAACTCGATGCCCTGGCCGATGCGGTTCGGCCCGCTGCCGAGGATCATGATCTTCTTGCGATCGGAAGGGTCGCTCTCGCACTCCTGCTCGTAGGACGAGTAAAGATACGGCGTGTGGCTCTCGAACTCGCCCGCGCAGGTATCCACCCGCTTGAAGCCCGCCCGGATGCCCTCCTTCTTCCGCCGCTCCCGGACGTCCTTCTCGCTCGACTTCCACATCCGCGCCAGCCGCTGGTCCGAGAGCCCGACGCCTTTCGCCCGCCGCAGCTTCGCGGCTGGGACGGTCTCGAGCGTTTCGCTCTCCAGCTCCTTCTCGAGATCGACTACCTCTTTGAGCTGCTGCAGGAACCACGGGTCGATGCGGGTCATCTCGGCAATCTGCCGCACCGTGTAACCCTGCGCGAGCGCGAACCGTATGTAGTTGAGCCGGTCGGGCGTCGGAGTAATGAGCTTCTGCGGAATGAGTTTTGGATCGTAGGCCTCGCTGCCCGCGGCGCGGCCCGTCTCGAGGCTCCGGATCGCCTTCCACATCGCGCTCTTGAAGGTCCGCCCGATCGACATGACCTCGCCCACGCTCTTCATCTGCGTGCCCAGCAGCGGCTCGCTCCCCGGGAATTTTTCGAACTGCCACTTGGGGATCTTGACCACCACATAGTCGAGAGTCGGCTCGAAGGAAGCCGGCGTCTTGCGCGTGATGTCGTTGGGGATCTCGTCGAGCCGGTATCCCACGGCGAGTTTCGCGGCGATCTTCGCGATGGGAAACCCGGTGGCCTTGGACGCGAGCGCCGAGCTGCGCGACACGCGCGGGTTCATCTCGATGATCACCATGCGCCCGGTAGTCGGCTCGATGGCGAACTGCACGTTCGACCCGCCCGTATCCACCCCGATCTCGCGGATGCACCGAATCGCCCCGTCGCGCATCATCTGGTACTCGCGGTCGGTCAGCGTCTGCGCCGGGGCCACGGTGATCGAGTCCCCGGTGTGCACGCCCATGGGGTCGAAGTTTTCGATCGAGCAGATGATGATGACGTTGTCGGCGAGGTCCCGCATCACCTCCAGCTCGAATTCTTTCCAGCCGAGCACGCTTTCCTCGATCAGCACCTCGTGCACGGGCGAGAGGTCGAGTCCCCGCGACAGCAACTCGTCCAGCTCCTCGCTGTTGTAGGCGATGCCGCCGCCCGAGCCGCCCAGCGTGAAGCTGGGCCGCAGCACCACGGGATAACCCACGCGCGAGGCGAACTCCAGCCCGTCCTTGAGGTTGTTAGCGAGCTGCGAGAGTGGCACCTCGAGGCCTACCCGCCGCATGGCATCCTTGAAGAGCAGCCGGTCCTCGGCCTTCTTGATGGCCTCTATCTTCGCCCCGATCAGCTCTACCCCGTACTTGTCGAGAATCCCCGCCTCGGCCAGTTCCACCGAAAGGTTCAGCGCCGTCTGCCCGCCGACCGTCGAGAGCAGCGCATCCGGACGCTCCTTCCGGATGATCTCCTCCAGGTACTCCTTGCTCAACGGTTCGACGTAGGTCGCATCGGCCAGCTCCGGGTCGGTCATGATGGTCGCCGGATTCGAGTTGACCAGGATGACCTCGTACCCTTCGCTCCGCAGCGCCTTGCAGGCCTGGGTGCCGGAGTAGTCGAACTCGCAGGCCTGGCCGATGACGATCGGTCCCGACCCGATAATCAGGATGCGGTGGAGGTCGGTACGCTTCGGCATTAGCGGCTGCTCATCAGGTTCATGAAATCTTTGAACAGGTAATGGGAATCGTGCGGTCCCGGCGCCGCCTCCGGATGGTATTGCACGCAGAACACCGGATGGTTCCGGAGCCGGAAGCCTTCCAGGGTCTGGTCGTTCAAATTCATGTGGGTGATCTCGATGTCGTTCGGGTTGAGCGAATCGGGATCGACCGCAAAGCCGTGGTTGTGCGAGGTGATCTCCACGCGCTGGCTGGCCAGATTCATGACCGGATGATTCGCCCCCCGGTGGCCAAACTTCAGCTTATACGTCTTGCCGCCCACCGCCAGCCCCAGGATCTGGTGCCCCAGGCAGATGCCGAAAATCGGGACCTTGCCGATCAGCCGCCGCACGTTGCCAGCCTGCTCCTCGAGGGGCTCCGGATCGCCCGGTCCGTTCGAGAGGAACACGCCGTCGGGCTTGAGCGCCAGCACGTCCTCGGCGCTGGTCAGCGCCGGGACCACCGTCACCCGGCATCCGACATGCACCAGCCGGCGCAGGATGTTGTGCTTGATGCCGAAGTCGTAGGCCACCACGTGCCGCCGCGGCTCCTGCCGCTCACCTACGAGGTCGGAAGGCGAACAGCCCTCCACGCTCTTGGTCCACTCGTAGCGCTGCTTGGTCGAGACCTGCGTCGCAAGATCGAGGCCCGCCATCGACGGCACCTGCCGCGCCTTCTCGACGAGCTTCGCCGGGTCTGTCTCGATGGATGAGAGGACTCCGCGCATCACACCGCACGACCGCAGCCGCCTCACCAGTTGCCGCGTGTCGATCTCGGCCAGAATCGGGATGCGCGCCTTCGACAAAAAGTCCGCCGCGTGCTCCTTCGACCGCCAGTTGCTCGCCACCGGCGAGAACTCCCGCACCACCAGCCCCTCGATATACGGCCGCGCCGACTCGCTATCCTCCGGCGTGGTCCCGTAGTTGCCGATCTGCGGATTGGTCAGTACGACGATCTGCCCGCTGTAGGAAGGATCCGTGAAGACTTCCTGGTAGCCCGTGATGGCCGTGTTAAAAACCACCTCGCCATAAGATTCCGCCTTGGCGCCCGCGCTCAGGCCCTCGAACACAGTTCCGTCTTCGAGGGCGAGAATGGCTTCAGGCAATGGGGGTGGTCTCCTCTCGCGGCTCCCTCACGGCAGCGTGCCGAATCGGTCGAGGGGCCAGTATACAAACACGGCCTTACCGTAGATCCGCTTGCGCTCTACGGTACCCCAGGTGCGGCTGTCGTTGGAAGCGTTGCGGTGGTCGCCCAGAACGTAGTAGTGGTCCGGCTCCACCTGCACTTGCGGATAGCTCATGTGGTCGCGGTACTGCTCCGGCACGTAGGGCTCGTAGACCGGCTGGCCGTTGACCTTCAACACGCCCCGCTCGACCGCGATCACGTCTCCGGGCAGCCCGATCACCCGTTTGATGTACGACTTGGAGGGATCGAGCGGGAACCAGAACACCACGATGTCGCCGCGGTGAATCTCTTCGAACCGGTAGAGGAACTTATTGACGAAGATGCGCTCCTGGTCGGTGAGCCAGGGCATCATGCTGGTGCCTTCTACCTTAACCGGCTGGTAGAGAAAGACGATCACGATCGCCGCGATCACCACGGAGATGACGACGTCGCGCACCCACACCCGCAGGTCGAGCCACCGGGCACCCCCCGGTGCAGCCGCCGGGGCAGCCGAAAGCTCCACCTTCGGTACTTCGTTGCGCCCGTCGGTGGCGGCGCAGGTTTCCGGGCCTTCGAGCTCAGGCATGCGGCTGCTTATGATCCCTCAAGGGTTGCTATCTTCTTTTTGTAACATGGCCTCACTTCCGCAAGCAAGCGAGACTCCTCCGCGGCCGGCGCGCATCGAGCTGATCATCCCCGCACTCAACGAGGAGCCCTCCATCGGACGGGTGCTGGCCGCCCTGCCTCCCGGCCTCTTCTGGCGCGTCCTGGTCGTTGACAACGGCTCCACCGATCGCACCGCCGCCGTCGCCCGCGGCGCGGGTGCGACGGTCCTCGGCGAGCCCCGCCGTGGCTACGGCAGCGCCTGCCTGCGGGCACTCGCGGCCCTCGATCCGGCCACCCAGGTGGTGGTCTTTATGGACGCCGATGCGAGCGACGTCCCCTCCGACGCCGAGCGCCTCGTCGAGCCCATTGTCAAAGACGAACAGGACCTCGTGCTCGGTTCCAGAACTCTGGGGCACGCGGAAGCCGGCTCCCTCACCCCCCACCAGCGCTTCGGCAACTGGCTCGCCACCGGCCTGATCCGCCTCTTCTACGGCCACCGTTACACCGACCTCGGGCCCTTCCGCGCCATCCGTGCCTCGAGCCTCCGCGCGCTCGACGTGCGCGATCCTAACTACGGTTGGACCATCGAGATGCAGATCAAAGCTTTAAGGAAAGGTTTGCGCGTGTTGGAGGTGCCGGTCTCTTACCGCCGCCGTGTCGGCGTGAGCAAGATCTCCGGCAGCCTGAAGGCTAGCGCCGCTGCCGGCGTCAAGATTCTGTGGACCATCGCGCGCCTCGGCGTCACTTCGTAGCGGCCTACTGGACCGTCAACGGCGCCGTCGCCACCACGGTGTCCCAGGCTAACTTCAGAATCGCCCCGCTGGCGCCCTGTGGCTGCAGCGTGATCGTGAACTGTTCGGTCTTCGGCCCCTGGGAAAGCTTCATCTCCGTCCGCCCCAGATCTTTCTTCTGGTCGTAGGTGAACGCGCCCCATTGTTTCGCGACGGTATTCACAATCAGCGTCCAGCGGGATGCCTCCGGCAATGTAAACAGCCCGTATGTGCCCTTCGGAACTTTCAGGCTCCCGATCATCAGGTCGGCCTCCGTGGTGAGGGTGGTGGCCTCATCGGCGCCGGTGCGCCACACCTTTCCTAAGGGCTCCAGCCCCCCGAAAATCTTGCGGCCCTTCACGTAAGGCCGCCCGTACTCGATCGTGATCTTCTTGCCGCCGATCGTGATCGACGTCTGCTCGTGCGGGCTCAGTCGCGGCTCCTGTGCCGCCGCTGAAGTGGCCATAAGTGCGCTAACGAACAATAAGGGCAGGGCTTTTGTCATTCGATTCTCCTCCCGTAAATTCTAGCATCGGGGTCTTTGCCCGCTTGATGTACAGTACAAACTGATAGGGGGCAATCGACCATGAAGCACTTTCTTCTGACCGTGATCTTAGTTGTTCTTGGCGCCGGGTCGCTTTTCGCCGCCGACGTTCGGCTCACCAACGACGTCTCGGGCGGCTACAGCAGCGTCTACACCCTGGCCACCGGCACTCCGTATACCGACGCCGTCATCATGGAGTGCTCCAAGTCCCGCGGCCGCCAGAACGAGCCGGCCGTAGCGGTCGACCCGCGCGACATCCATGTCCTGGTAGGCAGTTCTAATGACTACTGCGGCGTCTACGCGGGCTCCCCCGACGGCGGCCCCTTCGCGCCTACCGGTCCCATCTGGCTCGGATACTATCGCTCGGAGACCGGCGGAGCGAGTTTCCAGAGTTCTCTCGTGCCGGGCTATCCCGGTGACACCTCGCCCTATGCCGCGCTCGCCCAAGTGCGGACCGCCGGCGCCGGCGACCCCGTCATCGCCTGGGACGGCCACGGCCGCGCCTTCTTCGGCGCGGAGGCCTCCGACGACCCCGCCGGCTCGAAGAAGACCTTCGGCGACGTCTGGGTCGCCACCTTCGACAACCCTGGTGGCGCGACCGGCAACACCCTCAACGACGGCAAGCGCTTCGTTCGCTCGGTAGTCGTCGCCAAAGGCTCCTCGGCGCCCAACCTCCTCGGCAAGTTCCACGACAAGACGTCCATCGAAGCCGACCGCACGGGCGGGGCCTGTGACGGCAACGTCTACTTCGCCTGGGCGCGCTTCAACGGCAACAATGGCGCGGTCGGCATCTTCTTCTCCCGTTCCACCGACCACGGCGCCACCTGGACCTCGCCGGCCAAGCTGACCGCCTCCATCCACGACCTGCAGGACCCGGATATCGCCGTCACCGGCAACGGCAATGTCTACGTGACCTATCATCAGTTTCCCTCCGTCGGCGGCCAGGCCACGGACTCCATCCAGTACGTCAAGTCCACCGACTGCGGTAAGACCTTCGCCCCGCCCCAGACGGTCACCACGCTCGTCTCCCACGAAGCGGAGGACCGCACCGACGCCGGCGGCCCCGCCCGCGACTGCGGCGATGGTCCGGACCACTGCCAGTCCGGCTATACTTTCTTTCGCGGCGGCACCAGCCCGCGTTCGACCGCGGACCAGTTCGACGCCTCCACTGAATGGGTTCACATCGTCTACGATGCCGCCAAGCCCGGCCCCGAAGTAGACACCGGCACGACCTTTGGCTGGATCGGCAGTGGACGCGGCGCCCAATCCGGCGCTTACTACATCCGCCTCAACGGGGCTACCGGCGCCGTGACCACTCCGGCGCTGATCGATGCCCAGGCCAACGGCCACCAGCGCTTCCCCGACATCTCCGCCGACGGCGGCGTTCTGCATGTCCTGTGGTGGGACAGCCGGCTCGACCCCTCCTATTCCAAGATGCGGCCCATCGGCAACGACGCCGCGGGCAACACGGTGCCGTCTCTCGATGCCTGGGGCGCCATGTCGAACGATCAGGGCGCCACCTGGATCAACCGCACTCGTCTTTCCTCGGCCACCAGCAACCCGAACTACGAGCAGTTCGATAACCGCCAGGTCCCCTTCGCGGGCGACTACTTGTGGATCACCTCGCTCGGCAACTTCTCTTTCGGCGCCTGGACCGACTGGCGTGACACCGTCGCCGGTCCCGACCCGCGCGAAGGCGACGCCGATGATAACGATAGCGCCGATGTCACGCAGTGCCGGACCAAAGACCCTTCTACCGGCGTCTGGTCGGGCGACCAGTGCCCCCATCTTGGTGGCCTCGACCAAAATATCTACGGCAGCACGACGCCGTAACCTGTGGTAAAAGTACACCGGGAGGGACCGATGAAACGCATTCTCGCTGTACTGGCGATGGCCGGACTCTGGACCGGCGCGGCCTTCGCCCAGGCTCCGAACACCCTGAGCCCGCAAGAGATCAAAGAAGGCTGGAAGCTGCTCTTCAACGGCAAGAATCTGGACGGTTGGACCTTCCAGCCTGGAAGCTCCGAGTGGAAGGTGCAGGAGGGCGTCATCTTTCCCGAATCGGACAAGAACGGCAACCTCTTCACGACCGAGCATTACGACAACTTCGTGCTGCGGGTCGAGTACCGCACCACGCCCGACGTGAACAGCGGCATCTACCTGCGCTACACGGTGCGGGCCCCGGGCGAGGCCCCGCCCCCGCCTCCCAAGGACCAGCCGAAGGCTAAAGGGAAGAAGGGTCCCGGCGCGCCGGGCTATGAAATCAACATTCGCGACAGCGCCGCCCGTCCGCTCAACGATTCTCCCGCTGGCTTCGACACCGGCAGCCTGATGGGCGGGCAGAAGGCCGACAAGACCGAGATCCTGTCCGGGCAATGGAACCGCTTTGAAATCACCGTGCAGGGCGATCACTTCATCGTGGTCCACAACGGGAAACAGATCCTCGACGCGCACGATTCGAAGTTTGCGAACGGATCTGTCGGATTGCAGTGGGCCCCCCATACGCTGGGCGGCAAGAACATTCAATTTCGCAATATCAAGCTGCGCCGCCTGTAATCCCAGTGGTCGCCGTTAGGGCTGGGTCAGCGCGAGGGCGACGAGCAGCACCCGCTGGGTGCCCTTCCACGAATCGGTAGGATCGTAGGTCTCGCCCGGCGAGTGGCCGCCGGTCGCCCGGCCGCCGCCCCCAATCGTCAGGGCGGGAACGCCGCGGCTCATCCCGACGTTCGCGTCGGTCGAGCCTTCGCGCAGCGCGCCGGCCGCGGGGTCGATGGCCCGTGTCACCGCCAGCACCGCCTGCGTGATCGGGGCGGACTGTACCGTCCGCCCCGCCGGCCGGAAGCCCAACAGCTCCGTTTTCACCGCCAGCAGGCCGTTATTCTTCCACCGTTCCTTCTCGTCGCTGAGCGCCTGCTCGGCCGCCCTCTTGAATTTCTCGTGAACCGTCTCGAGCGCCGCCACGTCCGACGACCGCATGTCCACTTCCGCCGTCGCCGTGGGCGCAATCGCATTGACCGACGTCCCGCCCGAAATGCGTCCGACGTTGAAGGTGACCTTCGGGCTCGCCGGAACTTCAAACTCGGAGATCTTGGCGATCAGCCGGCCGAGCGCGTGGATCGGGTTCGTCATGCCGAAGGCGCCGAAGCTGTGTCCCCCGGGACCGCTATACGTGACCCGGTAGCGATAACTCCCCACCCCGACGTTGACGATGCTCAGCCCGACGCCGTCCACTGAAATGAAGCGGTCCATCCGATCCTTCAGTTCCTGGTCGAAGAGGTGCTTGACGCCGCGCAAATCGCCGAGCCCCTCCTCGCCGACGTTGCCGACGAAGGTGATCGAGCCTTCCGTCTCGAGGCCCGTCTGCTGGAGCGCCCGGATCACGCCCAACACCACCGCGAGGCCGCGCCCGTCGTCGGCGATGCCCGGCGCCTTGAGCAGCGCTCCGTCGCGCTTCACGCGGACGTCGGTTCCCTCCGGGAAAACGGTATCCAGATGCGCCGCGAGCACTAGATGGGGTCGTGGTTGCCGGCCCGGCCGCTCGCCGAGCACGTTGCCCTCCTTGTCGATCCGGACGTTCTTCAGCCCGAGTTCCTCGAAGGCCTGTTTGTAAGCCTGCGCGCGGGTCGCCTCTTTGAACGGCGGCGCCGCGATCTCCGTCAGCCGGATCTGCTGCTCGATCACCCAAGGCTCGTTCTGCTGGACGAATTCCAGCGCCCGCCGAACCTGGGGGTCAGCCGGGAGCCGCCCCGCGGCCTCCGGGTTCTGCTGCCCGAAGACCAGCGTGGTTGCCACGGCGAGACAAAAGAGAACACGTTTCACGTCGGCCCCTACAATAACGTCGCGTCCAGCAGCTCCTCCGCCGCGATCCCCGCCTCCGGCGTACGGGCCTCTCCGATCCCCTGCAAGTGGTCGCACAGCCGCTCCCGTGAGCCTGCAAAGAAATCCTGCGCCAGCCGGTCGACCGCCACTTCGAGCGCCGCCTCCCGCGAGATCAGCGGATAGTAGACGTGGCTGCGCCCCTCTTTCCGCCGTGCCACCGCCCCTTTGCGCGCCAGCCGGTCAAGCAGCGTCATCACCGTGGTGTAGGCGAGCGGACGCCGCGGGGCGATCTCCAGCCGCACCTCCCGCACCGTCCCCTCGCCCAATTGCCACAGGGCTTTCATCGCCTCGAGTTCGAGGGGCGGCAGTCTATTGGGGGTCGCCATCTTTCGTGAGCGCCGACTGTAGCGCTTCTCCGAACAGCGTCGGCCCGCGCTCCATCTTCGCCCGGGCCGGTTTCGGTTCCGCTGCGGCCGGTTTCGTCTCCGGAGCGCCCGGCGTCTCGGCGGGCGTCTCCGCCAGGAAACGGTCCATCTTCAACACCGGACGCTCCAGAGCCGGGTTGTAATTCGTCCACTCCCCCGCGATGTTCCGGTCATTCTCCACCGTCATCCGCATGCTCTCGATCTTCGAGTCCAGGTTATCCAGGTGGTGCAAGAGCAGCGCCTCGGGAAACGACGGCAGCTTCGGCGAGCCGAACTCATACTGCCCGTGGTGGCTCAGGATCAGGTGCTCCACCAGCATCTTCAGCTTCGGCGGGAAACCGGCGATCCCCGCGATCTTCCCGTCCACCATTTGCAGGCCGATGATGAGGTGCCCGAGCAGTTGTCCCGCGGTCGAGTAGCCGAACGACCGCCGGTAATCGAGCTCGTAGATCTTCCCGATGTCGTGCAGCACCGCCCCCGTAAGCAGCAGGTCGGTGTCGATGAGGGGATAATGCTCGGCCACCCGCCGGCACAGCCCGAGCAGCGAGATCACGTGCTCGAGCAACCCGCCCAGCCGCGCATGGTGGATGGTCTTGGCCGCCGGCGCCGTGCGGTACCGCTCGGCAATTTCCTCGTCACCGAGGATCGCTTCGAGCAGCGCCCGCAGGTGCGGGTTCGCCAGGCTCGCCGCCGTCCGCCGCAGCTCCCCCCACATTTCCTCGACGTTCTTCTCGGTGTGGGGAAAGTAATCGGCGGGATCGATCTCCCCGTCCTCCAGCCGTTGCAGCTTGTGGACCGTCATCTGGGGCTTGTTGTGGAATTCCTGGATCAGCCCCTTCACCTTGACGAAGTCATCGCGGCCGAAGGTGTCGCAGATCTCCGCCACCCCGTCCCACATCTTGGCGTCGAGCACGCCCGTCCGGTCGGCCAGCAGCAGCGAGAGGTACGGCTCGCCCGACTTCTTCTGGCGCACCTCCTTCGACTGGACAATAAACGAAGACGTGACCACCTGCTCAGCCTGGAGGTCACGCACGAAGTGGCTTTTCAATTCGATTCCTAAGGAACGGCCGGTCCGTCCGGCTTCGGAGCCTCGGCCGCCGGCGGAGTGTTCGAAGGCCTGCCCGGCACCGGCTCGGAGTCGCCAGGTTTGCCCTGCTTGGTCCCCATCGGCACTACCCACAGCAGCTTGCGCTTCTTACGAGTGGCCTCGGCCTTGGTCGTTACCGCCGGTTTGAACTGCTCGGGATCTTTCCAGGCCGTGTCCTGGCCGGCTACCGCTCCGGAATCCACGAAGCCCGGCCGGATCTCGATGAACGCGTTCTGGCGCAGCCGGCTCAGGTACTCCTTGAGCGCCGGCTCCATGCGCGGCGTCCACAGGCGCTCGGTGATTTCCTGCTCCACATCCTCGAGCGGCGCCTGTCCAGGCTGGTAGCGCTCCTCCACCCGCAGGATCAGGAAACCGTTCTTGCGCTTGATTATGTCCGTGAGCGCCCCCCGGCGGGCGGCGAAAGCGATGGTCTCGATCTCCTTATCGAGCACGCCACGCTTGAAGAATCCAATGTCGCCCCCGTTCTTGGCCGAATCCGGGTTGTCCGACATTTTCACCGCCAGATCCGCAAAGCGCTCGCCCTTCTTGAGGCGCGCCAGAATGTCCTGCGCCTTCTTCTCGAGCGTCGGGATCTCGGTCGCTTCCTTGCCCTCGGTCGACACCAGGATCTCCCGCAGGTGCACCTGCTCTTCGCGCACAAACTCGCTCTTGTGCTCCTGGTAGTATTTCTCCAGCTCCTCTTTCGGGATGGTGATCCGCGAGCTGATCTCCTGCCCGATCACGCGCTGCGTCAGAAAGCGCGTGCGGACCTGGTCTTTGAGGTCCTCGTAGGGCATCCCGGTCTTCTCC
This sequence comes from Terriglobia bacterium, assembly GCA_041482115.1. Taxonomy (GTDB): domain Bacteria; phylum Acidobacteriota; class Terriglobia; order Bryobacterales; family JACQDG01; genus JBGPDC01. The sequence goes on along the minus strand of JBGPDC010000036.1, from coordinate 22,913 downwards.
ACCACCCACTTCTCGAACTCTTCCATCGACGCGATGCTGTACTGCCGGCGCATGTCGTCCAGGTACTTGATCACCTGGGCCTCCACGCTGATGTTCAGCTCCTTGCCTTTTTGGACCAGCAGACTCTGGTCGATCAGTTCCTTGAGAACGTCCTTCGACCGCTCGGCCACCGCCTTCTCGAGCTCTGGCCCCGCGAGGTTTTGTTTCATCAGCTCCTGGCGCAGCTCGGCAGTATTCCGTTCCACCTCCGAGCGCGTCACGATCTCGCCGTTGATCTTGGCGACGATCTCATCGACGACCTTGATATCGGCCGGCGCCGCCCATACCGTTCCCGCCGCGGCCAGCGCGGCCAGGGTCCAAGTCCTGATAGACTGCATACCTCTATTCTCTTTTACGCCTGTAGTTGGCGCAACAGGTATTTCGCCCCCTGCGGCGTAACATTCCACACTTCGACCGGGGGTCGCTATAATCTGACCGTCCGCATGGAGACTCCCCGCCTCACCCTGCTCCCCTGCCAGCCCGAACACCTCCGGGCGATCCTCGAAAGCCCGGCGGCCTTTGAGAGCACCCTCGGCCTTCCCCTGGCCGAGGGCATCGCCGACTTCTTCCGAATGGCCTCGCCGGAATGGCTCGCCAAAGTGCAAGCCGGGCTTTTGGACGACCCCTGGTGGCTCGGTTATTGGATGCTCCACAAAGCCGACCATACTGTCATGGGCACCTGCGGCTACAAAGGACCCCCCGACCCGGAAGGCATGGTCGAGATTGCCTACGGCGTCGCGCCGGGCTATCAGAACCATGGTTATGCCACCGAAGCGGCCGCTGCTCTGGTCGAGCTGGCCCGGCGTCACGCCGAGGTCTCCATTGTCCGCGCCCACACGTTGCCGGAAGCGAACGCCTCCACCAAGGTCCTGACCAAGTGTGGATTCTTCAAGGTGGGCGAGGTGATGGACCCCGAAGATGGCCTGGTCTGGAGATGGGAGCAGCCGCGTCCCTCGGCCTAGCAGGCTTGCCGACACGCCCGGCTCAGCAACTTTTTTTGATCAACGAACACCGCTCCCACCAACGAACGCCGTAACAGAGCCGCGACCGTGAGGGAGCGGTCTGCGCCTTTCTCCAGCAGCCTGCTAGTCTAGGTAACCATCATGAGCGGATACGTGCCGGCTACGGAGCAACTCGTCACCGAGATCCTGGTGCGGGACATCAAGCGCTCCGCCGCCTTCTACCGCCGTCTGGGGTTTGACGTCCTCCGCGACGCCGGCGATTTCGTCGAGCTCGCCTGGGAAGGCCACCGCCTTTTCCTCGCCGCAGTCGCCGGGTCCCTGCCGCCCGTGCTTCCCGCATTCCCCCTCGCCAACGTCCGCGTGATGGTGCCTCAGGTAGACGACTGCTGGCGGCGGGCCAACGAAATCGGCGCCCCGGTCGTCGCTCCCATTGCTGACCGCGATTACGGCCTCCGCGACTTCACCATCGCCGACCCGGACGGCTTTGGCGTCCGCTTCGCCAGCCGGTTGCCGTAACGCCCCCGACTCCCTTCAACCTAGACCATCCCTCTTGACAAGTGGTGGTATACTACTCGGCCAAATGGAAGGGAAGCTGACGGAGCCCCCTATGAAAACTCGAAGCGGCCTACTTGCGGTATTGATTTTGATTTCTCTATGTGGTTGTGGTAGCAATAAATTCGATTTATCTGACCGTGCTGCGCGAGGTCTTGTCCAAGACTATGTGGATAAGCAGAAAATCGGTGAGATCATTTGGTTAGGCCATATGATTGTACTCACTCCACTGTCTAGCCGGCAACCGCTTCGCCTCTATGGCATTGACACTAATAAAAATGTAGTGGAGTTATCGTTAGCTGGCGATAAATTTTATCAAAAACTAGAATCCGAGTCTCTAGTCTCAATTACTAATGTACTCGACCGAACCAAATCATTTGGGGGCTGGGACTCCTTCTGGACACTAGCAGCCCGTGGATAAAGTTGCTTTCGGGCGGGACGGCGATTGATGGTGACAAGGCAGGTTTTTTGGTCGTGCCGTGGGCCGAGGCGATTCAATCGCCAGCAGAGTGGTGTTTTCAGCTTGCGTAAGCTGGAGAAACGCAAAACAAAACGCGGCAACTAAGTCCGCCGCCTGCCGGGCGGTGCCCACCCCCAACATCTGCCGCAGGATCAAGCTCAAATTGAAGGCTGCCGCATGAATCAGCGCGCGTTTGGCGATGTTGTTCTTGCCGCGCAGATGCACCCGCCTCATGCCGCCGGTGTCGTACAGGTGAGCGAAGCTTCTTTCGATCAGTTCCCCGCGCCGTCTCATCAGCACCTGGGCGGTCTTGGTGTTCAGCCGCCGCCGATTCGCATACACCGCTGCTTGTGCCGCGCTCTGTCCGGACCACTTTTGCCGCTTCCGTTCCGGCTCGGCGATTACCGTGCGCACACCCACCTCGGCCAGTTCGGCCAGATCCTGCAACGCCTGCTTGCTGTGGTAACCCTTGTCCGCCACCACCCGCTCCACGCCCACTTCGCTCACCGTCTCCACCGGTCCGACGGCGTCCGCTTGTGCCGCCTGCCCCGCCAGTTCCGCCACGCTAAACCCGGCTTCCGCCAGAGTCGCCGGCAGGCTCGCCGTGTCCCCGCGATCACCGGGCTGCACCGTCAATGCCACTATCGCGCCCGTCTCCAGATCCACGGCGTGCTCGGCCTTGTAGGCCAAGTGCGTGCGGCCGTCCTTCATTTTCGTGATCCGCGCTTCCCGGTCGTGCGGATTCACCCAGTCCCTGTTCGACAGCGACTTCTTACGCTTGCGGTCAAAACGCTGGCGCTCGGCCGGCGTCGGCTCTGCGAGACCTTCGGTCTTCATCAATGCGGTGACGTGCTCGTCGTAGCTGGCCCCCTTGTCCCGCCGCACGATCGATTTCAGCGCCGCGTTCGCTTCCAGCGTCGTGGCGTCCACCCCCAGGTTCTTCCCGCTCACCAACCCCTCCGCCGCCAGCCGCTTCAGCACCCACCGGAACACCGCCTTGTGCGTTCCCAGGTTCATCAGCCGCCGCGTCTTGGACAGCGTCGAGTGGTCCGGTGTCTGCTCCTCCCAACTCAAACCCAAGAACTCCCGCAGACTCAGCGAGTCCGACACCCGGTAGGCAATCCCGCGCTCGGAGTCGATCCCCTCGAAGTAGCCCATCAGAAAACAACGGAAGTAGACGCCCGGCGCGATCGAAGGACGGCCCATTGTCGTGGCGTAATACTTGCGGCAGATCCGCTCCGCATAGCTATCAAACTTCGTCCGGTCAAGAATTTCGTTCAGCCGAGTGTAGAACGGGTGCCGCCCCCGAGCCTGCAACTGGCTCGTCTCCACCCAGAAGGCCGCCTGCTTCTGTCCTCGCTTGCCCAATGCCATGCCCAATTATCGGGCCAAATCATTCTCTGCTCAAGATGTTTGAGACACTTTATCCACGGGCTGCTAACCCAATCCGGCCATATGAAAGAGTTTGATGTCTCACCCAAAAATGTTGACAAAGACCTTTTATGCGCGCCCACTCCTCCCGGTACGCGGCAGGCTATTTGCGTCCCGCAAGGCCAAGGAAATGTGACCCGAGTTGTTACTAATGAGCTGATATCAAAACCTCCTATTAATTACCGTTTGATCAGAGGTGAAAATACCTGGCAATGGCATCCGTTAATTGTTAAGGTGTTTCAGTTCAAGGCTGAGGCTAATAAGGAACCCAAGAGCGTTCTTTCGACGGAACGGAAATTTGCTTCTCTTTGGAAGTACGATGATTTTACAAATAAATGGACGGTTGCCGATATTAGATTTGCCAATAGAAACGAAACCGTAGATGAGTCTCCTATCAAACAATTATTGCAATAGTGATCCCCGGTCGAGCGCGCACAAGGCGTGAGCGCTCACGTTTGGTTCTCGTCGAAGACGTCTAGCCCGGACGGCATAAAGTGATGCAGTATCAGACGCCCTACGCTTTTCGCAGGCGAGCCCACCGTTCGCGGACCTCGGCTTCCTCGCCAGCCAGATCTTCGGTCCACCCGAGCGCTTGCGCCGAAGCCATGAGCGCTGCCAATTGCCGAAACTTCACTTCCACCGGCGTATTGCGCAACTCTTCCCGTTCCGCGTCGTTCACGGCCTTCCAGCGGTCCCGAAAAGCCAGGGCCTCCGAGCGGTTCATCCGGTGTCCCCTCTCACTCTCTTATCGTAGCGCAGCCTCACCCCCGCAATCCCTCCAGCACCTTCCTCACCCCGCCAATCATCTCCTCCGCCCGCTCCCCCCCGAGCGTCACCTTCAACACCCCCGCCGGCGTAAACTCCGCCCCCGGCGCGCTCCCCACCAGCGCCATCAGCTTCTGCGGATCCACCCGCGCCTCCGGATGGAACTGGATCGACACCCGGTTCTGGCGCCGCTCAATCGCCTGCACCCGCATCTGCTCCGCGGCCAGCTTCAGCCCCGCGTAATCGAAAAGGTTCCGCACGCCCTCCGGCAGCGGACCATAGCGATCCTCCACCTCCTGCCGCATCGTCTCCCGTTCCTCCTCGCTCGCCACCCCCGCGATCCTCTTATAGGTGCGCAGCCGCTGGTTCTCCTCCGGGATGTAATCCGGCGGAATCCGGATATCCAGGTGCAGATTGAGCGACACCGGCCCAGCCGTGACGACCTGCTCGCCCCGCAGCTCCCGCACGGTGTCTTCCATCATTTGGCAGTACATCTCGAACCCCACCGCCGCGATGTGTCCATGCTGCTCGCCCCCCAGCAGGTTCCCGGCCCCGCGCAATTCGAGATCGAGCGCCGCGATCTTGAATCCCGCGCCGAGCTCGCTGAACTCCCGCAGCGCCGCCAGGCGTTTCTTCGCGAGCGGCGTTAGCTCCGCGTCCTCCGGCACCAGCAGGTACGCGTAGGCCCGCCGGTTGCTCCGTCCCACGCGGCCCCGCAACTGGTACATCTCCGAGAGGCCGAACCGGTCCGCCCGGTTGATGACGATCGTGTTCGCGAGGGGAATGTCCAGCCCGTTCTCCACGATCGTCGTCGCCACCAGCACGTCGTACTCATGCCGCATGAATTTCAGCATGACCTTTTCGAGCTCCGCTTCCACCATCTGCCCGTGGCCGACCCCGATCCGCGCCCGCGGCACCAGCCGCTGCACCAGCGCCGCGATTTCCCAGATCGTCTCCACCCGGTTGTGAACGAAGTACACCTGCCCGCCCCGGCTCAGCTCCTGCTCGATCGCCGTCCGGATCAGTTGCTCGCCGAACGGCGCCACCAGGGTCTGGATCGCGAGGCGGTCCTTGGGGGCCGTCTCGATCACCGACATGTCGCGCAGCCCGACCAGCGCCATGTTCAGCGTGCGCGGAATCGGCGTGGCGCTCAGCGTCAGCACGTCGATGTTCTTCCGGAGCTGCTTGAAGCGCTCTTTGTGCTTCACCCCGAACCGCTGTTCTTCGTCGACGATCAGCAGCCCCAGGTCGTGGAACGCCACATCCGTCGAGAGCAGCCGGTGCGTTCCGATCGCGACGTCCACTTTGCCCGCCGCCAGGTCCGCCAGCACGGCCTTGATCTCCTTCGGCGTCCGGAACCGGCTGAGCATCTCGACCCGCACCGGGAACCGCGAAAAGCGCTGCTGGAAGGTCTCGAAATGCTGGAACGCGAGCACCGTCGTGGGCGTCAGGACCGCCACCTGCTTGCCGTCCCCCAGCGCCTTGAACGCCGCCCGCATCGCCACTTCGGTCTTGCCGAAGCCCACGTCACCGCACACCAGCCGGTCCATCGGGTGCTCCGACTCCATGTCGCGCTTGATGTCCCGGATACACGTGACTTGGTCGTGGGTCTCCGTGAACTCAAACGCATCCTCGAACTCGCGCTGCCAGTTGCTGTCCGCCGAGAAGGAGAAGCCCGCGGCCAGCTTGCGCTCGGCGTAGAGCTTCAGCAGCTCTTCCGCCATGTCGCGCATCCGGGCTTTGATCTTGGTTTTGGTGCGGTTCCAGGTCGCGCCCCCCAGCCGGTCGAGCCCCGGACGCGCCCCCTCTGGAGCCCGAAACTTCTGGATCAGGTCCAGACGCGCGAGCGGCACGTAGAGCTTCGCGTTCTCCGCGTATTCGAGCGTCATGAACTCTTCCGACTGCCCCTCGCGCCCGATCGACTGCAACCCCGTGTAGCGCCCGATGCCGTGCTCGACGTGGACGACGTAGTCCCCCGCCTGCAAGTCCTCGAGATCGGCGAGGAACGTCGAAAGGTGCGACTTGCGCGCCGCCGGCCGCGCCACCAGCTCCGAAGTCTCGAAGAGATCATCGGAGCCGTAGATCGCGAGACCCGACTCCGGAAACAGCGTCCCCCGCCGGATCGCCCCCTGCACCAGCACTACGTTCGACACCTCGCCGGCGAGATAGGCCTTCTCCTCGAGGTACCTGCTGGCCGCCGACGAAGGGTCCTTCAGCCCGAGCTGAAACGAGACGCGGTATTCATTGAAGATGTCGGCCAGCCGCTCCACCTCGCCCGCCGACGCCCCGAAGAACACGGCTCTCCACCCTTGCTTGAGCTGCGAGTCGAGCTCGCGCATACAATGCGGCATGTTGCCTTGGAAGCGCGGGGCCGGCTGTGTTGGGACGTGGAAGTTTTTCCCTTCCCCCTCTAGCGACAATTCCTCCAGGCGGATCTCGGTGCGTCCGGCGAGCCGCGCCTCCCATTCTTCGCTGCTTAAGTAGTATTCCGAAGGCGGCAACGGATCGTCCTGGGCAGCGCGAAACGAATTCTCCAAGCGCTCGAAAAACTGGTCCCCAGCCGCTTTTACGGCGCTGAATTCCTCAAAAACAACGATTGCCTCGGGACACAGGTCCAGCAGCGAAGCCGCTCGCGGCCGGAACCTTGGAATCTGGAATTCCCATCCTGGTCCCTGCGGCATCCCGTCCATTTCCGCGGGCCGCGGGCTTTCCGTAAGCGGCAGCAAGGCGGCATCTTCCGCGGCATGAGTAGACCGCTGCGTGGCCGGGTCAAACCGGCGGATCGACTCGATCTGGTCCCCGAAGAACTCCACACGCACGGGATGCTCTTCTTCGGGTGAAAACGCGTCCAGAATGCCCCCGCGCACCGAGTATTGCCCTACCATTTCGACCGGCTCGTGCCGCTGGTAGCCCATCCGGTCCAGCTCTTCGACCACGAGTTCAAGCGACATCTCGTCGCCCTTGCCCAGCCGGCACCCCAGGCTCCTGTAAAACTCCGCCGATTCGAGCTTAAGCAGTGCTGCGGCCAGGCTCGTGATGACGATCGGGACCGGGTTGCCGCCCGCCAACAGCCGCTGCAGCCCGATGGCCCTCTCTTCCGCTATTTCCGGGTGGGGCGAGAGGCCGTCGTAAGGCAGCACGTCGTGCGCCGGCAGCACCAGCGGGCCGCCCTTCCGGTCCGAAAACAAGAGACCGTAAAAGGTCTCGACCGCGTCAGCGACGGCTTCCGCCGCCCGGTTCGTATCTGTAAGTAAAAGAATGGTCTTCCCGGTCGAGCGGTGCAACAGGACAGCCAGGAGGGCGCGGGCTGTCGGCGTCAATCCTGACAATTGTAGTTTTTCGACCGATTCTTTCTTGCTCAGGCTGGCCGCCGCCTGCAAGGCCGGGTGGCGCTCCAGCTCTAGAAACAGGTCACGAAGGAAGGGGAGAATCAATGGTCCAGGCTTAGAATCCTTTTCTCTATATCTGTAGTAGAATAATCGGGCTCCAACGGCAAAGCTTGCACCTCACCCCCTGCCGCCTCCACAATCTCACGCCCGGCGATCCAGTGCGACCAGTCCGCCCCTTTCACCAGCACGTCCGGAAGCACGGCCTCCAGCAGGGCATGAGGCGTATCCTCGTCGAAGACCGTCACGGCGTCCACCGCGTCAAGCGCGGCTACCAGGGCAGCGCGCTCCGACTCCGGCAGGATCGGGCGTCGCGGGCCCTTCAACCGCTGGACGCTCGCGTCGCTGTTGAGGGCCACGATCAGCCGGTCGCCGAGGCTGCGGGCGGCTTCGAGCAGACGCACATGACCCGGGTGCAGAAGATCATAGCAACCATTTGTAAACACGACCTTTAGGCCAGCCTGCCGCCACTCGCCGCGGCGGCACGCCAACTCCGGTCTCGAGAGTATAAGGCTCATGCGGGATTCCTGCCGATTGTAGCATCTGGGGCGCGAAGGGCGACCCCCGGTCATTGTTCCTCCCACTTCTCAGGCGTATCCCCTATCGAGGCCGGACCGCCGCTGCTGTTACTCTACGCCCAGGAAACGTATGGCAACCCTAACCGCGCCCCCCACCGAATCACACACCTTCCGGCCACGCAATCCCACCACGCTGCTCGATTCGGGGCTGAATCAGAACATGCTGGTCGACCTCATGCTGAAGCTGACGTTGCTCGACGGCGTCACCTCCCTCGGCCAACTCGCCTCGCAAATGCGGGTCAGCATGGTCATCATGGACCAGCTCTTCAAATACTTCCGGCGCGAGCAGCTCTGCGAAGTGAAGGGCATGGCCGGCAACGACTACGAGTTGTCGCTCTCGGCGGCCGGCCGGAAGCTCGCGCAAGACCGGTACGCCATCAACCAGTACATCGGACCGGCCCCGGTGAAGCTCGACGATTACTGTCACGCGGTCAAGGAGCAGGCGGCCCATCACCCGGTGTCGCGCGCCATGCTCAAGGAGGTGTTTTTCGACCTGGTGCTGCCTGACAACATGCTCGACCAGATCGGTCCGGCCATCATTTCGAACACCACGCTCTTCCTCTACGGCCCGACCGGCAACGGCAAGACCAGCATCGCCGAGCGGCTGGTGCGAATTTACAAGGACTACGTCTACATCCCCTACGCCATCGAAGTCGAGGGGCAGATCATCAACATCTTCGACTCGGTGGTCCACCAGGCGCTCGAGACGCAAGAGGACGATGTCGACCCGCGCTGGATTCTGTGCCGGCGTCCCTGCATCGCCGCGGGCGGCGAGCTGGTGCCGGAAATGCTCGAGCTGCGCTTCGATGAAACCCTGGGCTTCTACTCGGCGCCCTTGCAGATGAAGGCCAATAACGGTCTGTTCATCATTGACGACTTCGGCCGCCAGATGATCAACCCGCGCGACCTGCTCAATCGCTGGATCGTGCCGCTCGACCGGCGCATCGACTTCCTTTCGCTGCGCACCGGCGTCAAGTTTCCGATTCCCTTCGAGACCCTGGTCATCTTCTCGACCAACCTCGACCCGCGCCAGCTCGCCGACGAGGCGTTTCTGCGACGCATCCAGAACAAGATCAAGATCGACACCATCACGCCCGAGATCTTCGACAAGATTCTCGAGCGGGTCTGCTCGGACGCCCAGATCGCGTTCTCCCCCGAGATGGCGGACTACCTGCGGCTGAAGTGCAACCCGGACGGCAAGGGGGTCCTGCGCGCCTGCTACCCGCGCGACATGGTGCGGATCTTGCAGAGCATCGCCGACTACGAGCACCGCCTTCCCGAGATGTCCAAGGTGGATCTCGACCGCGCCTTGAACCTCTACTTCGCCAAGGCCTAGTCCAGCCCAACACACCTCCGCCGGGATCGGGCAGTATACTCGGTCCATGACGTACCGATCCTTTGTCCTGGCTCTGCTCCTGGTGTTCCCCGCCTGGCCCCAGACGGGGAAGACCGTCTTCGTCGTCACCGACGCCGAGGGCGTGGCTGGCGTGTGCCGGCAGGACCAAACCGACCCTAAAGACGCCGAAATGCGGCAACTGCTCACCGGCGAGATCAACGCGGCGGTGGACGGCTTCCTCGCCGGGGGCGCCGATGAGGTGATCGTGTGGGACGGGCACGACGGCAGCCAAACGCTGTCGGCTCTGACGATCCACCCGAAGGCGAAGCTGCTGATGGGAGGTCTGGGCGTGACCATGACCTTCGAGCGCCGCTACGCGGCCGTCGCCTTCATCGGCCAGCACAGCAAGGCCAACGTGCGGAGCGGCATCATGGCCCACAGCTACAGCTCGCTCGGCATCCAGAATATGCGTGTGAACGGCCAGCCGGTGGGCGAGACGGAAACCCGGACGGCGCTCGCAGGCTGGTACGGCACTCCGGTGATCCTGCTGAGCGGCGACCGTGCCGCCACCGAGGAGCTGCGCGCCATCGTGCCGCAGGCCGAGCTGGCCGCGGTGAAGGAAGGGCTCGGCCGCTACACCTGTCTCTCGATGTCGGCGACGGAGGCGCGGGAGACGATTCGGGCCGCCGCCACGCGGGCCGCGCGCAAGATCGGCCAGATCCCGCCCTACCGCATCGAAGGACCGGTCACGGTCGAAATGGAATACACCACCCGGAACTCTCTCTCGATCGACGCCGGCCTCGCTCCCGGCGCCGAGGTCATCGACGACCGCACCATTCGCTATCGCGGCAAAGACTTCCTCGAAGCCTGGACCCGCGCCCGCGCGCGCTAATGACTGGATTACGCCGCCTGAAGCCCCACCACCAGTTGCTTCCCTAGCGCTGCGAGCGCTTCCTGAATGCGTGGCAACTTAGAAGGATGCCGCGGGTCGAGAAGGCGGCGGACTTCCTTCTCATCGCACCCGAGACGCCGGGCCAATTCGGTCTTGGTGATCCGGGCTTCCCGCATGGCGAGATAGAGCGCCGCTTGGGACGCCATAGGCGCCGCTACCGGCACGAGCCGCTGGCCCTTTCTCGGCTTGGAGGGCGCGGGGATTTCAGCTCCCCGGCGGATCCGGCCGGCGATCGCTTCTTCCAGGCAGTCGGCAGCTTGCCAGAGCGTATCTGCGAGGCCGTCTCCCCAGGTAATGGCCTCCGGGAGGTCCTTGAACGTCACGGTGAATCGTCCCCGCTTCTTTCCGGGGGTGAGCGTGACGGGATAACAGAAGCTACGAATGACGGACATCTTTACTCCAGGTCCCGCGCTTCGAGCCCGAGCTGCTTGAGCATGCCGTGAAAGGCGCCCCTGTCGACTTCGTCTTTGAGGTTGCGGACAGTCGTCAGACGTTCTCCGAAGTAGAGGAGTCCGTGGCTGCCTTTGCCGCGTTCTGCTTTCCACTCCACCTGGATGCCCCGCTGACGACCCAGCTTGCGGATTCTTCGCACGAATTCGGCGCCCTTCACGCAGTCACCAGTATCGGTCAAAATTGTCCGGAGCGCAAGGCAGACTCAATGAAAGTCATGCGACTCCGGGGCCGCGGCGCCGGCGAAGAGCGGCTGGATGCGGCGGGCCTTCACGGAGATGGCGTTGTCCTGGTTCTGGAGTACGCCGTCGATGAGCAGGAAAGGCTCGTTGACCAGCACGGGACGATTGCGCTCGTAGAGGTCCGGCGTGACGATTACGTTCGAGATGCCGGTTTCGTCTTCGAGGCTCAGGAACAGAAACCCCTTCGCGGTGCCGGGACGCTGGCGGACGATGACCGCGCCGGCCACGCGCACCGGCCGTCCGCTCGGGAGGTGCGCGAGGTCGCGGGCGGGCTTGACATGTAGTCGATGCAACTCCGCCCGGCGATAGGCCAGCGGGTGGTGGTCCACCGTGAGGCCGGCGCCGCGATAGTCGGCGAGCAAGCGCTCCTCGTGGGTCATGCGGGCGAGGGGCGAGACCGGCTCCAGCTCGGGACACTCTTCGAGTAATGGTCCGGCGGGGAGGGCGGCGCGCTCGGCTTGCCACAGGGCGTCGCGCCGGTGCGTCGGAGCGGCGCCAATGAAGTTCAGCGCGCCAACCTCGGCGAGCTTGCGCAGCTCGTCCTGGCGCAGCTCGGGGACGCGGCGGGCAAGGTCGTCGATATCTACGAAAGGACGCCGGACGCGCTCGCGGAGAATCGCTTCGCCGGCCTGCTGGCGGAGACCCTTGACGTAGCAGAGGCCGAGGCGGAGGCAAAGCGCGCCGGTCTCGTCCGGCTCGACCGTGCAGCGCCACTCGGAGCGGGTCACGTCGAGAGGCTTCACCTTCAGGCCGTGGCGCTGGGCGTCCTTGACGATGGTTGCGGGGTGATAGAAGCCCATCGGCTGGTTGTTGAGCAGCGCGGCAGTGAAGGCGGCGAGGTAGTGGCAGCGCAGATAAGCGCTGGCATAGGCGAGCAGCGCGAAGCTCGCGGCGTGGGACTCGGGGAAGCCGTAGAGAGCGAACGACGAGATCGCCTGCACGATGCGGTCCTGCGCGGCGCCGGCGATGCCGTTGCGTTCCATGCCGGCGCGCAGGTTGACCTCGATCTCGCGCATGCGGGCTTCGGAGCGCTTGAAGCCCATGGCGCGGCGCAGCTCCTCGGCCTGGCCGCCGGTGAAGCCCGCGGCGATCATGGCGATGCGCAGCAACTGCTCCTGAAACAGCGGCACGCCCAGGGTGCGCTTCAACACCGGCTCGAGCGAATGGTGCAGGTAGTCGACCGGCTCGCGTCCCTGGCGGCGTCGCAAGTACGGATGCACCATCTGGCCGACGATGGGGCCGGGGCGGATGATCGCCACCTCAACCACAATGTCGTAGAAGGTCGTCGGGCGCAGGCGCGGCAGGCACGACATCTGGGCGCGGCTCTCCACCTGAAACAGGCCGATGGTGTCGGCGCGCTGGAGCGCGTCGTAGACCGCCGGGTCTTCCTGCGGGAGATGGGCGAGATCGACTTCTTCGCCGCAAGAGGTGCGGATCAGCTCGAGCGACTCCTCGAGGGCGGCCATCATGCCGAGGCCGAGCAGGTCCACCTTGATAATACCCAGGTCGGCGCAGTCTTCCTTATCCCACTGGACGACGACGCGGCCGGGCATCGAGGCGGGCTCGAGCGGCACGACGGTGTCGAGTGAGCCCTGGCAGACGACCATGCCGCCCGAGTGCTGGCCAAGGTGGCGGGGCAGGTCCTGGACGGCGAGATACAGCTCGAAGAACTTGCGGATGCGGGGGTCGGCGAGGTCGAGTCCGGCGTCGCGAAACTGGCGCTCGGGGGTGTCGCGCGGGTCCTTCCACTCCCACGTCCGGACCAGGCCGGAGAGGCGGGCGAGCATCTCGGGCTCGAAGCCGAGGACCTTGCCGACCTCGCGGGCGGCGGAGCGGCCGCGGTAGGTGATGACGTTGGCGGTCATGGCGGCGCCGCGCTCGCCGTAGCGCTGGTAGACATGCTGGATGACGCGCTCGCGCTGGTCGCCGCTGGGGAGGTCGAGATCGATGTCGGGCCACTCGCCGCGCTCCTCCGAGAGAAAGCGCTCGAAGAGCAGGTCCATGCCGACGGGGTCGACGGCCGTGATGCCGAGCGAATAGCAGACGGCGCTGTTGGCAGCCGAGCCGCGTCCCTGGACGAGGATGCCCTCGCGGCGGCAGAACTGGACCAGGTCCCAGACGATGAGGAAGTAGCCGGCGAGGTCGAGCTTCTCGATGAGGGCGAGCTCGCGCTCGATCTGGCGGCGGGCGCGCTCGTGATAGGGACGGTAGCGGAGGCGCGCGCCCTCGCCGGTACGCTCGCGCAGGAATGAGTTCATGGTCTCGCCCGGCGGGACCGGATACTTCGGGAACTCGTAGCCGAGGTCGGCGAGGGTGAACTCGAGACGCGCCGATAGCTCGGCGGTGCGGGCGAGAGCTTCCGGGAGGTCGGCGAAGAGGCGCTCCATCTCGGCGGCGGGCTTGAGGTGGCGCTCGGAGTTGCGGGCGAGGAGGCGGCCGGCGGTGTCGAGGCGGGTGTGGTGGCGCAGGGCAGTGAAGACGTCGAGGACCTCCCGGCGCTCGGGCGTGGCGTGGCAGACGCCGTTGGTGGCGACGAGCGGGAGTGAGAGGCGGCGGGCAACCTCGATGGCGCGCTCGTTGCGAGCCTCTTCGTCGCGTTCGAAGTGGCGCTGGATCTCGACGTAGACGTTGTCCTTACCAAAGAGGGCCAGGTCCTCTGTGGCGCGCTCAGCATTCGTAAGACATATGAGTCCGGTGGCGTGCTCGGCGAACTCTTCCGGCGTCGCAGCGCCTTCACCCTTCTTCGCGCGGAGCTTCAGGCGGGTGAGGAGGCGGCAGAGGTTGCGGTAGCCGGTGCGAGTGGCGACCAGCAGGGGGCGACGGGGACCGGAGGTGGCGGTGACCTCGGCGCCGAGGTGGGCGCGGAGGCCGGCCTTCTTCGCGGCCAGGTGGAAGCGCGGGAGTCCGTAGACGCCGTCGCGGTCGAGCAGGGCGAGGGCTGGGAGGCCGAGGCCGGCGGCGCGGGCGACGAGGTCCTCGGGTGCGGAGGCGCCTTCGAGGAAGCTGAAGGCGGAGCGGGCATGGAGCTCGAGGTACACCGCCTTATTTTCGCTTTTTATTCGCTTTTTGTGGAGTAGGAAATTGGGTTCGTTTTGTATTTTTTAATTTTTCGCCGGCGACCCTATTCACCCCCGGAGCCGCGGAGACCTGCGGAAAAAAGTGTTGAAAGTGTCGTATTTTGTTGCATTTTGACGCGTGATATTTATCCCACCTCTCTAATACCAGTGTACAGGCGAGGTCAAGTGAAAAGACCCAGCGGAGAAGGGGAAACGTTGAGCCGATGGGAGATAAAGATGGGAAAAGCTCGTGACCGCTCAGGCGCATACTACGCAACATTGTGTTACAGTGGCTGTATGGATGCCACTATCCGGAACCTGGACGAGGCGACCTTCCGGGCCCTGAAGGCGCGGGCGGCGTTGAGCGGGAAGACCATGGGTGAGATGGTCAACGAGGCGCTCAGGGCGTACCTCGGCCGGCCGGAGGCCAGCTTCAAGCGGCGTAGTCTGCGGGAGTTGGTTCCGGAGGCGTATCCGGAAGGCAATGAGGACTTGAGTGAGCGGATCGACCACGTCGTGTACGGCCTTTGAGACCGCGCGATGATCGTGCTGGATTCGAGCTTCCTGGTCGCCTACCACAATACACGCGACGCCCATCATGCGGCCGCCGCGCGGACGATGCGGCGTTTTCTAGAAGGAGAGTGGGGCCGCGGCTTGCTCCTGGAGTACGTGTTTCTGGAGGTGGTGACAGTTCTGCACGCTCGCCGCGGGCGGACTCTCGCTGCCGCGGTCGCCGCACTTCTGCTGCAGGCTTCCGAGATTGACTTTGTCCCGTGCTCGGATTTCTTTGTCGAAACTTGGGAGGTGTTCCGAGGCCAAAGGTCCGGGAAGTTGAGCTTCACCGATGCTGCGATCGCCAGCGTGGCGCGGGCGGGAAGCGAAGGCCTCGTAGCGACGTTCGACACGGATTTTCGGGAGTTGCACGGGCTGTTGGTCGTGCCGGAAAGCTAGCTGTGGGGAGTGGAGCTGTGACGCTCCGCCCACCGGCTCCAGCCCACAATCCCCAATTCGGGCTGGGGCGCCTCCGGCAGCATGGCAAGGAACTCGAGCAGGTTCCCGTCGGGATCGCGAAAATAGAGCGACGCCGCGGGCATCCACGCCAGCACCACTGCCTCCTCGGTCGGGTTCCCCGAGAAGTCGAGAGGTGTGACCCCGGCCGCCCGCAGACGCGCGGGCGCTGCGAGCAGATCCGGAAGATCCGTGCGGAAGGCCAGGTGGAGGCTCAACTGCTGGGGACCCGTCCCCACTTCCCACAAGCCGAGCATGGACTTGCCCGGCCGGCCAATCCAGTAGAACGCCACTCTCCGCTCGGGGAAAACGCGCGCCAGGGGAAGCCCCAGGGTGTCTCCGAAGAAGGCCATGGAGCGTTCGAGGTCGCGGACCATCAGGTGGCTCTCGAAGAGATCTCGAATGGGGAGCACGCGTTCACTCTAGCCGATGGGAAGGCCCTTGTCATGCTAGAACAGAACCATCATGAGCATCAGGACCACCGTAGCGCTCGACGAGGATGTGCTCGAGCGGGTGAAGCAGGAAAGCCGCTCACGAGGCGCCTCCTTCCGCGAGACCCTCAACGATCTGCTCCGATCGGCGCTGGTGAAGGGAGCCGCTCCGGCCCGGCGCCGCGGATTCCGGGTGAAGCCTACCCACAGGGGCTCCCGCCCGGGACTGAACTACGACGACGTGGAATCGCTGCTGGCGTACGCGGAAGGTGAAACCCACCGGTGATTCTGCTCGACGCCAACGTCCCTTCGTACGTCTACGAATCCGCGGGTATGGCCCAATCCAAAATCGGCGTCAGAGGCCTTTCAGATCATTCGCGAGTGGCTGGCTCAGCCCGGGGTGGTCATTGTCCAGCCGGGACCCCGGCACCTGGAACTGCTGGAAAGCTGCGTCGCCGGTCATAGTGCGGCAGGCCCGCTGGTGAGCGATGCAGCGCTTGCGGCGCTGGCGCTCGAGAACGGCGCCGTCCTGGCGTCTGCGGACCGCGATTTCAGCCGGTTTGAGACCCTGCGCTGGGTCCATCCGTGGCCCTGACTCCCACGTTTCTCGAAAAGTAACCGGCTGTCGATTGACAGCCCGACGCGCGGCAGGGTATTTTCACAAAGACGAGGTGGGAGATGAAGAAACGGGTTTTGTTACTGGCGGTATTTTCGTGTCTGGGGATCCTCCGGGCCCAGCAGACCGCGACTTCACAGGTTTCGGGCGTGGTGCAGGACCCCAGCAGCTCGGCGGTCCCCAATGCGGAAGTCCGGATGATCCAGACCGACACGGAATTCAGCCGCACTGTCATGTCGGGGCCGGACGGAGCGTACACCATCCCCAATCTTCCGGTGGGTCCTTACCGGATGGAGGTCAAGGCCGCGGGGTTCAGCGTCTACGTGCAGAGCGGCATTGTGCTGCAGGTGGCCAGCAACCCGGTGATCAACCCCCGGCTGCAAGTGGGCGCGGTGAGCGAACAGGTACAGGTCACCGCCGAAGTGACCATGACCGAGACGCACGAAAACGCGATCTCCCAGGTCATCGACCAGCGCCGCATCGAGGACCTGCCGCTGAACGGCCGCAACCCCACCCAGCTCGTCCTGCTCTCGGGCGGCGCCTCCAACGGCTCCTTTACCGGCTCCAGCCTCAACGGCAGCAAGAACTATTCGACCCAATCGGTGACGTTCTCCGTGGCTGGCGGCCAGCTCGACGCGGTTAACTACGTCATGGACGGCGGCTACAACAACGATGCCTTCAGCAACGTCAATTTGCCGTTTCCTTTCCCCGACGCGTTGCAGGAATTCAGCGTCCAGACCAACGCCTTGCCGGCGCGCTACGGGATGCATTCCGGCGCGGTCGTGAACCTGGTTACGAGGTCTGGAACGAACGGTCTGCACGGCGATGTGTTCGAGTTCCTGCGGAACGGGGCTCTGAACGCCCGGAACTTTTTCGCCCCCGTGCACGATGCTCTGAAACGGAACCAGTTTGGCGCCGCCGTGGGCGGACCGATTATGCGTGACAAGCTGTTTTTCTTCGGCGGCTACCAGGGGACGCGCACCAAGACGGACCCGCCTTCGACGATCAGCTTCGTTCCCAACCAGACCATGCTGAACGGCGATTTCAGCACCTTGATGTCCAGTGCCTGCCGCAGCACGCCGGCCACTCTCATCGGGTTTCCCGACAATCACATCCCGATCAGCCGGTTTAACCAGCAGGCCCTGAATCTGACGAAATACCTGCCGGTATCGAACAGTCCGTGTGGTCAGCTCACCTACGGGATTCCGAACAACAGCGCCGAGGATCAGTTCATTGCCAAGATCGACTTCAACCAGAGCTCGAAGCACTCCATCTTCGGCCGGTACTTCGTATCGGATTACCGGAACCCGGCGATCTTCGACGGAAAGAACATTCTGACCACCACCAAGCCGGGCGTGGCGCCCCGCAGCCAGTCGCTCACGGTGGGCGACACGTATTCCATCAACCCCACCACGATCAGCGCGTTTCACGCCACCTTCACGCGCCTGCGCATCGATCGGGGTCCCGCGGCTAATCTCATCAATCCCCAGACGGTAGGGATCAACATCCCGCTGTATGTCCAGAATTTCATCTATATGGACGTAACGAATTTGTTCAGCATGGGCTGCGGGACCTGCACGCCGGGATTTTTCAACACCAACACGCTTCCCCAGATCGCGGAAGATATCGACGTGATCCGGGGCGCGCACCAGATCTCGTTCGGCGTGAACTACCTCCACGGGCAGCTCAATTCCTTGAGCAACAATATCGCGAACGGCCAGTACACCTTTAACGGCCAGAACACCAACAACGGCCTGTCCGACTTCCTGCTCGGCGTGCCCAGCGCCTTTACGCAGTCGAACCCGCAGCGGCAGAACAACCGCTCTAACTACTGGGGCCTTTACGTGCAGGATGCCTGGCACGTGACCCGCCGCCTCTCCGTAAATGCCGGCTTGCGGTGGGAACCCTACTTTCCGGCCTACGACCGCTACGGCCGGGGCAGCCAGTTCGACATGGGGCGATTCCTGGCCAACCAGCGGAGCACGGCGTTCCCCAATGGTCCGGCGGGCGAGATCTTTAACGGTGACTCCGGCTTTCTGCCCGGCAACACCAACACCCGGTGGAACAATTTTGCGCCGCGGCTGGGGATCGTGTTCGACCCCGCCGGCAACGGTAAGCAGACGATTCGCGCCTCTTACGGCCTCCTCTACAACACGCCGCAGACTTACTACAACATCCGTTTCGTCAGCGCCCCGCCGTATGGCAACCAGCTCAACATCCCCAACCCGGCCGGCGGGTTGACCAGTCCGTATCAAGGCTTCCCGGGAGGCGCTCCGTTCCCGCAGGTGTTCCCGCCGCCCAAGGACGTCGCTTTTACTCCCGCCGGCGTCTACGTCGATATTCCGCCGAATATCCACAATACCTACATGCAGCAGTGGAACCTCAGCTACCAGCGGCAGCTCACGGGCAACTGGCTGGTGACGGCGAATTACCTGGGCAGCAAGACCACGCACCTGTGGCTGGCCAAGGAACTGAACCCGGCGATCTATTTGGGACCCTCCTCCACCACCGGCAATACCAACCAGCGCCGCGTGCTCTACCTGACGGACGCGGCCAAGGGCGCTGCTTATGCCACGATCGGGCAGACCGACGACGGCGCCAACGCGCACTACAACGGCGTGCTGCTTTCCGTGCAGCACCGCTTCAGCCACAACTTCACCTCGCTCACCAATTACACCTATTCGCACTGTATTGGGGACGGCGACTTTACGGGCGAGCTGACCGGTCCGCTGTATCAGAATCCCAACAACCGCGCGGCCGACCGCGGCAACTGCGGTTTCGACCGCCGGCACATCTTCAACAACTCGCTGGTGGTTACCAGCCCGCGCTTCGGAAACAAGATGGTGCAACACCTGGCCGGCGATTGGCAGGTGTCGGGCATCCTGAGCGTCTCGACCGGCGAGTTCTTCAACATCCTGACCGGTACGGACCGCTCGCTCACGGGCGTCGGTCTCGACCGGCCCAACGTGGTGGGCAACTACCAGTTGAGCAATGCGAGCTTCAACCGCTGGTTCAATCCCACGGCCTTCCAGGCCAACCCGCTGGGAACTTTCGGCAACGCCGGCCACAACATCATGCTGGGTCCGAAGACGGTGAATGTGGATATGGGCGTGGTGCGGCAGTTCCCGCTGCGCGAGAGGCTGAAACTCGAGTTTCGCGGCGAGGCGTTCAACATCATCAATCACGCCAATATGGACATGAGCACCACCGGCTCGCTGCACAACCGGATCAGCGATGGGATCTTCGGCTCCATCACCGGCGCGGCCGATCCGCGGATTTTGCAGTTCGCGCTGAAGCTGCACTTCTAAACGGAAAGGGGCGCTCTCGAAGGCCGAGGCCGCGAGAGCGCCCATCCTTTCTAAGCCCTACCCGCTGGCTGTGCCCAGCTTGCGGTAAACTCAATGACATGGCGAAGGTAGTTCTCGACCCTCGAACCCTCCCGGAGAGAACGGTTCCAATTCCGGGCGCTAAGCCACCCGTGACAACCTTCCCGTTTAAGGATCTAGGTCATCCGGAGGAAGTCGATAGCTTTCGACTTCTCATTCGTGAACTCCGGCGCCAGGAGCCCACCCTACCGCGCACCTCGAAATGAGGGTTCTGCTGCTCGACACCAATGTGGTGTCCATCCTGTTCAAGCCCGACCATGTGTTGCACGCGAAATGCTTGGAACTGGTAGCTGGTTCTCAGTTGTTCATCTCCTTCATGACGAGAGCGGAACTTCTGCTCTGGCCCCGGCAGAATCAATGGGGACCGAAACGAGTGGAAGAATTGCGGAAGCACCTGGAGCTCTGCACGACGCTTTTCCCAGACGAGCAGACCTGCGGCCAGTGGGTCGATGTCTCTTCGGAGAGCCGATTGGCCGGGCGGCCCATCACGACGGCAGACGCCTGGGTCGCGGCGACGGCACTGCAATGGGATCTCCCTCTGATCACGGCCGACTATCGCGACTTCGAGCACCTTCCAGGTCTTACACTGGTTCCTGTCCTGTAGCCTGACCTAGTCATAACTCCCCTCCAGAAACCACGCGCCGCGGCGGCGGTCCCAGAAGAGGCGGTAGAGGGCGCCGTCGGTGAGGGCGACATCCCACTCGTCGCGGGACCAGGCGTGCGTGGCCCACCAGTCGCCCGAGGCGCGCCAGGGGCCGGCGCGGGAAACCACTTGTCCGTGGACGCCGCGCGCGACCACCCGAATAGGGCGCTCGCCGGCGAGTTGCACGGTCGCGCGGAGCGGCGGCCGGAACAGACGCAGGGCGAGAGGAGTGTGACGGGGGAGTGTCACGCCGCTGCGGGCCGGGGCCACCACGAAGCGCTCGATTCGGAACGCGTCGGGACGGTGGGTGTCGAGGAGACTGGCGGCGCCGGCGTTTTCCGGTCCCACGAGGTGGGCGAGGCGGGCGAGGGTCAGCTCGAGCTTCTCGGGCTCCGGGGTGGGGGGAAGGAACAGCCCGTGCTGCATGGCGCGGGGCCGGGCAGGCTCGGCGGCGAGGCGCACGGCCACGATCGGAGCCTGCGGGGGGTGGGACTCGAGATCGAGGTGCAGCAGTTTCCAGCAGGCGCGGTGGTTGCGGGTGGGGAGGGGCAGCCGCAAAGTGCGGACGTGCGTGGTGTGGTCCTCGAGCGCCAGGTGGAGGCGCAGCTCGCAGGTGGCGAGTCCCCAGGTTTCGAGGCGCGCGCACAGGTCGACGAGCAGGCGCGCGAGCAGAAAGCCGAGCGGCTCGAGCAGGACGATGGGGTGCTCGAGGTCGAGCGATTCCTCGAAGGCCGGCGGTGCGAGAGAGGGCGCGAGCGGACGGTCTCCTGCGCCGCGCGCCAGTTGCTGGAGCTGGAGTCCCTCGGGGCCGAGGCGCTCGGAGAGACCGGCCGTCGGGAGCGCGGCGAGGTCGGCGAAGCGGTGGAGTCCCCACAGGCTGAAAGTTTCTTGGATTTCGGGAGATAGGGGCAATAGCTCGAGCGGCAGATTGGCCAGATAGCGGGCCTCTTCGCCCCGCGGAATCACGGTGACGCCGGGGAGGCCGCGGGCGGCATGGAGGGCGGCGTCGGGGTTGGAGGCGATGGCGACGCTGGCCTCGAGGCCCAGGCGGTGGAGGTGGGCGGCGAGAGCGGCGGCGATCTCTGGTGGAGCGCCGAGGAGGCGGTCCAGGCCGGCAAGGTCGAGCAGGACCGCGTCCGGAGCGGTGGCTTCGTAGCGCGGGGTGAAGGCGGCAGCGCACTCGGCGAGGCGCGCGGGGCCGGCGGCGGGGGAGTGGAGACAGGCGAACATAGGAGATTCAGTTTCGCTTTTTATTCGCCTACAAGATTGTGGCGCGCGAGGGGGCGGATGTCAAGCCAAGTTACTTCGGCCTGACGCTGGCGATATCGACGGAGACTTCGGGGAAATGCCGGGGGTGGAGTATCCCCTGATTGGAGATCCCGGTGGTGACCAATCGTTTGTCTTCCAGTTGCAGCACTTCGACCGAGCGGGCCTCGGGTGAGAGCAACCACACTTCGGGGATGCCGATGCTCTCGTAGTCCCGCAGTTTCTCTTCGCGATCCGGCCGGGTATTGCCTGGGGAAAGCACTTCGATCGCCAGTTCCGGCGGGGAGACGATAAAGCCGTCCTCTTCAACCAGCGTGGCCTTCCGGAACACCGCCAGATCGGGGACCCGGCAGGTCAGCGGGTCACGGCGGATCACCAGGCCAAAAACGGAACTGAAGATTTGTGTAGTGGCCTCGTCCAATTGACGATCGAGCAGCGACGCTAGTCTTTGAACCACCCGGGCGTGAACCACACGGCGGTTGGGAGGCAGGACGTGCACCTCGCCATTGACTACTTCTTCGATGGCGTCCTGCGTTTCCGGCAGGGTGATCCATTCCCGGTGGGTCAGGGTTCTGGAGGTCGTTGCCATAATGCATCTTCATTGTAACTCTCAGGCCACGGCCCGGGCCTCGAAGGTGGCCCCACCGGCGCGGACGGGCTTGCGGCGGTCCAGACGCA
The DNA here is from genome assembly GCA_041482115.1 of Terriglobia bacterium. Classification (GTDB taxonomy): domain Bacteria; phylum Acidobacteriota; class Terriglobia; order Bryobacterales; family JACQDG01; genus JBGPDC01. The sequence continues at coordinate 676 of JBGPDC010000036.1, read as the reverse complement.
GGCGCGCGCCGCGCAGGAGCTTGCCGGACCAGGCGGTGTGCTCCCGGCTCAGTTCGAGAATCACAGCCGAGCAGGATTTGGCGGTGGGCTGCGCTTCAAGCACCAGCAGGACCGTGGGGGTGCTTTCAATGGTCCGCGACAGCCGGTACCAGGAGGCCAGCGGGATGCGGCGGGCGACCTCGGGGGAGATGCCGGCCAGGTCGAGCACCAGGAGGCCGAAACCGCCCGAGTGAGCGAGCAGGTCGATGGCCTTGAGCGCGTGTTCGGGATTGCCCCCGCAGCGGACCCACAGCAGGCGCTCAAGATCGACTCCGGCCGCAGCCGCGGAAGCGGGATGTAAAACATTTGTAGTGTCCACCAGGGCGCAGATCTCCTGCCGCATAGTGGCTTGGGCCAGGATCGAGAGCAGCAGGGTGGTGCGGCCGGAGGAGTCCGGCCCGCAGATCTCGGTGAGGGCCCCCCGGGGTAGGCCGCCGGAGACGATGTCGGCTTCGGGGATGCCGGTGGGGATAGTTTCCGGCGCCGCCCGGGGCCGCCAGTCGAGAGAGAGACTCAGCGCGGATTCGAGATCCGCCTTGCGGAGCGGGGTTTTCATGGGAGTACTTTCGCTTTTTATTCGCCTATGGATTGTCGCGCTGAGGACAGTATGATGTCAAGTTGCTAATATAGACTTAGT
>JBGPDC010000035.1:0-34528 GCA_041482115.1 Terriglobia bacterium | reverse complement strand
TATATCTCAACGCCAACTTGCTGAACTACCTATCAACCTATTATCAATATCCGGTGCGTTTTACATCGCTCGGTTACGGCGAGTCCGAGGTCGGCCGGGCCGTAGAGCGCCTGTACGAGCTGGACGCCCGATTCCTGATTCTCGCCGAAGGCTTCCGCGACTTACCCCCGTTCCTGAACCGCGTCAACCACGAGATCGAGGGCCTGGTGAGCCGCGGCGAGCTACCCTACCGGCGGCGCGCCGTCGTGCCGCTGGCGCCTCCCATTCGCGCCACCATCTACGAGCTGGACGCCCCCTGGCAACGCTTCGCACCGGACGCTGCGCCGCCCGCCCCGTCGCACCCTCAAGTCACCGAAGTGGTCCCGGGGGTTCGCTTCCTGGGCTACGATTGGAAGCGCTACGATGCCTACCTATGGGAACTGACCTGCTACTGGTCGGCTCTCGCGCCCCTTGGTGAGGACTATCGCGTCCGGTTGCAATTTCTCCGCGCGGGACAGCTGGTACGCCATGACGACCACTTCATTGCGGATGGACGCCACCCGTTTCCAGAGTGGCAGCGGGGCGAGGTGGTCCGCGAGTCACGGCTCGTCTATCTCGGCACGGCCGCCGCTCCCGGCGCACTCGAAGCCCGCCTCGAGCTGGTGCGCTGGGGGATTGGTCCAGCCGAGCACAATTCGGTCACGCTGAGGCTGGGGCCGTGAGGCCCGCGACTCCGGCCCTGCTCCTGCTCTACGCCTGCCTGAGCAGCGTCCGCCTGCTCTATCTGCCGCACGCCCTGCCGGTGCTCGACGACTGGGCCACATTGCAGCTTTTCGATCAGGCTCGCGCCGGTGGACTGACCGGCGCCGCCACTTACCTGCACGGCCTCGTGGACAACACCCACGTTGGAAACTTCCGCGTGTTCTGGGCAAGCGGGCTGCCAGTCTTTGCCTTGTTCTTCGCGGCGGGAGCCTTCGGCTGGCCGTATTGCCTGCTGGCCTGGACCTGCCACCTGTTGAGCGCCACGCTCCTCTCCAGTCTCGTGACGCAACTGGCGGACGACGCCGAGGCTGGCTTCCTCTCCGGCGCCCTGTTCGCGGTTTTTCCCGCCTGCAACAACGTGATGTTCTGGTCGCTGGCCACGGCCTTCCACTACCTTCAGGTGCTGGCCTTCGCCGCCTGGTTCTACTGGACCTGGCGCAAGCTCGCCCGCGGCGACTTTCGGTATCGCGCGACGGACTTCGCTGTCCTGTTGCTGGTAGCCTTCACCGGCGAGCAGATCCTCGCGCCGCTGTTGCTGCTCCTACCTCTGGCCTGGTGGCTGGTCGGCGCGAAAGCTGATCGCCCGCGCTTGCTGCGCTACTGGCTCACGCACGCGGCTGTGTTAATGCTTTTGCTCTCCGGGTACGCACTGCTGGTGAACCATCAGCCGATCGGCACGAATATCTCAGTGCGCTACGACACCGTCCATCCCTGGACCCTGCGCCACTGGAACACCCAGCTCACGGGCGCGCTCGGCCTGGTCCCCGCGTTTGCCGGCTGGCGTCCGAACTGGCACTTCGATCTGCCCCTTCTCGCCGTGCCGGCGCTGGGAATGGCCGCGTTCGCATGGGGCCTGAAGCAGACCGAGACTACTCACGTATCGCGCCGCCCTGGCGAGCTGCTCCTATGGTCGATAGCGGGAGCGGTGCTCGCCTACTTGCCACTTGCGCGCCTGGCGAGCCCGGCGCCCCGCCACCTTTACGTGCTCTCGTTCTTCCTGGTCCCGGCCGGCGTGGCTTTGCTGACTCTTATTGCACGCCCCTTCCGGTTGACCCTGGCCTCCTGCCTCCTGATCTGGAGCATCGGATACACCGGTTTCGAGATTCGCCAGTGCTGGATTCCGCAAAGCCGGGTCGGGCACGCCTTGCTGGACGCGCTGGGCAAAGAACCGCCCTTCACGGCCGGCGAGATTGTCATCCTGTCGGGCGGACCGCTCGCGGCCGGGCCCGCCCCGGCTTTCATCAATGGCGCCAGTTGGTCGCTCCGCGGTGTGCTGGCGCGTTACACGCGCGCTGCCGATGTCACCGGAGACCGTGACCTCGTGGCCGCCGAAGACGGGACCCTCGCGCTGTTTCAAGGCGATGACTACCTCCCGTTCCCACGCGAAAGCTTTGGTCGTCTTCGCATCCTCGCGCCCGGTCCCGACGGCCGCCTCGTATCCCGGCCGGTCGTAGCTTTGCCGGAGGCCGGGACCGGCTATCGTCTCGTTCCGCTGCGATCTTTCGCGAGCGCCGAACCGCCGCCGGCCGGGCCCCTGCATTTCGCCGACTTGAGCCAGCTTCCTTACTTCGAGCAGATCTACTTCGCGAGCCGCATCTCGAGCCACGATCTCCCGGCACGGTTCCGGCAGGGGCGCTAGTGTCTCGGCGGCCTCTTCTGGTGCTCTTACTCTACGCCGGGATGAGCGCTGTGTATTTGCTCTACCTGCCCCACGCTCTTCCGGTACTCGACGACTGGACCGGCCTCGGCCTGTTCCGCCACGCCCGCGCGGGCGGCGCTGCCACGCTGCTCGAATATCTTCACCGGCAGATCGACAACACTTACCATTTCCAGTTCCGCATGAACTGGGCCGGCATTCTTCCCGCTTTCGTACTCTCCTATCTCGCAGATTTCTCCGCCTGGCCCTACAACCTTTTCGCGTGGGCCTCTCACCTGCTCACCGCGCTGCTGCTCTACCGCACGGTGGGCCTGCTGACGGCGGACGAGCGCGCCGCGTTCCTCGCCGGGGCGATCTACTCCGTCTTCCCGCCCGCCAACAACGTCCTGTTCTGGTCAATGAGTACGTCCTTCTATCACCTGGAGGCGCTGGGTCTGGCCTGGTGGTTCTACGCGACGTGGAAGCGCTTCGCGGAATCCGGAGACTACCGCTGGCGCTGGACAGATCTCGCGCGCCTCGGGGCCGTGGTCTTCCTGGGGGAACAGATCTTCCCCGCTCTGCTCCTGTTGCTGCCCGTGACGCAGTACCTCTTCGGCCGGCCGCAGGATCACCGGCCCTTCTGGCGTTTCTGGACTATCCATGCCGCGACGATGGCTACTCTGTTCGGCGCCTTCGCGTTGCTCGTCAATCGCATGCCACTCGCCGCCAGCATTCGTGGCCGCGTCGGAGGCGTTCCGTGGAGCCTGTGGCCGATCCTTCCCCGCCTGCTGGCGTCGGCCGGTGTGCCGGGCTTGGCCGAGTGGCGTCCCGAGTGGCGGTTCGATCTGCCTTGGCTCGTGGCGCTGCTGCTGGCCGCGGCGTGCTTCATCGTGGGCCTGCGAATGGTCCGGGGGGAGAGCGGCGAGCGTTCCACCTATGTCCGCCTGCTGCTCTGGGGCTTGGCTGGGACGCTGCTTACGTACCTGCCAGTGACGATCCTCGCGCTCGAATGGCGCTATCTGTACGTGCCGTCCTTCTTCGTCGTCGCGGGTGGAACGGCCGTTCTGAGCCTGCTAGGTGCCCGCGCGCGGACCGCCCTCGCGTTGCTGGCTGTGACTTACGGGGTGTCGATCGCCTACCAGGAAATGCGGCAATGCTGGATCCCGCAGAGCCGCATCGGGGCGGCAACCATCGAAGCCCTCTCCACGGCGCGCCCCTTAGAGACTGGCTCCGCTGTCATCCTATCCGGCGGACCGTCTCTTCTCGGACCCGCGCCCGCCTTCGTCACCGGGGCAAGTTGGGCAATACGAAGTGCGATCGAATTCGCCACGGGCGTCGAGAACGTAGAAGGAGGCCGCGACCTGCTCGTCAACCCGCACGGCCAGTTTGCCCTGTTCCGCCATGACAGCGAGCGGCCCCTGGACGCGGCCGATCTCCACCACCTCCGCGTGTTCGTCTTCGATGGAGCCGGACACTACCAGCCGAAAGCGGTGCTGGCGGTGCCGGCCGGAGAAGGCCAGTTCCGTCTGCTGGCGCTCGGCGCTGGGACCGTTGCAGTTGGACTCTTCACGCGCAGCGAGCTTGAGGCGCGCCCCGACTTCGACCAGATCTACTTTCCTCACCCGGTGCCGCATGCGTGGTAAAGCTTTTCCCCGCGCCGACTGGCTGGCGGCCGGCATCCTATGGACCTTGACTCTGGCCGTATTCGGCGCCGGGGCCGGGCGCCTGGGTTTCTATGCCGACGACGGCGGCTGGCTGGTCCGGTTGTCGGCCATTCGGGCGGGCCAGATGTGGGACGTCATGCGTCACTACATGCCGGGGCGCAACCTGCACCCGCTCTGGCATTACCTCGTCTACCGGATGGTGGGCGATCCGTTCGGACAGTTGCCGATGCTCCACCTGATCCAGTCGGCCCTGGACGGTTTGGTGGTGGCCGCGTTCTTCCTGCTGCTGCGACTGCTCGGCCTGCCAGGATTCACAGCCTGGACCGCAGCCGGCCTCTTCGCCTTTTGGCCGTTCCACGGCGAGACGCATTTCTGGCTCGAAGCGATGCCCATGAACCTGCTTTCCACGCTTTGGTTGCTTGGGGCTATCGCGACCAGCGTGATGCTGCTCCGCGGCCGCCGCGACTGGTGGGTATGGGCGCTCGACTTTACGGCCTTTGGATGTGCCCTGTTCACCTACGACCAGGTACTGCCGCTGCTCGCGGCGCTCCTTGTGATCAGGATTTTTGCGATGCGCTGGTCACCGACCGTGTGGGCGCATCTCCCCTACGCTGCGGCCCTCAGCTTCATGGTCTGGCTCCGCCTGAGCGAGGGAGGCGGACCGATCCCGCGCTCTGGGGGCCTTGCCCATGTCGTGCTCGAGAACGTCCGCGACAGCGCGCTACGCACCTTCGGCCCTCCGGCGATCGAGCAAGCCGCTTTCTTGAACCGGCACGCTACCACCCCCGACCGGCAACTCACGCTGGCGGTGGCCCTGATCCTGGCGGGCGGTGTGTGGCTGCTGTGGAGACGGCCGGCTCCTGCGCCAGCCGCGGGACTTCTGCCGCCGGCGCTGTCGTTTTGGCTGCTGGCCTACTTGCCGATCTGGCTGTGGTGGCCGGCGCCCCGGCATCACTACCTGCCTTCGGTCGGAATGTTCGCAGCAGGAGCCGTGGTGCTGGCCTGGCTGGGTGCGCGGTTCCCGGCGGGCGCCGTGCGGGCCATGGCGGCGGTGGCGGTGGGGGCGACTACGTTCCTTACCGCTACCGCCTGCCGGGGCGAGAGCCGCTTGTGGGAACGGTCTTTCGTCGCCCGCCGTGAGATGTTCACGGAGTTGCGTCCGCGCCTCCCCGGCACCGAAGTGATCGTGCTCGAAGATTTCCCGTTCCTGATCGGACCGGCGTACTTCGTCACCCCCCAGGACCCCGAGTGCTGGGTCCACCTGCTGACCCGGGACGAGGCGCGCCACGGCCACCTGCTCGGCGCGCTCTCGAGTGCCCCGGCCCCCGGCGGCGTGTTCATCAACACGGCTTACGGTGACGGCCCACCGGCTTTCGATTACGTCACGACCAGCAAGTTCTTGGTCGTGCGCTTTACCGGCTGGCACGGCGAGCAGGCGGCGTACGCCATCAATCCGGCCGCCCTCCCTTATGAAATGACCCCAGTCACCGAACCTGGCCCAGGCAACCCCGGCATTAGCCAGATCACGGCCCGCCGCGATGGACCCGATCTTCTCGTTTCGTTTTTCGCGCAGGGCGACGCCAGCGCCGCAGGCCACCTCACCGCCATCATCAGCTTTCGCCAGGAGGATAGATGGCAGCATTGGGGCCGCCGCAATATCGAGAACTTCTGGATTGCTCAGCCGGTCATCCTGAGCAGTCCCGGCTGGACTGGCCAACTTCGGCTACACGAGTTTCCGCCGGCGGACCAGGTTCAAGTGGAACTCTACCGCTCCCTCTCGGGTCACAACGAGTTGCTCGGCCGGGCCGAAGCGGCGGTCAGTCCCTGAATCAGGGCACATAATATAGCCAAATCGACTTGCCGATGCGCGCCTCCGGCCGGCGTTCCCGCAGCCATGCGAAATCCCCCGGATCGTTGTAGAGTCCCAGCAGGTTGTTGAGGCTGACTGCTACCCAGCCATGCACGGGCTGGCCGGCGCGGAGCGGGCTCGGCTGGACGCCGGCCTTTTCCGGGTTGGTCCGTCCGAAGTAGCTCAGGCGCAGATCACTGATCAGCTGGTCATGCTGGTAGCGTCCGAGCCTCGCCAGGTCCTGGCCCCAGTCGAGGTTACTATCGAGCAGGAAGCGCTCTTCCCGGCCGCGCGCCACCTCGTTGAAGTAGGCCAGGTAATCCGGATGGGCCGCGATCGACTCGACCGCGTGCCATCCGAGCAGGACTACCGCCGCCGCGGTCACGGCGCGCCGTCCCGAAGCAAAGGCACTCGCTCCCAGAATGGCCAGAAACGGGAACACGACGAGGACGTACCGCACGCCAAGGTTCAGGTGGGACGCCATCCCGGCAGCCATTACCACCCCGATCGCTACGAGAGGCCTCCACGCCTGCCGCGGCCTCGCGATAGCGCCCGCCGCGGCCAGCAAGAGCAGCGGCAGCGTACTCTTCACAGCCACCGCGACGGGGAAGAAATACCACCAGCCGTGTCCCGAAAAATGGCCGAGTAGATAGGCCCGCTGTCCGCTCTCGTTGTGGCTCAGCACTTCGATAATGCCCTGGAGAAAGCGATGCGCCGGCACGTGGAGCGGCCCCAAAGTCCGCACCAGCAGGTTCGGCAGACTGCTCCCGCTACCCCGGCTGAAAGGACTCACGTAGCCATGTCCCGGCGGCACCAGTACGCCCGTCCCGAAGCCGTACCCCGCCCAGATGAGGAGCGCGGAGACTGCTACGAAAACGACGGCGCGCGGAATCGAGCGGCGCCGCGCGGCGAGGCAGTAGACTGCCGCGATGGGCGGCAAGAACACCAGCGCCGAAAGCTTGCACAGCACCGCGCCGGCAAAAGCCACGGCCGAGGCCAGGCAGTACCTCCAGCCCGGCTGCTCGCTCCAGCGCCAGAAAAAATAAGAGGCTGCCAGCATCCCGGCGGCGCCCCCCGCGTCCAGCGTCGCGAGCGACGCGTGACCTAGTATCGTCGGGCAGCAGGCTACGGCGGCGGCAGCCGCCACTCCGGACCAAGGCCCAGCGAGCCGCGCGCTCCACAGGTATACGAACAGGAAAATCAGGCTCGCGAAGACCAGGTTGCCGGCGCGGGCGAGAGCGAGAGTACGCCAATAGAACGCCGTCTCGTGCGTCGCCCAAGCGCCGCTGCCCCAGAGGTCATCCACGGCGCCCAACCGCAACCCGCCCAGGTAATACGGCAGCGCTGCCAGCACCGCAAGTCCCAGCGGCGGCTGCTCGGCCTGAATCGTGAAGCGTCCCCGCTCGAGGATCTCGAGCCCGGCGCGAAGGTGCCCCGCCTCGTCGAAGGTGTCGTTGAAGACCGGATAGGTAAGCGCGATCCGGCCGAGCAGCACCGCGAGAAGGCCCGCCAGTGCCCACCGGCGCGCGGCGTTACGGCGCCACCAGGTCGGAGAGCCGTCTTGCAAAGTAGACCTCGTCCTCAAAGATCGCCAGTTGATCGCGGGCGTAGAGCCGAGACTCGATGGCCGGGCCGCGGTAACCGCTTAGAGCATATAACTCGTACCCGCCAGTTTCCACCTCCCGCGCGAGCAGGGTCCGTCCGGCGGGCGGACGCGCGCCCTGCACCAGCACCACGTGCGTATGCGCGGCCTCCTGCGGCCCCCAGTCCCGCATGTAGTTCCGGTGGTAGACCCGGAGGCGGCCCCGGTCCTCGACAATCTCGCAGGCGGCCTCCACGCCGCGCACGCCCGTGACGTGCTCGGCCCAGGGACTCGATCCCCACCCGGCCAGAAACGCGAAGTGTGGAGCGGTGCCGATCCACTGCGTCGTACCGGAAGCGATGAACAAGTCCCGCGGCTCGACGCCGCGCGCCGATTTGAGCCATCCGGCCACGGCGCGCAGGTCTTCCGACTGTGGGATCCAGGACTGCTGCAGATCTGCTACCGACGCCATCGCCAGCCATGCCAGGAGGCCGGCCGCCAGTGGCAGACTAAGGGCGCGCCCGGCCAGCACCGCCGTGGCCAGGGCTAGCGCCAGGTAGGGACTCGGCACGTAATCGTAACGGAACTCGTGCCCGCGGATGAACAGGATCGGCCCGTAAGCCGCCGCCCACAGCCCGCCGGCAAGCCACAGCGGATGCCGGGCGGCCGGGGCCGCCACCGGCGCCCGTCGCCACCACCAGGCCGCCACCGCAACCGCGAGGCCAGCCGCCGCCAGTGCCGGTCCCGAGGCCCGCAGATGATAGTAAGAGTCGGCCGTCCAGCCGGTGAGCTTGCGGTAGGTTGCAAAAATAGTCGCGAGATTCCCGGCGATCGAAGCGGGCGTGAACTCGTACCGCACACCGACGCCCGCCTGCAATACGGGAGCGCGATTCACCACCAGCGCATAGCAGGGCACGGCCACCGCCAGCACCCCCCAAGCGAGCAAAGTCGTGCTGACAGTAGCTCTGGAGCGGAGCCACCAGCCAGCGAGGGGAGCGGCTGCCACCAGCAGCCCGAACACCGGGTCACCCGAGAACAAGGCCAGCAGAAGAAACAGCGCCTGGCGCGCCGCCGCACCGGTCTCGAGCCGCTCCGCGCGCAAGGTCTCAGCCAGTGAGCCGAGATACAGCAGGAACCACAAGGTCGACCACAGGAAAAACGTGCAGTTGAAGCTCCACAGCAGCGCTCCGTGAGTGGTCGGCAGCAGGAGAAACAGGGCCCCCGCCAGCACCGCCGTAGCGCTCGGGACACCCAGCCGAACCAGCACCCGCCTCCAGGCCAGGGCGCAGCCGACATGCAGCCCCAGGCTCGCCAGAAACACCACGCGCGGTGAGTAGCCGGCCAGCAGCCAGAGGAGATAACCCAGCGAGAAGCTCAGCCATTGAAAGCGAAACTGCCCATGAAACTGGTTCTGGACGATCTGCTGGAAGACGTGAAACGGCGCGGAGCCGCCGGCCTCGCGCGCCTGCTGGTAGCGTCCCAGGACGAACCAGTCGTCCAGTACAAATTCCGCGTGGGGCAGGTACAGCAGATAGACAGACGCCAGCAGCACGTAGGTCAGCAGAATCCACGCGCCTTGCCGCTGGTGGTCGAGCGAAGGCAAACCCTATAATAACAAGGTGACTTGTTCCATCTGCGAGAGCCGTAAAGCCAAGCGCGCCTGTCCGGCGCTGCGTTCCGAGATCTGCCCCCAGTGTTGCGGCAAAGAGCGCGAGGAGAGCCTTAGCTGCCCCTTCGACTGCGCCTATCTGGTCGAAGCCCGCGCCCATGAGCGGCGGGCCGGCCTCGACCCCGGTCAGTTTCCGTACAAGGAAGTCCGCATCACCGAGGACTTCCTGCGGGAGCAAGAAGAGCTTCTGAACTTCACCGCCCAGGCGGTAACTGGAGCGGCGCTCCAGGTCTCCGGGGCGGTCGACCACGACGCCAGCCAGGCCCTCGATGCCCTGGTCCGCACCTACAAAAGTTTGGATAGTGGAATTTACTACCAGACCATGCCCGACTCTCCTTTGGGCCAGGCCATCGTGGCGCGGGTACAGGAGCAGCTCCAGCAGTTCCGTACCGCCGAGACCGAGCGGCTCGGCATGGCCCGCACCCGCGACACGGACGTCCTCGGTATCTTGGTGTTTTTGCTGCGGATGGCCCTCGATGAGGACAACGGCCGGCGCCTGGGCCGCCGCTTCCTCGATCTGCTCCAGCGGCATTTCGAGTCTGCCAAAGCCCCCGCCGCGCCCCTGATCGTTTCTGGCTAGCGCCCTGACGGACTGTGGTGGACCTGGCCTCCGGGTTCCGGTACGTATTGCCAGCCCCGGGAGCCCGTGGTATCGTATTTGTGCTTTAGAAGGGGAAGGGTTGCGATGGCACGTGTTTCACAGGTGCTGGGCGATCGAGAACTGTATTCCGCCGAACCTAACCAGACGGTGTGGGAAGTAGCCTCGAAGATGGCGGAGTTACGGGTCGGGGCGATCCTGGTTCTGGAAAACGGCGAGCTCTGCGGCATTTTCAGCGAGCGCGATCTGCTCCGCCGGATCGTCGTGGGAGGGCGTGACCCGCGGGCGGTACGGGTGGGCGAGGTGATGACTCCCAACCCGACGGCGATCGATGAGTCGGTCACCACCGATGAAGCCATGGAAGTCATGCACGCCAACCGCTGCCGTCACCTCCCCGTCCTGCGGGGCGGCAAGGTGGTGCAACTGGTTTCCATGCGCGACCTCATGTACTACGATCTGGATAAGAAGGCCGAGGAGATCCGGCACATGAGGGAATACATCCAGAGTGCCGCGCACTAGCCCGACCGGCGTCGTCTTCTTCGCTCACGGCTCCTCGATTGAAACGGCCAACGAAGCCGTGCGGAGCGTGGCACGCGCCGCCGCGGCGCGGGCGAATCTCGAGCTGTGGCAGGCCGCCTTCCTCGAGAACGGCCGTCCGGACCTGCCGCAGGCCGTGGCCAGCCTGGTGGAGCAGGGCGCCCGGCGCATCGTCATTGTCCCTTACTTCCTGACCCTGGGACTGCACCTGCAACGGGATCTGCCCCGCCTCGCCGAAGATCTGGCCCGCACCCATAAAGGCACGGAGATCGTTTGCGGCGAGCCGCTCGACGGGCATCCTGCTTTGGTCGAGATCCTGGCCGAGCGCGCCCGGCAGGCTAGTGCCCGGCAGGCCAATAAAGGATAAGCGCCCTCAATCGATCAAGCCGTTGCGCATAGCGAACCGCACCAGCTCGCCCATGCTGTGCAGGTTCAGCTTCTCCATGATGCGGCCCCGGTGAGCGTCCACGGTGTAAACGCTGAGGCTCAGCAGCGTCGCGATTTCCTTGTTGGTCTTGCCCTCGGCGATCATCTGCAGCACCTCGCGCTCGCGGCTGGTCAGCAGGTCGAGCGGGTCCTTGACGTGGCGGCGGTAGTCGCTGAGAACGGCCTCCGAAACCGCCGGACTGAGGTAGGCTTCGCCCTGGGCCACGGAGCGCACCGCCGCAACCAGATCGTGGTCGATGGCGTCCTTGAGCAAGTAGCCGCGCGCCCCGGCGCGCAGGATCTCGCGCACGTAGACCGCGTCCTTGTGCATGCTCAGCGCCAGCACCCGGGCGCGCGGCGCCGAGTCGGCCAGGCGCCGGGTAGCTTCGATCCCGTTCAGCTCGGGCATGGCCACGTCCATGACCACCACATCGGGATGCAGCCGCCCGGCCAGTTCGACGGCCTCGCGGCCATTGCCAACCTCCCCTACGATCTCCATGTCCGGCTGGGCGCTCAGGATCAGCGAGAATCCCTGGCGCACGACGGCGTGGTCATCGGCTAACAAGATTCGAATTTTCTTTAGCATCGGGGATCACGCGCGCCGGCACCTGCACTTCAATTCTAACGCCCGCTCCCGCGGCGGAGTGGACGCTCAGCTCCCCCCCGGCGCTGCGCGCCCGCGCCCGCATGCCGATCATGCCCAGGCCCGCTTGCGGCCCCTGCGGCGAAGCCAGGCCGCGCCCGTTGTCCGCCACGGCCAGCGCCACGCGGTCGCCAGAGGCCTGGAGCCGCACTTCCACCTCCCTCGCGCCGGAGTGCCGGGCGACGTTGGTCAGCGCCTCCTGCGCGATGCGGAACAGGTGGGTCTCGGTCTCCTCCGGCAGCCGCCCGCCCAGGTCCGACTCGTAGCGGACGGTGATGCCGGTCCGCTCCGTAAACCCGTCGCAGAGCCAGCGCAGGCTGGCGTCCAGGCCGAAGTCGTCCAGTATCGTCGGCCGGAGCAACTGGGAAAGCTCGCGCACGTTGGTGGTGGCTTCGTCCACCAGCTTCACGCAGTCTTCGAGACGCCGCCGGCCGGCCGGATTGGCGTCGAGGACGGCCCCCAGGCCCATCAGGTTAGCCTTGATCGCCGTCAGCGACTGCCCCAGCTCGTCATGCAACTCGTGGGAAAAGCGCCGCGCCGCCGATTCCTGGTTTTCCAACATGTGCCAGGAAACCCGGCTCAACTCGCCGGCTTGCCACTCCATTTCTCGAAAGAGCTGGGCGCTGACGCGGACCGTAAACGTAGCGCAAACGATGGCCAGCACCAGGCAGGCGCCGATGAGCAGGAGCGAATCCCGCACCAGCTCGCGGGACCGCTCGCGAATTTGGTTTTGCGCGAGGTTGGCCTTTTGGTAGCTGCTCTCGACGAGCTTGGCCACCACCGCCAGGACCTCCTCATGGTGGCGGAGCAACTCGCGGGAGGAGAGGGTGGGAGGGTCCGGGAGTTCCAGTAGGCGGCGCGCCTCCGCAGCAAAAGCCTCCGAGGCCCGCTTCAGATCCCGCCACAAGGGCGCTTCGTCGGAGGCGGACATGGATACGACGACCCGCTCGATGTTGCTGCCGGCTTCGTCGAGCTGGGCCAGCACCGCCGCGGTGTCCACAAAGTCCGGGTCCGGCGCGAGCGTATAGAAGACGGCGCTTAGCGTGCCCTGCTGGCGCTGTATTTCGTCGATCAGCCGCGTGGACACCAGTTGCTCGTTCACCAGGCTGGCCGCATTTTCCTGAATGGCCCGGAGGTTCCGCAGGCCGAAGAATCCCGCCGCCAGCAGTAAAGCAATGACCAGCGTAAAACCGATGGTCAGCACTCGCCGGATGCTGTTTTGCGTGATGCGGGCAGGAAACATGGGCCGGGCAGCGCGGGCAGCGCCCTGCTTATAAGTGTAATGTACAGCAGTGCTCAAGCGCGCCTCCACTTCGCCCGCCTTAGTGTGGACCCGCCAGGCCGCTGGTAGCCATCCCCTGCGGGGGCTATCTCCGCCTCCGAAACCGTAGGACGCCGGGCACAGTCCCAATCCTGTGGTTTGGTGTGGCTCTCTAGCCTACCGGGGCTATCGCCCCGAGCGAGCCGTTCAGCGCATGATAAGCACACGGACGGCAAGGACCTCCGTCCGGAGAATTGGATGAGAAAGATGCCCGCTACCCTGGTTTTGATGGACTCTACCCTGCCGTTGACGATTGCTGTCGCCGCACCACCGGCGCCCCAGGGACATTCCGACAGTCAAAACCCAAAAGGGAGGAAAAGCGGGAACGGAAGCGCAAGCACAGGAAGGGCACTTAGCCCCAACGGTGGTGCCGGCAGTTAGGTCCCCGGCCGGCATCGGTCTAGTGCGGCGGCAGGTCTGCGGGGCAGGCGGCCCGCCGCCGCGCTGGTCACCAACCTTCCCAGAGTTGAAACGGCTGGTCGCCAGAAGCACTTCTTCCCAACAGGAGACGGAACGGTGAACCGTGCTTTTCTGATGCTGGCCCTGGCAAGCGGTCTCGCAGCGCGCGGTTTCGCGCAGACCGCCGCAGCGGCAGACCCGGCAAGTACCGTCCCGGAACGGGTCACCATCGCCCAGGCAGTCAACGAGGCGCTCGAGCACAACTTGAGCCTGCTGGCTGAGCGTTACAACATCACGATTGCTGAGACCCGGATCATTACGGCCCGTCTCCGCCCGAACCCGGTTTTCACTTTCGGCGCCGACTACAACGACATCCTCGGCAGCGGCTTCGCGTTCTCCACCTCCCAGGCCAATGTTGGTCCGCCCGAGGTGAACTTCCGGGTGGACTACGCGCTCGAGCGCGGCGGCAAGCGTCGCTACCGCGTCGAGGTTGCGGAGGCCGCCCGCGCGGTGGCCCAATTGGGAGTGCTCAGCGCTACTCGCTCGCTGGTCCTCGACGTTCAGAACGCTTTTGTAGAGGTCTTGCAGGCTCGCGAGAATCTGGCCCTCGCGCAGGAGAATCTGAAGGTTTTCCAGGGGATCGTCGCCGTCAACACCGACCGGGTCCGGGCCGGCGATCTCGGCAAAGTCGAACTCGTACGCGCCCAGGTGGCGGCTCTGCAGTTCCGCAACGCGGTGCGCCAGACGGAGTTGCGCCTCCGCACGGCGCGTAACCGGCTCCAGACTCTGATGGGACGGACCGCGTTCTCCGAATCTTTCGACGCCCTCGGAGATTTGCGCCGGGACGTCACGGTCCCCGCCTCCGAAGCCCTGCTGCAACGAGCCTTCGAGATGCGCCCGGATCTGCAGGCGCTCACCCGGGACCAGGCTCGCTCGGTGGCCGATCTGCGGCTGCAAATCGCTCAGGGCAAGGTGGATTACACGGTTGGCACCATATACCACCATCAGTACAGCAACACCGTCGGCTTTCCCGGCAATTCGATGGGCTTCTTCTTCAGTGCCCCGCTGCCCGTATTCAACCGCAATCAAGGCGAGATCGAGCGGGTGCGCCAGGAACAGCGTCAGATCGAGGCTCGCATCCGCGCCCTGCAAAACGAAATTCGCGCCGAGGTGCAAAACGCCTACCAGCAACACATGACGGCTCGCGACCTGCTGGAGAGCATCGAGCGGGACATGCTGGCGGAGGCCCGCGACGTGCGCGAGACGACGGAATATTCCTATCGGCGGGGCGAAGCCAGCCTGATCGAGTTGCTCGACGCCCAGCGGGCGTTCAACGACACCGTGCAGGGCTATAACGAGGCGCGCGCCGAATATGCCCGCAGCCTCTATCTGATCGACTCGATTTCCGGACAGGCAGTAAACCGATGAGACTCCTCGCCTGTGCCTGGCTCTGCGGCGCCCTGCTGGCCCTCGCTAGCTGCCGGCAAAGCGACGGCGCCGGCAAAGGAGATCCGGGCCGTGCTGCGCCTCCGGCCGCAGCCGCTCCACCGGGCATAATTGTCCTGCCGCCAGATTCCCCGCAACTCCGCCAAATCCGCGTGGAGCCTGTGAAGACCGCGCCCATGCCCCTCGAGGAGGTCGTCTCACCCGGCAAAATTGAGGTGAACCCCAATCGCGTTTCGCGGGTGGTGCTGCCAGTACCCGGGCGGATCGCGCGCGTGATGGTGCGCCTGGGTGACAGCGTCACGCAAGGCCAGCCGCTCCTCGCCATCGAGAGCCCCGACGCCGACACCGCCCATTCGGCTTACTTGCAGGCCGAAGCCACCGTCACCCAGGCCCGCTCGAGCCTCGTGAAGACCCAGGCCGACTTCGATCGCAGCACCGACCTCTTCGAGCACAACGCGGTAGCCAAGAAGGACGTGTTGTCCGCCGAAAACGCCCTCGCCCAGGCCAAAGCCGCCGTCGAGCAGGCCCAGGCCCTGCGGGAGCAGGCGCTGCGGCGGCTGACCATGCTCGGACTGCAGCCCGGCGAATTCGGCCAGGCCGTGCTGGTCCGCGCCGCGCTCTCCGGCAAGGTTCTCGAAATCAACGTGGCGGCCGGCGAATACCGCAACGACACCAATGCGCCCCTCATGACCGTTGCCGACCTGAGCACCGTCTGGGTTTCCTCGGACGTGCCGGAGAGCTACATCCGCTTCATCCAGGTGGGCGAGCGCTTTGACATCAGCCTCTTCGCTTACCCCGGCGAGGTGTTCCGGGCGCGTGTGATGCGTCTCGCCGACACCGTCGATCCCCAGACCCGCACCGTCAAGGTCCTGGCCGAGATGGAGAACCGCGGCCAGCGCTTCCGCCCGGAGATGTACGGCACCATCCGCCACACGGAATCCGTCGAGACACTTCCGGTGGTGCCCTACGCCGCCGTAATCGAGGGCGACGGGCGCAACATCGTGCTGGTGGAGCAGGCGCCGGGACGCTTCGAGCAACGGGAAGTCACCCTCGGCAAGCGCGCCGGAAACCTGGTAGCCATTCTCAAAGGATTGAAACCGGGCGAACGGGTGGTCGTGGACGGCGGCATGCTGCTGCGTCCGAATGATTCACCTGCACCCCGTCCCGCCGCCCCGGCGCAATGATCGCCAAGCTCCTTCGCTTCGCCCTGCTCCAGCGTTTCCTTTGCGTGGTGATGGGCTTGGCCCTGATCGGACTGGGAGCCTGGGCCTTCACGCAGCTCAAGATCGAGGCCTACCCGGACATCTCCGATACGCAGGTCGTCGTTGTCACCCTGTTTCCGGGCCGGGCGGCGGAGGAA
The DNA here is from genome assembly GCA_041482115.1 of Terriglobia bacterium. Taxonomy (GTDB): domain Bacteria; phylum Acidobacteriota; class Terriglobia; order Bryobacterales; family JACQDG01; genus JBGPDC01. The sequence goes on along the minus strand of JBGPDC010000035.1, from coordinate 18,657 downwards.
GTCGAGCAGCAGGTAACCGTGCCGCTCGAGCGCGCCCTCAACGCCGCGCCGCGCGTGATCGCCCGGCGCTCCCGGACGATCTTTGGTCTCTCGGTGGTCGAACTGACGTTCGACTACGGCGTGGACGACTATTTCGCGCGCCAGGTGGTGCTCGAGAAGCTGCGGGACGCCCAGCTTCCCGATGGCGTCACCCCTACTCTCGGACCGCTCTCGACGCCCATCGGGGAGCTCTACCGCTATTCGCTCGAGGGCCGGGGCTGCGACACCATGCGCCTGCGGGAGCTCGAGGACTGGGTGGTCGAGCCACGCTTCCTGCAAGTTACCGGTGTCGCCGACGTGGTTCCCTTCGGCGGCCTCATCAAACAGTACCAGGTCGAGATCGACCCGGTGGCTCTCGGCAAGTACAACCTCTCGATCAACCAGATCGCCCAAGCCGTCAGCGCCAACAATCAGAACGCCGGCGGGGCGCTGCTGGACAATGGCCAGCAGTCCATGGCCATCCGCGGCGTGGGACTTGTAGAGTCGGTCGCCGACCTCGAGAATATCGTGGTAACTGAGGCGCGGGGCGTGCCGGTCTTCGTTCACGACATCGGCCGGGTCCGCATCGGCGCCGCACCGCCAACCGGCATCTTCGGTCTGCAGGACCAGCCCGGCGGCGTGGAGGGCATCGTGCTCATGCGCCGGGGCGAGAACCCCAGCGACGTGCTGCAATCCATTCACGAAGCGGTCGAAGATCTGAATACGGCGCGCTTGCCGAAAGACGTCCGCGTGGTGCCTATCTACGATCGGACCGACCTGGTGCATAACACCCTGACCACCGTCTCCCACACGCTGCTCGAAGGCCTGTTGATCGTGGTCACGGTGCTGTTCCTGTTCCTCGGCAGCGTGCGGGCGGCTTTACTGACAGCCCTCACGATTCCGCTCTCGCTGCTCTTTGCCTTCGTGTGTATGCACTTCTCGAACATCCCCGCCAACTTGCTGAGTCTGGGGGCGCTCGATTTCGGCATCATCGTCGATGGCACGCTGGTGATGGTGGAGCACATCGTCCACACGCTGGCCGAAAAACAGAAGAGCGGTTCCCAAGAAGGTGTGCTGGCCTCGGTGCGCCACGCGGCACTCGAGATGGAGCGGCCCATTTTCTTCTCCCTGCTGATCATCATCTCCGCCTACCTCCCGCTCTTTACCCTGGAGCGCGTGGAACGGCGCCTGTTTACCCCGATGGCGTTCACGGTGTGTTATGCGCTGCTGGGCTCCATGCTGCTGGCGCTCACTCTCATTCCGGTGCTGGCCACTTACCTCTTTCGCAAGGACACCAAATCGTGGGAGAACCCGGCGCTCGGCTGGTTGCAGCAGCGCTACGCGGCCTTCCTGGGCCGCGCCCTGCAACGGCCCGGCCTCGTGCTCGGCGTCGCTTCTACGGCGGTGGCGGCCAGCTTCCTGCTGGCGCCCTACCTCGGCTCGGAGTTTCTGCCGCAGCTCGACGAAGGCGTGTTGTGGGTGCGCGCGAATTTCCCCGCGGGAATATCCCTCGCCAAGTCGGCCGAGATGGCCGCTCAGATCCGTACCGTGCTGCGCGAATCGCCGGAGGTCAAGGCCGTCAGCTCGCAGACCGGCCGCAATGACTCCGGCACCGACCCCTACGGTCCCAATCGCAACGAGTTTTTTGTGGCCCTGAGATCCTATGACACCTGGCCGAAGGGCAAGGTGAAGGCGGATCTCGTCGAAGAGCTGTCGCGCAAGCTGCGGACGCGCATTCCGGGAGCGGCCTTCAGCTTCACGCAGCCCATCATCGACAACGTTACCGAGGCCGTCACCGGCTCGGCCGCCGACCTGGCCGTGATCATCAGCGGTCCGGACCTGGTTCGTCTCCGGGAGTTCAGCCAGCTGACGCTCGGGCTGCTCGAGCGCGTGCCGGGCGCCGCCGACACGGCGATCGAGCAGGAGGCCGACCAGGCCCAGCTCCGCATCCTGATCAACCGGGCGGAGCTGGCGCGGTATGGCATCAACGTCCGCGACGTGCAGGACGTCATCGAAATGGCCATCGGCGGCCGCGCCGTCAGCACCAAGTTCGAAGAAGAGCGCCGGTTCGACGTTACCGTGCGCTACGTGGCCGAAGCGCGTACCGACCCCACCGCTATCGGCAACATATTGATCCCCACGCGGGAAGGCGGCCGGGTGCCCCTTTCGCAGCTCGCCGACCTTCGCATCGTCAACGGCGCCACCATCATCGCCCGGCGCGAGAACCGCCGCCAGATTACGGTGCGAAGCAACATCCGCGGCCGGGACCAGGGCAGCTTTGTCGCCGACGCCCAGCGCCTGTTTGACCGGGAGGTGAAGCTCCCAGCCGGCTACCAGGTGGCCTGGGGAGGCCAGTTTGAAAACCTCGACCGCGCCCGGCGCCGCCTGACTTTCATCCTGCCCGTCACGGTGGCGCTCATCTTCACCCTGCTGTTCTTCACCTTCGGCTCGGCCAGCTATGCCGGCCTGGTGCTCCTGAATGTTCCGTTTTCTCTCGTCGGCGGCATCGTGCTTCTCTACTTGCGGGGTATTCACCTCAGCGTCTCGGCGGCGGTGGGATTCATCTCGCTATTCGGAGTCGCTGTGATGAGCGGCGTGCTGGTGGTCGCCGAGATCCACCGGCGGCGCACCGAGCCGGGGGTTCCACTCGAGGAGGCGGTGCTCCAGGGCGCGCTGGCACAAATGCGCCCTGTGCTCATGATGATCGTTGTCGCGTTGCTCGGCATGGTACCGGCGGCGCGGGCGACCGGGATCGGCTCGGACGTGCAGCGTCCGCTGGCGACTGTGGTAGTCGGCGGACTCCTCTCGACCCTGTTTCTGACCCTGCTGGCCCTCCCGACACTTTATTACCTGGTGGCCGGCCGCTTGAGGAAGACTGCGAAATGACGCCTCCGATCAAGCTGCTGCTGGTTTTCATCGATGAGACCGATCGGTGGGATGAGACGCCCCTCTACGAAGCGATCGTGCGCCGGTTGCGGCAACTGGGCGTTGCCGGAGCCACCGTGCATGCCGGCCTGATGGGTTTCGGCGGCCACCAGCAGGTGCACCGCAAGCGGCTGTTCGGCGTCTCCGACGACCGGCCCGTGACCATCACCGTCGTGGACAGCGAGGAGACCCTCCGCCGCGTGGTGCCCGAGGTCCGCCACATGGTCCAGGAAGGCCTCGTGATCCTCCTGGACGCCGAACTGGTGCTGTAATCAGACCCTCGCCAGTTCTTCGGCGCGAACCACTCGGACTTTCTTCTTGGGAGCGCGGGCCATATACGTATAAACCACCGGCGTGAGGTAGAGGGTGACGAGCTGCGAGAAAAGCAGGCCGCCTACCACCACCAGTCCCAGCGGCTGCCGGGCCTCGCCGCCCGCCCCGTAGCCGACGGCGATCGGGACAGCGCCGAGCAGCGCCGCCATCGTGGTCATCATGATGGGCCGGAACCGGATCAGACAGCCTTGATAGATCGCCTCCATCGGGGCGAGTCCGTGGTTGCGCTCGGCATCGAGCGCGAAGTCGATCTGCATGATGGCGTTCTTCTGCACGATGCCGACCAGCATGATCAATCCCACGAACGCATAGATGTTCAGGTCCATCTTGAAAAGGTACAGCGTAAGCAAAGCGCCAAAGCCGGCCGAGGGCAAGCCGGAGAGAATCGTCACCGGGTGGATATAGCTCTCGTAAAGAATGCCCAGGACGATGTATACCACCAGAATGGCCACCAACAGCAGCAGCCAAAGGTTGGTCAGCGAGCTCTGGAAGGCTTTGGCAGCGCCCATCAGCTCGGTGCTAACGGTGTCGGGCAGCGTGTTGCGAGCCGTCTCCTCCACCTGCGTCAGCGCGTCGCCTAGTGAAACACCCGGCTGCAGGCCGAACGAGATCGTCACCGCCGGCAACTGGCCGAAGTGGTTTACCGTCTGCGGCCCCGTCTCGGAGGTGATACTGGTAAGCGTCTCGAGGGGAATCAGGCGGCCCGCGGAAGACTTGAAGTAGAGCAGCGAGAGGGCCCGCGGGTCCTGCTGGTATTCGGGCTTCAGCTCGAGCAGAACTTTGTACTCGTTCGCGGCGCCGTAGATGGTCGAGACCCAGCGCGGGCCGAAGGCATCGTAGAACGAATTCTCTATTTGCTGGGCACTGACCTGCAGCGCCGCCGACTTGTCGCGGTCGATTTTCACGTTAATCTGCGGCGTGCGGATCTGCAGATCGCTCGTCACGTCCAACAGGCCGGGAATCTCCAGGATGGCAGTCTCCAGCTTCTGCGCTTCGGTGTATAGCTCCTTCCGGTCCGGCGAGTGCAGCGAAAGCTGATAAAGGCTCTTGCTCACCTGGCCGCCGATGCGGATGGTGGGCGGATTCTGCACAAACACCCGCAGCCCCGGGATCGCGGCGAGCTTGGGCCGTATATCTTCGATGATCTGGTCCACCGACATCTTACGTTCCACGCGCGGCTTCAGGTGCACCACCAACTGGCCGAAATTCGCGCCCCCCAGCGTGGAAGCCGACGCCCCGCCTACCGTGGACATCAGGGCTTCGACGTTCGGATCCTTCTGGAACATCTCCGCCACTTCCTTCTGGTGATCGATCATCCGGAAGAACGAAGTCCCTTGCTCCGCCTCGGTCACGGCGACGATTTGATCGGTGTCCTGGTCGGGCACAAAGCCCTTGGGCACCTTGACGAACATGTAGCTCGTCGCCCCCAGCGACAGGACGAACAACACCATGGTGATGGGGCGGTGGCGTAACACCCCTTGCAGGGTCACGTCATAGACTCGCAGCATGCCGTCGAAGAAACGGTCCGTCACGCGCAGGAACCAGGAGCGCCGGTGCTCGCTTGGCGGCCGCAGAAAGCGGCTGGCGAGCATCGGCGTCAGGGTCACCGACACCACGCCCGAAATCAGGATCGCCACGCAGATGGTGACGGCGAATTCCTTGAACAGCCGGCCTAGCACGCCCCCCATGAACCGCACGGGAATGAACACCGCCGCGAGAGACAGCGTCATCGACACGATCGTGAAACCGATTTCTCCAGAGCCGGCCAGGGCCGCTTCCATCGGTCCCTTCCCCATCTCCATGTGCCGGACGATGTTTTCCAGCATGACGATGGCGTCGTCCACGACGAAGCCGATCGACAGGATGAGGGCCATCATCGACAGGTTGTCGAGGCTGAAGTTCAGCAGGTACATGACTGCGAAGGTGCCGATGATCGAAAAGGGCAGCGCCAGGCTGGGGATCAGCGTGGCCGACAGGTTCCGCAGGAACAGGAAGATCACCATCACGACCAGTCCCAGCGTGAGAAGCATCGTGAATTGCACGTCCCGATAAGACTCGCGGATGGTGTCCGAGCGGTCGTACAGAATATCCATATTCACGGAGGGCGGAACTTCGGCCTTGAAGAGCGGCAACAGCCGCTTGATGCCGTCGGTGACGTCGATGGTGTTGGTGCCGGGCTGGCGCTGGATGGCGAGTACGATGGCCCGCTGGCCCGTCTCTTTGGTGTAGAACCAGGAGGCCGTCTTGTCGTCTTCGACGCTGTCGACAATGTTGCCCAGCTCCGAGAGGCGCACCGGCGACCCGCCGCGCCACGTCACCACCAGGGAGCGGTAGGCCTCGGCGCTGGTGAGCTGGCCGCTGGCCTGCAGCGTAAAGGCGCGCTGCGGGCCGACGATGGCGCCCGTGGGCAAGTTCACGTTCCAGTTCTTCAGGGCAGCCTCTACCTCGTTAATGCCGATTTGCCGGGACGCCAGCGCGTGCGGATCCATCTGGACGTGCACGGCGTATTTCTGAGCGCCCATCACCTGCACTTGGGCCACGCCCGACACCATCGAGATGCGCTGCGCGACGCGGGTCTCGGCGTACTCATCGAGTGTCCACAGCGGCAGAGTGGCGGAAGTGAGCGCCAGGTAAAGAACCGGCTGGTCGGCCGGATTGACCTTGGTAAAGGTCGGCGGCGTCGGCATGCCCGGCGGCAGCAGGCGGGACGACTGGGTGATCGCGGACTGCACATCCACCGCCGCGCCATCCAGGCCGCGGCTCAGGTCGAACTCCAGCACCACCTGGGTGGTCCCCAGGGAGTTCGTGGAGGTCATGGAGTTGAGGCCGGCAATCATCGAGAAATTATTCTCGAGGGGAGTAGCTACTGCCGCGGCCATGGTCTCCGGGCTTGCGCCCGGCAGGCTGGCCGTCACCAGCAAAGTGGGAAAATCCACGTTGGGCAGATCGCTCACCGCGAGCGAGCGATAGGCCACCATCCCGAATAGAGCGATGGCGGCCATCAGCAAACTGGTGGCGATGGGCCGCCGTATGAAGGTTTCCGATACGTTCATTAGTCCCCCGCCACGGCCACCGGCGCCACCTGCGGCCGCCGCGCCTTGCGCCGCTGTCCCAGCGCCGCCAGGTAGGTGTAAACCACTGGCGTCAAGTAGAGCGTAATCAACTGCGAGAAAATCAACCCTCCGGCAACTGTCAGACCGAGCGGACGCCGCGCCTCCCCGCCCGCTCCCCAGCCCACCGCCAGCGGCAGAGCCCCCAGCAGCGCCGCCATCGTCGTCATCATGATGGGCCGGAACCGGATCAGACAGCCCTCGTAAATGGCCTCCGCCGGGCTCTTCCCTTCTTTCCGCTCCGCATCCAGCGCAAAGTCGATCTGCATGATGGCGTTCTTTTTCACCAGGCCTACCAGCATAATCAGCCCGACGAAGGCGTAGAGGCTGAGGTCCACCTTGAAGATCAGCAGCGTGAGCAGCGCGCCAAAGCCCGCCGACGGCAGTCCGGAGAGGATCGTGATGGGGTGCACGTAACTTTCGTAAAGGACTCCCAGCACGATATACACCACCGCGATCGCGAGTAGCAGCAGCAGGCTGAGGTTCCGCAGCGAATCCTGGAACATCTTCGCATTCCCCTCAAACTTGGCGGTGATCGTCGACGGCAGCGTCCGGTCAGCCAGGGTCTGGATCTGCTCAATGGCATCACCTAGCGGCACCCCGGGCTTCATGTTGAACGAAACCGTCACGGCCGGCATTTGTCCCGAATGGTTGATGCTGTTCGGAGCGGCGCCATAGACGAACTTTGCCACCGAATCGAGCGGCACCAGCCGGTTATCGGAGGACTTGAAGTAAAGCAGCGAGAGCGAATCCGGGTGCTCCTGGTACTCCGGCAGCATCTCTACCAGGACGTGGTACTGATTCTTCGATCCGTAAATGGTGGAAGTCCAGCGCGGACCGTAAGCGCTGTAAAGGGCCTGCTGGATCTGCATGGGGTTGAGCTGCAGCGAGGCCACGCGGTCGCGGTCGATCGTCAGATTCACCTGCGGATTGCGCATCTCGATATCGCTTGCGACGTCCTGCACGGTCGGCAGCTTGCCAATCTCGCCTTCGAGCTCGCGGCCGCGGGCGTAAAGTTCCGCGGTGTCCGGCGACTGGAGCGTAAATTGATACGAACTCTTCGACATCCGGCCGCCGATGCGGAGCGCGCTGGGAATATTCATGTAAATGCGCACCCCGGGTATGTGCGCCACGCGGTTCCGCAGGCGCTGCACCAATTGCACGATGGGCGTGTGGCGCTCGGAGCGCGGCTTCAGCTCGATCATGAGCCGGCCGGTATTGTAGCCGTGATTACCCTGCCCGCCGGCCCCGGCATTGGCCGAGATGCTCTGGATATCGGGGTCTTCGATCAGCAGCCGGCCGGCTTGCTGGGCGTAAATCGCCATCTGTTTGAACGAGGTGCCCTGGGCAGCCTCCATCTGACCCATGAGCGAACCCGAGTCCGCCTCCGGGATGAAACCTTTCGGCACCACGATGTATAAATAGATCGTGGCCCCCAGCACGAACGCGAACACCACCACCATCACGGGCCGGTGGCGCAGCACCCACCGCAGGCTGCCGTCATAAAGGTGCAGCAGCCCTTGGAACATCCTCTCTAAGCCTCGCCCCAGGAACCCTTCACGGCTGTGATCCGTCGGACGTAGCAGCCGGCTGCACAGCATCGGGGTCAAGGTCACCGAGACGACTCCGGAGATCAAAATGGCCGCCGTAATCGTCACGGCGAATTCCTTGAATAACCGGCCCAGCGTACCGCCCATAAACAGGAGCGGGATAAAGACTGCCGCCAGCGACAGGGTCATGGAAACGATGGTGAAGCCGATTTCCCGCGATCCCCGCAACGCCGCCGCCATCGGCGCCTCGCCCTTCTCGATGTGCCGGACGATGTTCTCCAGCATCACGATGGCATCGTCCACCACGAATCCGATGCAGAGGATCAGGGCCATCATCGAGAGGTTGTTCAGGCTGAAGTCCAGCAGGTACATGATGGCGAAGGTCCCCACCACCGAGAACGGCAGCGCCAGGCTGGGAATCACAGTGGCGGAGAGCTTCCGCAGGAACAGAAAGATCACCGCTACCACCAGGACGAGCGTGATCATCATCGTGAACTGGATGTCCTGGAAAGATTCCCGAATCCGCTTGGAGTAGTCGCTCTGCACGCTGAGCTGGACCGAGGGCGGCAACTGCGCCTGAAATACCGGCAAGAGCTTTCTGACCTCGTCGGCCACCTCGATGGTGTTGGCGTCCGGCTGCCGCATCACCTGCAGGCCGATGTTGCGCTCCTCCCGGCCGGGCGCGTAGTACCACGACGCGCTGCGCGTGTCCTCCACGCTGTCCTGCACCGTGGCAACCTGCTCCAGCCGCACCGGGGACCCGTTGCGCCACGCCACCACCAGCGACCGGTAGGCCGCCGCGTTCATGAGCTGTCCGGTAGCCTGGATATTGACGGACTGGTTTCGCCCCCACAGCGCGCCGGTCGGCAGGTTGACGTTCCAATCCCGGATGGAGCTATCTACCTCGTTGATGCCGATTTGCTTCGACGCTAGCTTATTCGGGTCTACCTGCACGCGCACGGCGTATTTCTGAGACCCATTTACCTCCACCTGCGCGACCCCGTTAATCGCCGAGATGCGTTGCGCCACCAGCGTCTCAGCATAGTCGTCGACCTCATAGAGCGGCAGCGTCTTCGACGTCAGCGCCAGCCGCATGATGGGCATGTCCGACGGATTGAACTTGCGGAACGAAGGCGGACTGGGCATGCCGGCAGGCAGCAGCGGCATGGCTTCGGCAATCGCGGTCTGCACGTCCACCGCCGCGCCGTCGATATCCCGGCCCAGGTCGAATTGCAGGGTGATAGACGCACTCCCCAGACTGTTGGTGGAGGTCATCGAGTCCAGGCCGGCGATGGAGGTGAACTGCCTCTCAAGCGGAGTCGCCACCGCCGACGCCATCGTTTCCGGACTCGCCCCGGGCAGGCTGGCATTCACGTGGAGGGTGGGCATGTCAACCTTCGGCAGGTCGCTCACGGGCAAGGAGTGATAGGCCATCACTCCGAACACCGCCACCCCCAGCATCAGAAGGCTGGTGGCAATCGGCCGCTTGATGAAGACTTCCGAGATATTCAAGCCGCCCCCCTTAATCTCCCGCCACGGCCACCGGGGCCACCTGCGGCCGCCGCGCCTTGCGGCGCTTGCCCACACCCGCGAGGTAGGTGTAGACCACCGGCGTCATATAGAGCGTAATCAACTGCGAGAAGACCAGGCCCCCCGCGACGGTCAGGCCCAGCGGACGCCGCGACTCCCCACCAGCTCCCCAGCCCACCGCCAGCGGCAAAGCCCCCAGCAGCGCCGCCATCGTCGTCATCATGATCGGCCGGAACCGGATCAGGCAGCCCTCATAAATCGCCTCCGCCGGGCTCTTCCCTTCCTTCCGCTCCGCATCGAGAGCAAAATCGATCTGCATGATGGCGTTCTTCTTCACCAGGCCGATCAGCATGATCAGTCCCACGAAAGCGTAAATACTCAGATCCACCTTGAAGATCAGCAGCGTGAGCAGCGCGCCGAGACCCGCCGAGGGCAGGCCGGAAAGGATCGTGAGCGGGTGGATGTAGCTCTCGTAGAGCACTCCGAGTACTATGTAAACCACCGCGATCGCAAGCAGCAGCAGCGTGCTCAAATTTTTCAGCGAGTCCTGAAAAGCCCGCGCATTCCCCTGGAAGCTGGTGCTCACGGTCGACGGCAGCGTCTTATCGGCCAGGGCCTGAATCTCATCGACCGCGGAGCCCAGGGGCACACCTGGTTTCATATTGAACGAAATCGTCACCGCCGGCAGTTGCCCCGAATGGTTGATGGTGTTCGGAGCGGAGTCGTAGATGAATTTCGCCACCGAGTCTAGCGGCACCAGCCGGTTGTCGGAGGACTTGAAGTAGAGCAAAGAAAGCGAGTCCGGGTGCGCCTGGAACTGCGGCAGCAGCTCCACCAGCACGCGGTACTGGCTCTTCGCCCCGTAGATCGTCGAGGTCCAGCGCGGCCCATAGGCGCTGTAGAGCGCCTGCTGGATCTGCATCGGGTTCAGTTGCAGCGCCGCCACCCGGTCACGGTCGATCGTCAGGTTGATCCGGGGGTTCCGCATCTCGAGGTCGCTCGTGACATCCTGCACGATCGGCAGCTTGTTAATCTCGGCCTCCAGGTCGCGGCCGCGCGCGTAAAGCTCGTCGGTGTCCGGCGCCTGGAGCGTGAACTGATACTGGCTCCGGGACATCCGTCCGCCAAAACGGATCGCGGAAGGAACCGTCAGATAGGCGCGCACTCCGGGAATCCCGGCAACCCGCCCGCGCAGCCTCTGCACCAGTAGCGCGATGGGCGTGTCGCGTTCCGAGCGCGGCTTCAACTCGATCATCATCCGGCCCGTGTTGAACCCGTTGCTGCCAAAACCGCTAGCACCGGTGCTGACGGAGATGTTGTCGAGATCCGGGTCCTGGATCAGCCGCCGGCCCACCTCCCGGGCGTAGGTCGACATTTGATCGAACGAGGTGCCTTGGGCGGCCTCCAACTGGCCCATGAGCGAGCCGTTGTCCGCCTCCGGGATAAATCCCTTCGGCACGACCATGTAGAGATAGCCCGTAGCCCCCAGCACGCCCACAAATACCACCAACATGACCGGGCGGTGCAGCAGCACCCAGCGCAGGCTGAGGTCGTAAACGTGAAGCAGTCCCTGGAACATCCGCTCCAGAACCCGCCCGGGGAGCCCCTCGCGCCCCTGGCCCGCCGGGCGGAGCAGCCGGCTGCACAGCATGGGGGTCAGCGTCACCGAAACCACGCCCGAAATCAGGATGGCCGTGGTGATGGTAACGGCAAATTCCCGGAACAGCCGTCCCATCGTCCCACCCATGAACAACAGCGGGATAAAAACGGCCGCCAGCGACACGGTCATCGAAACGATCGTGAAGCCGATTTCCTTCGACCCCCGCAACGCTGCCGCCTTCGGCTCCTCGCCTTTCTCGATGTGCCGGACAATATTCTCCAGCATCACGATGGCGTCATCCACTACAAATGCAATGCAGAGGATGAGCGCCATCATCGAAAGGTTGTTCAGGCTGAAGCTCAGCAGGTACATGACGCCGAAGGTCCCCACCACCGAGAACGGCAGCGCCAGGCTCGGGATGATGGTGGCGGTAAGCTTTCGCAGGAACAGGAAAATCACGCTCACCACCAGCCCCAGCGTGATCATCATCGTGTACTTGATGTCCTGGAAAGATTCCCGGATCTGCTTGGACCAGTCGCTGGCCACGATCAGCTCGACCGAGGGCGGCAACTGCGCCTGAAACACCGGCAACAGCTTCTTGACCTGGTCGGCCACCTCGATAGTGTTGGCGTCCGGCTGCCGCATCACCATGAGGCTGATGTTGCGCTGTGACGTGTCGTGCCGGTAGATCCAGGAAGCGCTACGCGTGTCCTCGACGCTGTCGCTGATGTCTGCCACCTGCTCCAGGCGCACCGGCGATCCGTTCCGCCAGGCCACCACCAGCGGCCGGTACGCCGCCGCGTTCATGAGCTGGCCAGTCGCCTGGATGTTGTACGACTGGTTGCGGCCCCACAGCGCCCCGGTCGGCAGGTTGACGTTCCAATCCCGGATGGAGTTATCCACCTCGTTGATGCCGATCTGCTTCGACGCGAGCTTGTTGGGGTCGACCTGCACCCGCACCGCATACTTCTGCGAGCCTTCCACCCGCACTTGCGCCACGCCGCTGATCGTCGAAATCCCTTGCGCAATCACCGTCTCCGCGTAATCGTCGACTTCGTAAAGCGGCAGCGTCTTCGACGACACGCCCAGCCGCAGGATGGGCATGTCCGAGGGGTTGAACTTGCGGAAAGAAGGCGGGTTGGGCATGCCGGAGGGCAGCAGCGGCATGGCCTCCGCAATGGCCGTCTGGACGTCCACCGCCGCTCCATCAATGTCCCGGCTCAGATCGAATTGCAGCACGATTTGGGTGCCGCCTAGGCTGTTGGTGGAGGTCATCGAGTCCAGGCCGGCGATGGCCGTGAACTGGCGCTCGAGCGGCGTCGCCACCGCCGAAGCCATTGTCTCCGGACTCGCCCCCGGCAGGCTCGCCATGATGAACAGCGTGGGCATATCGACCTTGGGAAGGTCGCTCACGGGCAAGGCGCGATAGGCCATGACGCCAAACACGGCCACGCCCAGCATCAACAGGCTGGTGGCGATAGGGCGCTTGATGAAGACTTCCGAGATGTTCACGTGCCCTCGTCCTTCTTCTTTTTCCCGCGGGCCCCGCCGCCGGGTCCTTCACCTTCCCCGCGCAGTTGGACGCGGCTGCCGGGCGCCAGGCGGAATTGGCCTTCCGTGACGACCATTTCACCCAACTGCAAGCCCTTGTCGACCACGAGATCGTCGCTCACCCGCGCACCGGTCACCACGGGCCGGGACTCCACCGAGCGGTCTTCCTTCACAACGTAGACGAACGATCCATCCTGCCCGGTCTGTACCGCCTGGTTGGGCACCACGAGCGCGCCCATCTGCGTGGTCAGCCGCAGGACCACCCGCAGGAACTCACCCGGCCAAATGCGGCGGTCCGCGTTGGCAAAAGTACCCTTCAGCCGGATCGTGCCCGTGCTCGTATCGACCGTGTTGTCCACAAAGCTCAGCTCGCCGGTCAGGGTCGTGTTCGGTTCGTCCTGGGGCGTGACGAGCACTGGTACGTTGCCCCGGGCCAGGTATTTCTTTACGTCGCCGAGTTGGCCTTCGGGAACCGAGAACGACACATAAATCGGCTGCACCTGGTTAATGGTGATGAGGTCCGTGGTATTGGCCGCGACGATGTTGCCTTTCTTGATCGCCAGGTTCCCGGTGCGCCCATCGATCGGCGAACGGATCACCGTGTAGCTGAGTTGCAGTTTAGCGGTCTCGATGGTCGCCTTCTGCGCCACTATCGCCGCCTTGGCGCTCTCGATCGTCGCCAGGTCCGCCTTGACGGTCTGCGCGTGCGCATCCAGGTTGCTGCGTTGCTGCTCGACTTGATCCTTGGAGATGATGCCTTGCTCGGCCAGTTGTGTGGACCGCTGCGTCTGCGACTCGATATACTTTTGCATCGCGAGATCTTTTTGCAGGTTGGCCTCCGCCTGCCCCAGTTGCGCCTCGTCCCGCGCCAGGTTCGCCTCTTCCTGATGGAGCCGTGATTCCAAGGGACGCGGATCGATGGTGAACAGCAGTGCGCCCTTGGCGATGTAGTCCCCTTCCTTGAAATGGACCTCCGTCAGCTCTCCGCCCACCTGCGCTTTTACTGTGATCGTGGTGAAGGCTTCGGCGTTGCCGACTACCTGCACGTCCACCGGGACATTCTTCTGTTCCACCTTGGCCACGCTGACGGGAACCGGGCCGCCTTCGCCACCTTTACCCTTCTTCTTGCCGCCCCCGCCGGTGGACCCCCGGCTCTCGCTCGAGCAACCCGCTCCCACCAGACAAATTAACCCGGCCAGCAGACCGGACACAATAAGAGTTCTCATGTACCAACCTATCCATTAAGTGGCGTTGTCTGAGGGCTTTCCGTTACACATTGGCACTTCCTCAACGTGCCGTGTCCCACCGCCGGGACGTCCCGGGTGACTATTATAGCTAGAGCAGGCCGCCGAACACTGTCAAATCTTTGTGGAGAAAGCAGTTCTGGGCCGCACGGACGCCTCCCCGGGGGGGCCAGGCCGGGGTCAGCGGGCCGCGAACTTGAACACCGTCGTAGTGCGGTACTGGCCGCCCTTCTTGAGTACCGGCGAGGGGAAATTGGGCTTGTTCGGCGAATCCGGGAAATGCTGAGTCTCCAGGCAAAAACCGGCCCGGGCCGCATATGCCTGTCCACCCTTGCCGCGCACGCTGCCGTTGAGGTTGTTACCGGTGTAAAACTGCACGCCCGGCTCGGTGGTCCAGACCTCCAGCACTCGCCCGGTCTTCGGCTCATAAGCTTCCGCGGCCTGCGCCAGCTTGCCCCCGCTGCTCGCCAGCACAAAGTTGTGGTCGTAGCCCTTGCCAATCTTCAATTGCTCCTCGGCCTGGTTGATCCGTGCCCCGATCGCCGTCGGCCTTGTAAAGTCGAACGGCGTCCCCTTCACCGCCCGCAACTCTCCGGTCGGAATCAGCCCGGCGTCCACCGGCGTGAACCGTTCGGCGAAGAGCCGTAACTGGTGGTTGAGAATGTCGCCCTCTCCGGCCAGATTGAAGTACGTGTGGTTGGTCAGGTTGATGATCGTGTCCTTGTCAGTAGAGGCCGAATAATCGATCCGCAGTTCGTTATTGTCCGTCAGCGTGTAGACCACCTGGACCACGAGATTCCCCGGATACCCCTCCTCTCCGTCTTTGCTCAAGTAACTGAGCACCAGTCCCGGCCCCCCTTTCCCGGCCGCCTCCTTCGCATTCCACACGACCCTGTTGAAGCCCTGGACACCGCCGTGCAGGTGATTTTCGCCGTTGTTGCGCGCAAGCTTATAGGCCACGCCGTTGAGCGTGAAGGTCCCGTGGCCGATCCGGTTGCCGTAGCGGCCGACCAGGGCGCCGAAGAAGGGATTCTGCTTCAGGTACCCCTCCAGGCTGTCGAAGCCCAGCACCACGTCGCCCGGCCTGCCGCCTCGGTCCGGGACCTTCAGCGTGACGACGATGCCTCCATAATTGGTAATCGAGGCCTCCATCCCCTTCTGGTTGGTGAGCGTGTAGAGATCGACTGGGGCGCCCTCCGCCGTCTTTCCGTACGCCTGCTTCTTCACCTGCGCCTCCGCTCTCGACCGTACGCCGATCGCCGGCAGCACCAGCAATCCGAGCGCCAGCATTGTAATGGTCTTGGCAAGTGTCATCGAACCCTCCGCACGACCCCTTATTGTACCCCTCGTAGCATAAGTCCCACTTATGGCAATATAAGTACTGGTGAGTCTGGAAAACTTCAAGATCTTCCGCGACATCGCACAGACTAAGCGCATCAGCCGGGGCGCTGCGATGAACGGCATCAGCCAGTCGGCCGCCAGCCAGTTGATCCAGCAGCTGGAGCGGAGACTCGGGGTGGCCCTGTTTGACCGCAGCAAACGCCCGCTCGCCCTCACGCCGGCCGGACACGTCTACTACGAGGGCTGCAAAGACCTGCTGCGTCGTTACGAGCAGGTCGAGGCCGGCCTCGAGAAGCTCCGCGGCGAGGCCAGCGGCTCGGTGCGCGTGGCCTGCATCTACTCCATCGGTCTCAACGAGATGGCGCGCTACACGGCCGAGTTTCAGCAGGCCCACCCGCGCGCCCGCG
Organism: Terriglobia bacterium; assembly: GCA_041482115.1. GTDB lineage: Bacteria > Acidobacteriota > Terriglobia > Bryobacterales > JACQDG01 > JBGPDC01. Next base: position 3,048 of record JBGPDC010000035.1, on the reverse strand, counting down.
TGCGCCTCGAGTACCTGCGGCCGGACAAGATGTATGAAGCTGTCCAGGAGGACCAGACCGACCTCGGCCTGGTCAGCTATCCCTCCCCCAGCAAAGACATCCGCGTGATCGACTGGCGCAAGGAGCGGATGATCCTGGTCCTCTACCCCAGCCATCGCCTGGCCGGACGCGAGGTCGTGGAGCCGCCGGAAATCGCCGGCGAGCGCCTGGTGAGCTTTGATGACGACCTGCCCATCCGCAAAGCCCTCGATCGCTTCTTTCGTGCTTGCGGGGTGACCGTCGAGCCGGTGCTGCAGTTTGACAATATTCAAATGGTCAAGGAAGCCGTCGCCATCGGCTCGGGAATCGGCATCCTGCCCGAGCCCACCGTGGCGCAGGAGGTGGCGCTGGGACGGCTCGTGACGGCCCGCCTCTCGGGACCCGAACTGTTGCGGCCCCTAGGTATCATTCATCGCCGGGGCAAGAAACTCTCCCCCACCGCCGAACAATTTCTCGAGTTCCTTCGGAGCAAGAGTTGAGATGCCCGACCCCGTCACCCTGCGTCTGGCCGGGGCCTCCGACGCGGCCGCGCTCGCCGCGTTCAACCGCGCCATGGCCCGCGAGACCGAAGGCAAGGACCTTCTCCCCGAGGTGGTCGCGGCCGGCGTCGCGAGCCTGCTGGCCCAGCCCCAGTATGGTTTTTACGTAGTCGCTGAGGCCGCCGGCGAGGTAGTCGGCGCGCTGCTCGTCACCACCGAGTGGAGCGATTGGCGCAACGGCCTCTTCTGGTGGATCCAGAGTGTCTACGTCCTGCCCGGCTTCCGCCGCCGCGGCATCTACCGCCGCCTCTACCAGTTTGTGAAGGAACGCGCGCGCGACGCCGGCAACGTGTGTGGCTTCCGGCTCTACGTGGAGCGCGAGAACGCCGTCGCGCAGCAGACCTACCGGTCCCTCGGCATGAGCGAGACGCACTACCGCCTCTTTGAGGAAGTGTGCTGAGCGCGGGCGGCGAACTACCCCGCAAACTCCGGCTGCTCGACACCGCCTCTCTGGTGGTGGGGACTGTCATCGGCAACGCCATCTTCCTGGTCCCGAGTATCATCGCCCGCGAGCTTCATTCTCCCGGTCCGATCCTGGGCGTCTGGCTCTTTGGGGGCGTGCTCTCGTTCTTCGGAGCCATCGCCTTTGCCGAGCTCGGCGCCATGCTGCCCGTCACCGGAGGCCAGTATGTTTATCTGCGCGAAGCCTACGGGCCGCTGTGGGCGTTTCTGTGCGGCTGGACTTTCTTTCTCGTCATCCAATCGGGCGGCCTGGCCGGAGTCGCCGCGGCCTTTGCAATCTATGCATCGCAGTTCTACCCGCTCTCGCCCGTCGCTGCCAAGATCGTGGCGGTGGCCCTGATCGCCGGACTGACGGCAGTGAACGTTCGCGGCGTCCGCGCCGGAGCCACGGTTCAGAACGCCCTCACCGCGATCAAGCTCCTCGGCCTCGCCATCCTGATCGGCAGCGCCTTCCTCAGCGGACCGCGAGCCGCTGTCCTGGCCTCCGCGGCTAGCTTCTCGTGGCGGGGACTGGGCGTGGCCATGGTGGCCATCCTGTGGGCTTATGACGGCTGGAATCTGGTGAGCTGCACGGCAGGCGAAGTGGAAAACCCCCAGCGCAACCTCCCGCTCGCGCTGGGCCTGGGGATGATCTTCGTCGTGCTGGTTTACCTGGTCATCAACCTGGCCTACCTGTGGGTCCTCGGAGTACCCGGCATGGCTTCCGCCGAGCGAGTGGCGGCCGCCACCGCCCAGCAGTCGCTTGGGTCCTTCGGCGCGAGCCTGGTCACCGTGACCGTCCTGTTTTCGATCTGCGGCGCCCTGAACGCCAACATCCTGGCGCCGGCGCGGCTCTACTTCGCGCAAGCGCGGGACGGCCTCTTCTTCCGCCGCTTCGGCACGGTTCACCCCCGTTTCGAGACGCCCGCCTTCGCCCTGCTGGTGCAAGGCGTGTGGGCCTCGGCGCTGGTGGTAAGCGGCTCGTTCGAGACCTTGATGTCCTACTCGATGTTCGGAGCCTGGATCTTTTACGGACTGGCAGTGCTGGCCGTGCCCCTGCTGCGCCGCAAACACCCGGAGTGGCCCCGGCCCTACCGGATGTGGGGTTATCCGGTGACGCCGCTGGCCTTCACCGCGGTTTCGTTCTGGCTGGTGGGAAGCAGCATCGCCGCCGCGCCGGGGCCCTCGCTGTGGGGCCTGCTCCTCATCGCCACGGGTGTTCCCATGTACTTCGTGTGGCGGCGCCGCTGAGGTACAGCGTCCTCAGGGCCGCACCGCCAGGCTCACGTAGAAGCCGTGATACCCGCCATTGCGCGTCAGCAGGCTGTAGTTCCGCCTCTGGTAGCCGGCATACAGACCGAGCAAGCGCGTGATCCGCAGATCCGCCGCCGCCGAAAACTCCCAGGCCGAGTGGTAATCCGCCCCCGCCGCCAGTTGCTGGGCGCCCGCCGCCCCGCGGAGCTCATAGGTGAGGCGGTGGTGCAGCTCTCCGTGCAGCCCCAGGAAAGCGGCATGCCGTAAGTATTGCTCGGGGGTAAAGAACCCGGCGGCCAGCAGCGTGTCACGCTCGAACGATTCCCAGCGCGTCTCGACCCCGCCATCGACCATAAACGGCCGGTAGTAGTGCAGGATGCGCCGGAACACGGCTTCCGTCGTGGTGCTGCGGTTATCGTCGCTCCGGAAGCGCCGCTCCGCCCGCGCCGCGAGCGACATCCGGGAGTCGAAGGCGTACCGCACCCCGCCGCCCACTCGGTAGCTCGACATGTCCAGATCGATCGCGCGCGGGGTCAGCTTCAGGAACTCACGCCCGGCTGCGGCCTCGAAGGTCCAGCGATCGAGCGGCGCCGCCTCGAGCGCCAGATCGAACGTGGGCCGCGTTTCACCCCCAGACAACCGCCGCGACGCCCCGCCCACCGCCGACACCCGCACCGCTGGCGCCAGGAGAAAACTCCCTCCGGCGGAAAACTCGTTCACCCCGGCGCTCTCTTCCGCGGCCGTGAACGGGACTCCCCGCGGCGCCGACGAGTGG
>JBGPDC010000034.1:0-35458 GCA_041482115.1 Terriglobia bacterium | reverse complement strand
TGTTGCCCGATCTGAGCGCCCCCACGGTCACCATTCTGGTGGAAGGGCGGGGAATGGCGCCCACCGAAATGGAATCGCTCGTCACCTTCCCGATCGAGGCGGCGCTGAACGGAGCCTCGGGAGTGCGGCGCGTACGTTCCGCGACCGCCATCGGCCTCGCCGTGGTGTGGGTCGAGTTCGAGTGGGGCCAGGACATCCAGCGGGCCCGGCAGATCGTGACCGAAAAGCTGACCCTGGTCACCTCGCATCTGCCGCCGGAGGTGCAACAGCCTTTCCTGGCTCCGATCTCCTCCATCATGGGCGAGATCATGTTCGTTTCGTTCGAATCGGACCGTCATTCGCCCCTCGATGTTCGCACCGTGGCCGACACGGTGTTGCGCCGGCGGCTGCTCGCAGTACCCGGCGTATCTCAGGTGATCGCCACCGGCGGCGGCCAGAAACAATATCAGGTGCTGGTGGACCCCGTGGAACTTCGAGAATACAATGTCACGCTCGGTCAGGTGGAAGACGCTCTGCGCCAGGCCAACCGGAACTCATCGGCGGGTTTTCGGATCGCCGGGGGACAAGAATACTTGATTCAGGGGGTAGGCCGCGTTTCGAATGAAGACGAGATCGGCCAGATCGTGGTGGCGGCTCGGGAGACGCATCCTATTCTGGTTCGCAACGTGGCCCGGGTGCAGATCGGCGAGGCGCTCAAGCGAGGCGCCGGATCGCACCGGGGAGAGCCGGCCGTAATCCTCGGCATCCAAAAGCAGCCGGGCGCCAATACGCTGGAGCTGACCCGCGTGCTCGACAGCACCCTGGACGATATGCAGCGCACGCTGCCGCCCGGCATGAAGATTGACAAACACCTGTTCCGGCAAGCCGACTTCATCCAAAGGGCGCTGGACAATCTGCTGCACGCGCTGCGCGACGGGTCGCTGCTGGTGATTCTGGTGGTGCTGGTCTTCCTGATGAACCTGCGCGCCTCGCTGATCACGCTAATCGCCTTGCCCATCTCGCTCGTGGCGGCCGTGCTGGCCATCAAGTACTCCGGCTTCACGCTCAACAGCATGAGTTTGGGCGGCCTCGCGATCGCGATCGGCGAGCTGGTCGATGACGCGATTATCGACGTGGAAAACGTCGTGCGCCGCTTACGCGAGAACAGCCGCCGGCCCGAAGCCGAACGAGCGCCCACTCTGGAGGTGGTGTATCGCGCCAGCAAGGAAATCCGCAGCTCAGTGGTGTTCGCGACTCTGATCGTGATCCTGGTGTTCCTGCCGATGTTCGCGCTGGAGAGTGTGGAAGGCAGACTGCTGTGGCCCTTGGGGTTCGCCTACATGGTGGCCTTGACGGCTTCGCTGGTGGTGGCCCTGACCGTCACGCCAGCGCTCTGCTCGCTGCTTCTTCCTCGCGCGAAATCTATCTTGCGGGGACACGAGCCGCGGCTCATCTCCTTCCTGAAGCGTCTTTACCGCCCCTCGCTCTCCTTTGCGCTGAATCATAGCCGAATGGTAATGGTGGCCTCCGCGCTGCTTCTCATAGGCGCGGCGGCGAGCGTGTTTCGAATGGGCCGGTCGTTTCTGCCGGAGTTCAACGAGGGCAGTTTCACCGTCAGCGCCGTCACCATTCCCGGCACCAGCCTGGCGGAGTCCGATCAACTGGGCAGTGCGTTGGAGAAAATCTTGCTAACCGTGCCGGAAGTTGTTTCCACGGCGCGCCGCACCGGGCGCGCCGAACTGGATGAGCACGTACAAAGTGTCGAATCGGCGGAAGTCGATGTGGATCTCAAGATGGGCCAGCGAACCAAGGCTGAAGTGCTGCAAGAAATTCGGGACAAAGTCAGCCTTCTTCCGGGAACCAACGTCAGCGTGGGCCAGCCGATTTCACACCGCATCGACCACATGCTCTCGGGCACGCTTGCCAATATCGCGGTGAAGATTTTCGGCGACGATCTGCGAGAGCTGCGGGCGCTGGCCAAAGAAGTGCACACGGCGATGTCGGGAATTCCCGGCGTGGTGGATATGGCGCTGGAGCAGCAAACGGATATTCCGATGCTTCGTATCCGGCCCGACCCGGCTCGGGTCGCGCGCTACGGCCTGCCGGCGGGCGAAGTGGCCGCTCGGATCGAGACGGTCCTCGTGGGATCGGAAGTCGGCCGGATTCTGGAAGGCCAGGTCAGCTTTCCGCTGGTCGCCAAGTACGACGACGCCCGCCGGCCCGGAGATAGCGACGACAGCCTGGGTCGCATCCGCCAGATGCTCCTCGACACCCCCTCCGGCGCGCGCATCCCCCTCGACAGCGTCGCCACGATTCAGGAGGATCGCAGCCCGAACTTCATCATGCGCGAGGGCGTGCAGCGGCGGATAGTGGTCCAGTGTAATGTGGCCGGACGCGACCTCCGGGGCACGGTGCGGGAGATCCAGCAGCGGATCGCTCAAACCGTAAAAGTACCGGAAGGATACCGCATAGAATACGGCGGCCAGTTTGAAAGCGAGGCGCGGGCTTCCCAACGCCTGCTGCTGCTCGGAAGCGGCGTGGTCGCGGGCATCTTTATCCTTCTCGGTATCGCCTTCCGCTCCTATCGGGACGCCCTGATCATCATGTTGAACCTGCCGCTGGCTTTGGTGGGCGGAGTGGCAGGTGTGTTCCTGGCGGGAGGGGTGCTGTCGCTGGCCTCGATCGTCGGCTTCATCACCCTGTTCGGGATCGCCACCCGCAACGGCATCATGCTCCTCTCCCATGTCCGGCATCTGCAAGAGGAAGGTCTCACGGATTTGCGGGAGGCGATCATGCAGGGCGCGACGGAACGGCTGGCTCCGATCTTCATGACGGCGTTGGCCGCCGGCCTGGCTCTGGTGCCGATCGCGCTAGGCATGGGCAAGCCGGGCAGTGAGATTCAAGCGCCCATGGCGATCGTGATCTTTTTCGGATTGCTGACCTCGACGGCGTTGAACATGGTGGTGGTGCCAGCCGCGTACTATCTGTTTCGCCCGGCAGCGCGGTAGTGTTTGGTGCTTCGGCTCACGCGGTCGGACGAGGCCCCAGCATACCGGCATCATGCTCGTCGAGAACTTCCGTTAGGCTGGGCGGCGTTCGCGCGGGACGCCGGCGCATCGCGGTAATCGGCTTTTCGCAGCCTCCGTCCGGAGCGTCGCGTGAGCTTTTTTCGGCGGCTCGTCTTCGCAGACCGCCTGCAATCTCGCAATCGTCTCGCGCAGCCACGCCTGCCGCGCATAAAGAAGCAGCAGCGCCGCCTCCGCATCCATGCTATCGATGCTGCGCCTCCCCGGCCCGTCATCGCAATGGAGCTATGGTTGGTTTTTCAGGAGCAGTGAGACCGCTTATATCGCGCCAGTACATTGGTACGCCGCCGGTACTTTAGTTGGACGTGGTCCTCGGCGTCTTACCGCACGGCCGTGGCCGGGGCCTTTCGCTGCATCGCCTCCGGCACGCGCTGGCGGTCGAGCGGCTGGAAACGCAGCGTCCACCGCAGCGGGACCGTCTGCGGCAGGTAGCACTCCCGGTCGTCGCACGCCTGGTAACGAAAACTCCCTTCGAACACCAGGTCCTGACCATCTTTCAGGAGCGGCTTAAGGTCGGCCTCGGTCCCGATCGTCACTTCCCGCACCAGCCGGAACTTGCCCTCGTAGACGGGCGCCATCTCGTTGATCACGGGAAGGTGCAGCGTTTTCGACGGCGGGTAGCTAGGCTCCCGCGCCGCTCCCGCTTTGGACGGGGTCAGGCTCCAGTCGATCGGGATGTACCCCTTCACGCCGGGCGCGTAGACGTGCATCCTGGGCTTCAGCTCCGCATCGACGATCAGCGAGATCAATTGCCCCTGGCTCGCCGTGGCGTTGCTGGCCCAGGTGGTGAGCTTCAGATGACCGGTCTCCAAGCGTGATTCCGCCAGCCCCAGCCGCACTCCGAACTGCCGCACCAGGACCTGTGAGGCGGTATCGCGCTCGCGATAGTTGTCCTCAAAGTATTTCGTTACCACGATCCCCTGGCGATCCACGATGAACGTGCCGGGGTGCGGGATGCCGTAAGTAAACGTGTCCTTCGGCGCCTCCTCGTTGAGAATTCCAAACGCGCGGATGATCTTCGAATCGGGATCGGAGAGCAGCGGAAACGTGATGTGACGCCGGTCGGCGAAGTTCTTCAGCACAGCCGCGCTGTCGTAGCTGATGGCGGCCACGCCGAGTCCTTGCCGCCGCAGGTTCGAGAGGTTTTGCTCCAGCTCGACGAGCTGAGTTTTGCAGTACGGTCACCAGTCGGCGGAGCGAACAAAGACCAGCATCGCTCCCTTCGGTCCGGCAATCGTTTTCAAGCTCTGCTGCTGGCCACTCTGATCCGGGGCCTCGAACGCCGGCACCCGGCTGCCCACCGCCGGTCCGGTCGGCGTCGGCTGCTGGGCCGCCGCCCAGGCCGCCAGAATCGCCACCGCTAGGATTGCAGCTCGCACTGCTGTTATCGTAGCGCAAGTGCCCGCCCTGATCCTCGCCGACGACTTCTCCGGCGCTTGCGACGCCGCCGCCCGCGGCGGCGTCGGCACGGCCTATCTCGTCGCGCCGCCGGAACCTCCCGAGGTTTTCGCGCTCACTACCGAGACGCGTCACGCCTCCGATCGAGAGGCCCGCGCCGCCATCCGGTCGCTCGCCGCGCTCCTCGCCGGCCGCCGCCTCTACAAGAAAATCGATTCCACGCTGCGCGGCCCGTGGATCGCCGAAGTGGACGAACTGCTCACCATGACGGATTACTCGCAGGCTCTCGTCTGTCCGGCCTTTCCCGCGCAAGGGAGGACCATTCGCGAGGGCGTGCTGTGCGTCAACGGCGAAGCGGTGCAGCGGATCGAGTGTCCCTTCGAAGTGCGCGATGCCGAGACCGAAGAGGATCTCTCGCGGATCGCCGCCGGCCTCTGCGAATCCATTCTGCCGGTCGGCTCGGCGGGGCTCGCGCGGCATCTGTTTCCTCCGGTCGAACCCGCGCCGCTCCGCGCTGCGCCGGGCGAGTGGCTAGTGCTGGTAGGTAGCGAGAATCCCGTTTCGCTCGCGCAGCTTCAGGTGCTGCGCGACGCCCGCCTCGACCGCGTGCGCATCAACCCGGAGACGTATCCCGAGACGATCGCGGGCGTCTTCGCGACGGGCGGAGAAACGGCCGCGCGATTCTTGCGCGACTCGGGCGCCGTCGGGCTCGCCGGGCTGCGGGAAGTCCTCCCCGGCATCCCGGCCGGGCGGATCCTGGGCGGACGCTATAATGACGGTCTAATGGTGGTCAAAGCGGGGGGTTTTGGGGCTCCAAATGCCATTTTGGAGGCCATTCGAATTCAATCAAACGTCCGACCTAATTTAATTGTATGAAACCTTACATCGGCATCACGGTTGGGGACCCCGCGGGCATCGGTCCCGAGGTCGCCGCGAAGGCGGTCGAGTCAGGCCACTTTCGCGACCGGGCTGAGATCCGCATCCTCGGCGTCCCCGAGCAGCCCGTGACGCCCGGCCAGCTCAGCCCCGAGTGCGGGAAGATGGCGGTCGCGACGGTGCGCGCGGCCGTCGAGCAGTGTCTCGACGGCCGCCTCGCCGCCATGGTCACCGGGCCGATCAACAAGTACGCGGTGGAGCAGGCGGGCATCCCGTTTTCCGGCCACACCGAGTACATCGCCGAGCTGTGCGGCACGCGCCACGTGCGGATGATGCTGGCGAGCGACCGGCTGCGGGTGGTGCACGTCACGACGCATGTTTCACTCGCCGAGGCGTGCCGCCGCGCGACGACCGAGCGCATCCTAAAGACCATCGAGATCGCCGCCCAGGGACTGAAGCTGCTGGGCGAGCCGGACGGCCGCATCGCTGTCGCCGGGCTCAATCCACACTGCGGCGAGAACGGCCTCTTTGGCTCGGAAGACAGCGCGCAGATTGTCCCCGCCATCGAGCAGGCGCGCGCCGCCGGCTACCATGTCGAAGGACCCATCTCACCGGACACGATTTTCTTCCGCGCGGCCGCGGGCGAGTTCGCCATGGTCATCGCGATGTACCACGACCAGGGCCACATCCCTTCGAAACTTATCGCTTTCAAAGAGACGGTCAACGTCACGCTGGGGCTGCCGATCATCCGCACCTCGGTCGATCACGGCACCGCTTTCGATATCGCCGGCAAGGGGATCGCCGACGCGACGAACATGATCGCGGCGATCGAGATGGCGCTGCGCCTCGCCGGGCACAGGGTCAAATGAACAGCGACGCTGCGGCCCAGAGCCGGTTTGCGATGCGGCTGTCGCTCGGTTTCGGCGTGCTGATGCTGGCGGGGAAGATGACCGGTTATTGGATCACCGGTTCGGCGGCGATACTTTCCGATGCGGCGGAGTCGGTGATCCACGTGGTGGCGGTCGCCTTCGCCGCCTTCAGCCTGCGGCTCAGCGGCAAGCCCGCCGACAACCGCTTTCCGTACGGCTACGAGCGCATCAGCTTCTTCTCGGCCGGCTTCGAAGGGGCGCTCATCGGGCTGGCCGGCGTCTACATCATCGTGGTGTCGATCCAGAAGTGGCTCGCGGGGCTGGTGCTCGAAAACGTCGGGACCGGGACGCTGGTGGTGGCGGCGGCGTCCGTGATTAACCTCGGGCTGGGGCTTTACCTGGTGCGCACCGGGCGGCGCCACCATTCGCTGATTCTGGAGGCCAACGGCAAGCACGTCCTCACCGACAGTTGGACCAGCTTCGGCGTCGTCGGCGGGCTCTGCCTGGTGCTGCTCACCGGGTGGAAACCGTTCGATCCCATCTGCGCGATTGCCGTCGCGTTGAACATTCTCTGGTCGGGCGGCCACCTCGTGCAGCGGTCCATTCAAGGCCTGATGGACTACTCCGACCCTACCACCGGCCATGCACTGCTGGAGAAACTGGACGCGCTTTGCCGCGAGTTGGGCGTGCAGTACCACGGTGTGCGCTTCCGCGACACGGGATACCAGTTGCGCGTGGAGCTGCACCTGCTGTTCCCCTTCGAGACGCCGGTCGGCGAGGCGCACCGGCTGGCGACCGCGCTCGAGGAACGCCTGCCGGCGGCGCTGGGCCAGCCGGCGGAGGTGGTGACGCACCTGGAATCGCTCGAAGATCATAGCGCCGTCCACACGGCCGCGGACCACCCCACGAGGATTTCGTGACGGGCGAGCCAGGACTGGGACGCGGTGGGACTGTGGCAGACGGGAGAGAGCCGCAAGATTCCCGCCAACCTGGTGCGGGTGACGCGACGGAAGCTGGCGCAGCTTCACTTCGCATCCCGGCTCGACGATCTGCGAGTTCAGCCTGGGAATCGTTTGGAGGCGCGCACGGTGTGGAAATCGTCGATTACCACTAAGGAGACAGTCATGGCGGCGGGGAGAAAACGTGTGGTTGCTTGGAACCTTCACCCGGGTGAGATCCTGCGGGAGGAGTTTCTCAAACCGCTGGGGATTACGCCCGATCAATTGGCCAAGGAGTTGCGAGTGCCGGCGCCGCGGATCAACGATATTGTGCGGGAGAAGCGCGGGATCACGGCGGATACGGCGGTCCGGCTGGCGCGGTTCTTCGGAACGTCGGCCGAGTTTTGGATGAACGCGCAGGCGTTCTACGAGGTTCGCCGGGCGGGCCGCAAACTGGCCCGGGTGCTGGAGCGTATCGAGCCGCGCCGGGCGGCGTAACATTTCGTAACGGGAGCGGGCGGCGGGGCTATAATCGCGCTAACGCTATGGCCTTGCCGGCCGGTTCTCGATTGGGCCCCTACGAAATCCTCGCGCCACTCGGAGCGGGCGGCATGGGAGAGGTGTATCGCGCCCGCGACACCCGGCTCGACCGCACCGTAGCGATCAAAGTCCTGCCCGAGCACGTCGCGGCGAACCCCGAAGCACGCCAGCGTTTCGAGCGCGAGGCGCGGGCGGTTTCGAGCCTGAACCATCCGCACATCTGCGTACTGCATGACATCGGGCAGCAGGACGGCGTCGACTTCCTGGTGATGGAGTACCTGGAAGGCGAGACGCTCGGGGCGCGGCTCGCGAAGGGACCGCTGCCGGTCCCGCAGGCGCTGCGGTACGGCATCGAGATCGCGGATGCTCTGGCGCAGGCGCACCGCCAGGGGGTGTTTCATCGCGACCTGAAGCCGGGGAACATCATGCTGACGAGGGCCGGGGCCCAGACCATAGCAAAGCTGCTGGATTTTGGCCTGGCGAAGCGGGCGCGCACGGGTTCGGGTGCTGCCGATGAACCCACGGTATCGGCGGACCTGACCGGGAGAGGCACCCTTCTCGGCACCGTGCCCTACATGGCGCCGGAGCAGTTGCAGGGCCGGGAAGCCGACGCCCGCACGGACATCTTTGCTTTCGGGGTGGTGCTCTACGAGATGGTGGCGGGACGGCGGCCCTTTACGGGCGAGACCGTCGCGAATCTGATCGCGGCGATCCTGGAGCACGAGCCGCCGCCGCTGCCGGGCTCGTGTCCCGTGGCGCTCGATCGTGTCGTGAAGCGCTGCTTGGCCAAGGACCCGGAGGAGCGCTGCCAAAGCGCTTGGGATCTGAAAGCGGAACTCGAGTGGGTTGCTGAAGGCGCTTCCGCTCAGGTCACGCCAGCGCCCGGGTGGACGCTTCGACGCCTCGTGCCCTGGCTGGCGACGGCGCTTTTCGCGGCGCTGGCAGCGATTTTGGCCGTGCTGCACTTCCGCGCAGTGCCGCCGGTGGGGCGCACGGTTCGCTTTCTGGTGTCACCGCCGGAGAGAGGGCGCAACTTTGACTTTCCTGCTATCTCCCCAGACGGCGAACGGCTGGCTCTCCTCGGCTTGGAGCCGGACAAGAGAACACGGCTCTGGGTTCGCTCGCTTGATGCCGTGACTGCTGAGCCGCTGGCGGATGGCGTGGAACGGGGACGCCCTTACTGGTCGCCCGACAGCCGGTCCATCGCATTTTCCGCCGGCGGGAAACTCCTGAAGGTCGATGTGCGCGGCGGGCCTCCTCAGACAATCTGCGATGCGCCCCCCGCAAACCTCCCTGGCGGGGCCTGGAGTCGAGACGGGGTGATTCTGTTCCACACCGGCTTTCCTGGTCACGCAGTGTTGTATCGCGTGGCCGCAGCCGGTGGAGAGGCGACGCCTGCGACCACGCTTGACGTGTCGCGCCAGGAAGTCGGCCACTACTGGCCCCAGTTCCTCGCCGATGGCCGCCGCTTTCTCTATTTCGTACGGAGCACGCGACCGGAGAACACAGGGATCTACGTCGGGGCCTTGGACTCCAAAGAGAGCCGGCGCCTGCTAAGTACCGATCACGACGCCGCCTACGCCGGATCGCCTTCCGGGCCTAGTCACCTGCTCTTTGTGCAAGGGACCACCTTGATGGCCCGCACATTCGACGCCCAGCAATTGATCTTGGCGGGTCAACCATTTCCGGTGGCCGAACAAGTATTTCTCCCGCCCGGGCAATTGCAGGGACGTGCGGCCTTTACAGTCTCGGGGAATGGTGTACTGGCCTACGGGACGGCGAGCGGGACAGCGACAACCGAGCTGGTTTGGCTGGGCCGTCAGGGCCAGCGGCTGGGGACCGTCGGGGAGCCGGACGACTACTCCGTGCCGGCTCTCTCCCCGGACGAGAAGAAGCTCGTCGTGTCGCGTATGAACCCGCAGAGCAGGACTCGGGACTTGTGGTTGTTCGACCTGGTGCGCGGGACGTCTTCCCGGTTTACCTTCGACCCGACGGATAAAATTGAGCCAGTCTGGTCTCCTGATGGCAGCCGGGTCGCCTTTACCGACAGACGCAAGGGCCCTGCGGATATTTACCGGAAGGCGGCCACTGGCGCCGGGGAGGCTGAGCTGCTGCGCGAGTCGGGCGTGGCCAAAGAACTCATGGATTGGTCTCCCGACGGGCGCTTGATCCTCTTTGGCGAACGGGGGGCCTACTGGGCGTTGCCGCTGGAGGGCGATCATAAGCCGATAGGCCCGTTGCCAATCGGCTCCAGTTCCGCAATCTCGCCGAATGGGCGCTGGGTGGCTTACCAGTCGAACGAGTCAGGCCGGGTTGAGGTGTACGTCCAGAGCTTTCCGCCCTCCGGGGGCAAATGGCAAGTCTCAGCGGCAGAAGGCTTCGAGCCACAATGGCGCCGCGACGGCAAGGAGCTGTTCTACATCGCTCGCAACAAGCTGATGGTGGCCGAGGTCCAAACGGACTCCCTTGTCTTCCGAGCGGGGACTCCTCAACCGTTGTTTGACGTGCGGCTGGTGGCGGGTCGCCGCAACCGCTACCAGGTAGCGGCTAACGGGCAGCGGTTTCTGGTGAACCTCCCCTTGGAGACCGCCTTGCCAGCGCCGATCACGGTGGTGGTGAACTGGACGGCGGGGCTGAAGCGATGAGATTCAAACCCTACCTGGGTCCTTGCGGCTCGCCAGCGGCGGCCCATGCCATTACGGCCTTGGCGAATTTCTTGCGCTCGGCAAGCAACGTGTAGTGATCCTCATTGAACCGAAGCATTTTCTCGGCGCCGCTGACCAAGCGTGCGGGGTCCACGCCCGCTTTGCGGAGCGTAAGGATGGACACGCCGTCACAAAACAGCTCCAACTGTTGCATGCTTCGGAAGTCCTGGCGCTCCCAGGCCGCCTCATACTGCGACAAGACGTACTCATGCCCGACCTCATGCGCCACTGTGGCCTGCAGCTCTTCCAGGTCCAACAAGTTGAGGGCGGTTCCAGAAATCAAGAGGACGAACCGGGCGTGCAAACCGACGAAGGCGTGCGGGACGTCAATCACCTTGACCTCGTAGACCGAGTCGCGCTGGTGCAGGCGCAGGATCGCTTCCAAGGACGCCAGCTTGCGGCGGGCCGGTTCTTTCAGCTTCTTGATTTCACCTTTCTCGGGCAGGTCATGTAGGACGCGGTCCCTGAAGGCAGCGCTGACTGCCGGGGGCCGGGAACGGCCCAGGTTGAGCCAGAAGGTGTTAGGATCTGTGCTGAGGAGCGAGCTAAGGGCCGAGTCCACCAGGATCTGGCTTTGTGCGGGGGGACTTAGAAGTAACAAACCGAGAGCGGCGGCGGCCAGCCTCGGGAATCTGCGGCCTTGGGTTATCGGGATGGTCATGGACCGACGCTAGGGGCTGGTCCAGGCGCGGGTCTTTGGCAGGCGCAGAGAAGATTCTGTGAAAACGGAAGGGAGTTTCTAAGGGTCTTCTAAGGAACGGATTAGAGGCGGTATATCCTTGCAGGCCAATGGGTTGTATGAATTCGGCCGGTATCGGCTGGACGCGGGGCAACGCCTGCTCACGCGGGGCGACGAAGGCGTGGTGCTGGCCCCGAAGACCTTCGACCTGCTTCTGATTCTCGTGGAGAGCCGGGGCCGGGTGCTGACGAAGAAGCATCTGATGGATGCCCTCTGGCCCGACACGTTTGTAGACGAGGCCAACCTGCCGTTCCAGATCTCGGCTTTGCGGAAGGCGTTGGGAGATGATGGGCCCGACTGGATTGAGACGCTTCCCAAGAACGGCTACCGCTTCACCGCCGCGGTGACGAAGGTCGGTCACACCGAGGACTCCCCCCCGCGATGGAGTCTGCGCCGTCTGGCACCCTGGCTAGTCGCCGGTGCGGCGACACTCGCCGCCGTGATCCTGTCCGTGCCGTACTTCCGCCACACGCCGCCCACGGAACGTACGGTTCGCTTGCTCGTCTCGCCCCCGGAGAAAGTAGTGTTGTCGGACCGGGTCTTGCCGGCCGTGTCTCCGGACGGCGAGAGGCTGGCTTTCGGCGGGGTCGAGCCAGATGGGCGGACTCGGCTCTGGGTTCGCACGCTGGCTTCCCTCACGGCGGAGCTGGTTCCGGGTACCGAAGGTGCGGTTTTTGTATTCTGGTCGCCCGACAGCCGCTCCCTCGGGTTCTTCGCGGGCGGGAAACTCAAGAGGATCGACCTGCACGGTGGGCCACCCCAAACGCTCTGTGATGCGCCTGTAGAAAACCGACCCGTGGGGACTTGGAACCGCGACGGGGTGATTTTGTTCAATGGCTCTGGTGGTCGCGTGTTGTATCGCGTGGCGGCGACCGGAGGGGAGGTGAGCCCGGCGACTACCCTCGATGCATCGCGCCAGGAAATCTCTCACCTCTGGCCCCACTTCCTCCCCGATGGCCGCCACTTTCTCTACTTCGTGCAGAGCGCACGGCTGGAGAACACCGGAATCCATGTCGGTTCCTTGGACTCCAAAGAGAGCAAGCGGGTGGTCAACACGATCGGCAACCCAGCCTATGCCAGATTGCCCTCCGGGAGTGGTTACGTGCTTTATATGCAGGGAACCACCTTGATGGCCCAGCCGTTCGACGCCAGGAGACTGGAATCCCAAGGCGAGCGGTTCCCAGTAGCCGGGCAGGTGTGGATGCCAGCTCCGGCGCGGGGATACGCAGCCTTCTCGGCCTCGGCAAACGGGGTGCTGGCCTACCAGACAGGCGGCGCAACCAAGGAACTGGTCTGGTTTGACCGGCAGGGCAAGCGGCTAGGTACGGTCGGGGAGCCGGCCGACTACTCCAATCTCGCGTTATCCCGGGACGAGAAGAAGCTCGCGGTGTGCCTTAGAGACCCCCAGATGGGGACCCGGGATCTGTGGCTATTTGATCTGACGCGCGGAACTCCTTCCCGGTTCACCTTCGATCCGACGGATGAAGTGAATCCGGTGTGGTCTCCGGACGGCAGCCGGATCGCCTTTAATTCCACCCGCAAGGGCGTTCGGGATGTCTACCAGAAGGCAGCCACCGCCACAGCGGAGGCCGAACTGCTGCTGGAGTCCAGCGAGGGGAAGACCATCATGGATTGGTCTCCCGACGGGCGGTTCATCCTCTACTACTTAGTGCCCACAAGCGGGCTCTGGATGTTGCCCTTGGAGGGCGATCGCAAGCCGGTAGGCCCGTTGCTGATCGGCGATCATGCCCAAGTCTCCCCGAATGGGCGCTGGGTGGCCTACACCTCGAACGAGTCGGGCCGTGAGGAGGTGCATGTCCGGAGCTTCCCTCCCGCCGGGGGCCAATGGCAGGTTTCGACCGCGAGTGGCGACGAGGCGCACTGGCGCGCGGACGGCAAGGAGCTGTTCTACCTGGCGGGTAACCGGCTGATGGTGGTGGAGGTCAAGACCGAAGCGGAGGTCTTCGAGTTTGGGACTCCCAAACCTCTGTTCGAAGTACGCCTGGAGGCGAATTTCCCGCGAAGCCGCTATCAGGTCGCGGCCAATGGCCAGCGGTTTCTTGTGAACGTGCCGATAGAGACCGCCGCGCCATCGCCGATCACGGTGGTGGTGAACTGGACGGGGGGGCTGAAGCGATGAGGTGGGTTATGCTCCTGAGGCAGCGCTCGCCGGGAGGCTGCTTACTCCGCCTTCTCCCCACTCTTCCCGTGTAACCTCCGCCTGCTGGAGAATCCGGCGCAGCAGATCAACGCTCACCTGCTGCCGGTGGGGATTTGGTATCGTGATGCGGATCTCGCCCCGTACCATGTACGGATGCTTGCCTCAGTACAGGGGTCCTTCGAAGCCCAAGGTGTGCAGTCTTCGAACCAACTCTTTCCAAGAGACAGGTCCGAGCCTAGCCATGAACCTCGGTCGGCTCCGGCGCCGCGAGAGAGATCCCATCGAGAGCCGGAACCGGCAGGCCTTTTTGCAGGCTCAGCAGGAGCCAGCCTTCGAGAGTCTCGAGCAGTGTCTCGCGGCACTCTTTCAGGGTTGTTCCGGTCGCCCAAACGCCGCGGCACTCCCGGATCTCCCCGTAAAACGGCTCGGGATCATCGATCCTCTCGTAATGCGCTTTGCGCATTGCGGCGTCGAGATATTGCGAGATCATGCTGCTGGCTGCCTGGTCCCAGTGTACAAGGAAAGCCGTTGGGCCATTCTCCGGTCGATACACAGGCAGGGGAGCCGGCCCCAGCGCCGATCGCCGTGATGGTCCACTGGACGGCGGGGCTGAAGGTTCGGTGACGCGACCGCCGCGCCGGATGAAGGGCGGCTGGGCGGAGCGGGAGTCCCTACCCACTGGTTCCACGGGCCGCGCCCTGTGCCGCTACTGCAGCCTCGAAGTTCCCTCGGGCCGGCGGACGTTCTGCTCCGAGTGGTGCGTGCATGAATGGCGGCTGCGGACCGACCCGGGCTATTTACGCGACTGTGTCTTCGAGCGCGACCGGGGGGTGTGCGCGCTCTGCCGGGCCGATACCGTACGGGCCTGGAACCACATTCGCCGCCAGCGGGGGGCGGCGCGGCAACGCGCCCTGGCGGCCTGGGGCCTGCGCGGCAGGACGCGCCGCAGCTTGTGGGACGCCGATCACATCCTGCCGGTGGCGCTGGGGGGCGGGGAGTGCGACCTCTCGAACCTGCGCACGCTGTGCGTGAAGTGCCACCGGGCGGTGACCGCAGGGCTGGGCGACAGACTGCGACAAGGGATCCGCTAAAGCTAAGGCAATTTGCGGTGGCGGCTTCGGTAGTCCACTTAGGTCCCGCTGGGCGCTCCGGGCATATGCTCACGAGTGGACCGCTCCCTTACGGTCGCGGCTCGGTTAGGACGCGGCACGGCAAGTAAGACGGCACGGCAGGTGGGCGGCTGGAGGATCTGGGTATGGCTCCGAGGGATGCCAACCGACGCCGGTATCTGGCGTTGGCGGTGGCCGGCTTCATTCTATTGTTCGGCGAATGGTTGCATCCATTCCATGACGCTTTGCTTCTGGCGGCCGTGGTGATGGCCGCGGGGGTGCTGTGGTCCACGCGCGGGCGCAAGGCCTGGCTGCTCGTGCTGCCCTTCTTGACGGTGGGGCTGGCGTGGTCGAGCGTCGATCCGATGGAATGCTCGGCGTGGTGGCGCGGCCGCGTTTTTTACGAGAAGCTGGCCGGTCACCTGCCGTACATTCCGTGGATGGAGGTCCGCCACAAGGCGCTTTCCGGGTGCAGCAGCTTCTACGAATCGGAACGAGACGTCAAGCAGAAGATCACTTTGCTCGAGACGAAAACCTCCGGTGGGCACAACCTGGAGCGCTACCGCACGCCGCTCGGCGATTTCTGGATCCTGGCGCCGGGCCAGACCCTGCTGGCGTGGCTGGTCTGGGAGCAGACCCTGCAACACGATTACGAGAGCGAGGGGGTTCGCATCCGGCCGGGCGATGTGGTGATCGACGGCGGCGCTCACGTCGGAACCTTTACACGCTACGCGCTCGATCACGGCGCCGCACGGGTGGTGGCGATCGAGCCCGAGCCCACGAACATTGCCTGCCTCGAGATGAACCTGGCGGCGGACCTGGCGGCGGGCCGGGTGGTCCTCGTCAAGGCCGGGATTTGGGACGTGAAGACGACGCTAACCCTGTCCGACTCGCACGACAATTCGGCGGGGCACAGCTTCGTCCGCACCGTGCCGGACAGCGAGGCGCTTCCGGGAATGCCGCTCGTGACGCTCGACGAGATCGTCGCGGATCTCCAGTTGGACCGCGTGGACTTCATCAAGATGGACATCGAAGGCGCGGAGCGGCGGGCGTTGGCGGGGGCCAAGCAGACGCTGGCCCGCTTCAAGCCCCGCATGGCGATCAGCAGCTACCATATGCGCGACGACCCGGAGGCGATTCCGGCGGTGGTTCGCAGCGCCCAGACCGGGTACAAGATTTCCGGCAAAGACTACGAAGATGGCCCGCGGCGGCTCATCACCAAGGTTCTGTTTTTCGAATAGCGCCGCGCTCGGGCCTGTCAACCCTTCCTCAGCGAGGAGTGTGCTCTCTCGAACCTGGGAAGAGTTTGGGCCGTGAATTGCGTCCTAACCTGTAATCTCGGGAACTCCACGGTCGCCTATCCTGAAGAGAGTTATGATGGGGCTCGTTTCCCGCCTGGCTGCCCTTTTCCTTTTGGCTGCGCTCCTCCCGGCCCAGGAGAACTTCACCGGACAAGTAGTGTCCGGCAGCCGGCCCGTGCCCGGGGCCGTGGTGACGGTCTCACAAGGTGAATTCCGCCGCTCGACGGCCACCGACGAACAGGGGCGGTTTCTGATCGAGGGCGCACCGGCCGGGGCGCTGCAAGTGGACTTGCAGATGTTCGGCTTCGACCCGGTGCACCGCGAGGTCACGGCCGAGGAACGCCTCCGGCCGCTGAGCCTGCCGTTAACAGTGCGTAGCACTCCGGCAGATCGCGAGGAGGGTCCGGCAGCGGAACCTCGGCGCGCGCCGGCGGTCAACGGGCAGAATGCCGGCAGCGGCGACGCGCTCGAGACGCAAATCACGAGCGCGCTCGACGCGGCGCCGGCGAACCTTCCCGACCCGGCGGAGTCGTCCCAGTCGTTCCTGGTGCAGGGCAGCGTGAGCCGGGACCTGGATGCCGCGCCGCAAGGGGGCCCCTTTGGAGGCATGTTCGGACCAGGGTTTGGCCCACCCCCGGGGACAGGGCCAACTAACGGACCCACTGGCGCTCCCGGCTTCGGAGCCAATGGCCCCACGGCCGGCGGCGGGCCCGGAGGCGGCGGCTTCGGCGGCCGGGGCGGATTCGGAGGCGGTCCGGGAGGTGGCGGCGGCAGAGGAGGCGGCTTCGGCGGTGGCCGCGGGCCGGGGGGCGGACCGGGCGGACCCGGCGGTGGACGCCGCTTGGAGGATATGACGCCGGAACAGCGGGAGCGGGTCCAACAGGCCATCCGGCAGCGCATGGCCAACGGCGGCCGGGCCCAGGTGTTCGGCAACCGCGCCCGGCGGTCCCGGGAGACGCTGCGCGGGGCGGTGTTCTTCAGCCTGCGCAACTCGGCGCTGGACGCTTCGCCCTTCGCCGTGACCGGGCAGAGCCTCGCCAAGCCCTCTTACACCCAGGCCCGCTTCGGCGCGACCATCGGAGGCGCGCTGCGGATTCCCCACGTGATCGCCGACGACCGGACGTTCTTTTTTCTTAACTACACGAGCACGCGCTCGCGGAATCCTTACTCTTCCTTCGCGGTGTTGCCGACGCTCGCCGAGCGCGGCGGGGACTTCGGCGCCCTGTCGAACACGATCTACGACGCGAACGGCACGCCGTTCCTGAATAACCGCATTCCGGCGTCGCGGCTGAATCCGATCGCACAGGGCTTGCTGCCGCTGATCCCGCTGCCGAACCTCACCGGCACCACCCAGAACTACCAGTTGGTCACGTCGGCGCCGCAGAACAGCGACACCCTGAACCTGCGCGTGAACCGCAGCCTCACCGCCAAGGACCGGCTGAATTTCGGCATGTCGTGGCAGCAGCGCAGCGGCCAGAGCGTGCAGTTGTTCGACTTCCGTGACCCGACCGGCGGCGACGGCCGCAACTTCGACGTCGGCTGGAGCCACAACTTCAGTCCCCGGCTGATCCACAACCTGCGCGCCAGCTACAACCTGAATCGCACCGAGGCGACACCGTATTTCGCGTTCGGCCAGGACATCTCGGGCCAGCTCGGCATTACGGGTACGTCGCGCGATCCGGTGAACTACGGTCCGCCGAATTTGAACTTCTCGAGCTTCGGCGATCTCACCGATAGCAGCCGGCTGCTGCGCCGCGTCCACACCTGGGGGCTCTCGGACAGCCTCATCATTGTGCGCGGCCGCCAGACCATCACGACCGGCGTCCAGTTCACGCGCTTGCAGTGGAACACCATCACCGAGCAGAACGCCCGCGGGACCCTCTTCTTCGGGGGCCTCGGGACGAGCCTGCTCAACGCCCAGGGGCAGCCGGTGGCGGGCACCGGGTTCGATTTCGCCGATTTTCTGCTGGGCGCGCCGCAGCAAAGCTCGATCCGGTTTCTCGGCGCCGATACCTACCTGCGCGCTTCGCAATACGCTGCCTTCGGGCAGGACGAGATCCGGCTGCGGCCCAACCTCACGCTGAATCTCGGACTGCGGTACGAATACTTCACGCCCTTCACCGAGAAATACGGCCGTATGGCCAACCTGGACATCAATTCAACGTTCACCCAGGTGGCGGTCGTGACGCCGGGGGCGACGGGGCCTTTTAGCGGGCCCTACACCGATGGCCTGATCGATCCCGACCGCAATAATTTCTCGCCGCGCGTGGGCGTGGCGTGGCGTCCGCTCGGGCAGCGGCGGCTGCTGGTGCGGGCGGGCTACAGTCTCTTCTACGACGGCACGGTCTATAACCGCATTCCGACGCGTCTCGCCGCGCAGCCGCCGTTCGCCGAGACGGCTACCTTCACCACCAGCCTCGCGGACCCGCTGACCCTGGCCGATCCGTTCACTGGCCCGGCGAGCGTCACGGTGAAGAACACCTACGCGGTGGACCGGCATTTCCGGGTCCCTTACGCGCAAACCTGGAACGTCACGGTGCAACACGAGCTGCCGTATTCGCTGGTGGGCGAGATTGGTTACCTGGGGACTAAGGGGACGCGCCTGGTGATGCAACAGTTACCGAACCGCGCCCTTCCAGGCTCGCCGCTCACGGCCGAGCAGCGCCGCCAGATCGGCGACGCGGTCGGCTTCACCTACGACAGCACGCAGGGAAATTCGATCTTCCACGCGCTGCAGGTACGGCTCAACCGGCGCTTCCGCCGGGGAGTTTCGTGGAACGCGTTTTATACTTTTTCGAGGTCGATCGATAACGCTTCATCCATCGGTGGCGCGGGCAGCGTGGTGGTCCAGAACGAGCACGACTTCGCGGCTGAGCGGGGCCTTTCGAACTTCGACCGCCGGCACGCGCTGACCTTCAACACCATCCTCACGTCGCCTTTCGGGCCGAACGGGCTGGCCTTGCGGCAGTCGACCGGCTGGGCCGCGGTGCTGCGCGACTGGACCCTGACCGTTTCGGCCACCGCCAACTCCGGCGGGCCGGCGACCGCCATCGTGCTGGGCAGCGCCGCCGATCCGGGCGGCACGGGGGCGACGGGCAGTGCGCGGGCCGACGCCACGGGTCTGCCGATCTACGCCGGCACGGGCTACTTCAACACGCTGGCCTTTGCCGTCCCGCAGCCGGGGACTTACGGCAACGCCGCCCGCAACACCATCCCCACGCCGGGGATGTTTGGATTGAACGTGTCGTTCGGGCGCGCGTTCCAGGTGGGCGAGAACTCGCGCCGGCGCCTGGAGGTGCGGGCCGAGAGCAACAACGTGCTGAACCGCGTGAATATCAGCGGCCTGCGAACCGTAGTGAACGCTCCCGACTACGGCCTCGCGACGGGCGCGGGTGGAATGCGAACGATGAACCTCACGCTCCGGTACCGGTTCTGATTATGCGCCGCGTCCTGGTTGCCTTTTTGCTCGCCGCGCTGCTGGCCGCCCAGCAGGCGCCGGTGTCGCAGTTCGAGTCTTCGTCGAACCTGGTGATCGTCACGGCGTTCGTACGCGACCGCGACGGACGGCCGCTCGCGAACTTGAAGAAAGAAGACTTCCAGGTCCTCGAGAACGGCAAGCCGCAGAGCATCGCGGTGTTCGAGTATCAGAACCTGGGCGCGCCGGACGCTACGACGTCGGGCACGGCGAGCGTAGTTGCGGAGGCGCCAGCCGTGCCGGGGACGCCGGCTCCAGCCGCCGGCCCGCAAGGCCGGTTGCGGTACCGCGACCGCCGGCTGCTGGTGCTGTTCTTCGACTGGTCGTCGATGCAACCGGCCGACCAGGTGCGAGCCAAAGAGGCGGCCCAGAAGTTCCTCACTACGCAGATGACGCCCGCCGACACGGTGTCGATCCTGAGCTTCGGGTCGCACTTGAAAGTCGAGCAGGATTTCACGGCCGACCGCGACCTGCTGATCGAAACGGTGCGCAAGTTCCAGACCGGCCAGATGAGCGAGCTGGCCGATATGGGAAATACCGATACCGACACGAGCGACGACTCGGCCTACACGGCGGACGACACCGAGTTCAACATTTTTAATACCGACCGCAAGCTCGGGGCGCTCGAGGACGCCACCCGCAAACTGGCGGCGCTGCCGGAAAAGAAGGC
The DNA here is from genome assembly GCA_041482115.1 of Terriglobia bacterium. Classification (GTDB taxonomy): domain Bacteria; phylum Acidobacteriota; class Terriglobia; order Bryobacterales; family JACQDG01; genus JBGPDC01. The sequence continues at coordinate 15,612 of JBGPDC010000034.1, read as the reverse complement.
GCTGATCTATTTTTCAAGCGGCGTGGGGAAGACGGGCGCCGAGAACCAGTCGCAGCTCCGCGCCACGGTCAACGCCGCCGTGCGGTCGAACGTCAGCTTCTACCCGATCGACGTGCGGGGGCTGGTAGCGCTGCCGCCGGGCGGGGACGCCTCGACCGCCGGTCCGCGGGGCACGGGCCTTTACACCGGCGCGACCCAGACCAGCCGACGCCAAAGCTTCAACGATCAGCAGGAGACGCTCTACACGCTTGCCGCCGACACCGGGGGCAAGGCGCTCTTCGACAACAACGACCTGGTCGTGGGCGTGAAGCAGGCCCAGCAGGACTTGCAGAGCTACTACATCCTGGGCTACTACTCGTCCGACGACCACCGCGACGGGCGCTACCGGCGGGTGGAGGTCAAGTTCACCTCGAAGATCCAGGCGCGGCTCGACTACCGCAGCGGCTACTTCGCCGACAAGGAGTTTCGCAACTTCAGCTCCTTTGACAAAGAGCGCCAGCTCGAGGACGCGCTGCTGCTGGGCGATCCGGCGACCGCACTGCCGCTGGCCGTGGAGGTCGACTGGTTCCGTCTCGACGGCAACCGCTACTTCGTGCCCATCTCGGTCAAGCTGCCCGGCTCGGTGATTCCGCTCGCGAAGAAGGGCGGCGCCGAGACGACCCAGTTCGATTTCATCGGCCAGGTGCGGGACGGGCGCGGCGCGATGGCGGCGAGCGTGCGCGACAACATCAACATCCGGCTGCGCGACGAGAGCGCCGGCAAGCTCGCCGGGGCAAGCCTGCTCTACGACACCGGCTTTACGCTGGTGCCCGGGTCGTACAAGATCAAGATGCTGGTGCGGGAAAACCAGAGCGGCAAGATGGGGACGTTCGAGACGGCGTTCAAGATCCCCGACCTGGTCACGGACAAGGAGGGCGTGCGGCTGAGCTCGGTGGTGTGGAGCAGCCAGCGGCAGCCCGCCAAAGAAGCCGTCGGAGTGGCCGACAAGAAAGCGGCCCTGATGCGGCGTCACCCGCTGGTGCGTGACGGCCAGAAGCTCATCCCGAGTGTGACCCGCGTGTTCCGTAACGGGCAGACGGTGTACGTTTATTCCGAAGTCTATGACCCCAGCGTGACCGAGGGGCAGCCGCGGCCGGCGATCGCCGCCACGGTGGCGCTCTACCGCGACCGCCAGAAGGTGTGGGAGTCGCGCCCGCTAATGGCGGGGACGACGCTCGAGGGACGTGTCAACACGGTGCCGTTAATGATGGAGCTGCCCTTCAAAGACTTGCCGCCAGGGGCTTACACGGCGCAGCTCACGGTGATCGACCCGCGGGCGAAGCACTTCGGGATTTCCCGGACGCCGATCTTTATCCTGGCGGCACCGAAGAGCTGAACGCGCGTCAAGCTGCCCTTTTTCTCTCGACCGCCAACCGAAAGCCTAAACTCGCGAGTAATGCGCCCAGGCTCTGCAGGCTGGGATTTCCTTTCTTGGACAGCATGCGGTACAAGCTCTCCCGGTTTAGCTTGGCCTTGGTCGCCGCTTTACCCAGGCCTCCTCGAGCTCCGGCGACGTGCCGCAGGGCGAGCAGGAATACCCGCGGATCATCGTCTTCCAGGGCCGTATTTAGGTCCAATCGCCCTTATTAGCGCGAGGGACCTAGTAGCTGGCGCGGACGCCGATACGGATGACGCGGCCGAGCGCCGGCCCGGCTTTTCTACTCCTACTGACGTTGAGTGGCATTGTGCTGCTGGGCGAGCAGCTTGAGGCGCACCGCTTGAGCGCATTCGTCTTCAATTTTGAAATAGCGCGCCACCGCAGCCGCGCCGACGTCAAGGGGATGCGCCTCGCCAGGTCGCCGATCGGCCAGCGTCCTGAGCTTGAGAGCCGCGCTGTCAAACTGAGACTGGTTTCCCAATATGATAGTGGCGCCAGCGGCGGCCGCGATGGCTGCAAATTTCCGCTCTGAAGCGAGGTAGTTGTCAAAATGCAGCACGTCGTTCAAGAAATTGAATTCGGTACCGCCTGAATAAGCGACAGTCAGTGGCTTGCCGTGGTCCAGCACCTGGAAGATTCCGGAAATCGTCCCGGGCGTATGGCCGGGCATCAGATGTATGGTAACCGTTCTGCCTCCGAGCGTGATCTTCATGCCGTCGGTGGCGACAATGTCACGCTTGGGCTCGCCGTTCGGAAAACCATTGAGGGATTCGTCGACCATATCCCAATCGCCCGCTCCCATGACAATGTGCGCACCGTAGCGTTCCTGCATCAGTTTCGCGCCGCCGACTTGGTTTTCATGGGCATGGGAAATGATGACGTATTTCACCCCGGCGGGATCGAGGCCAACCTTTTTCAGACCGCCGACAATTACAGCCTCCGCGTCATAAACGCCCTGTGTGTCGTACAGGATGATTCCGTCGCTGGTGGTCAGAGCCCAAGTCGAACGGGAAGGCGTGCCCATCCAATACAGATCGTCAAAAGCCTTTATCGGCCCGAGGTATGTGCTTGCCCGATTGGGGTTCATCCTGGGCGCTGGAGCGTCTGGCCGAACGGGGGCGTTCAGCGGGGCGACGCAGATTGCGGTGACCAGTCCGTAGAAATCAGGGGTGTCGTCGCGGCCCCCTGCGGCGTTCTTGCCAGCCGCAAGATGACCTTCGATCGAATCCGGCGCAGGCGGCGCAGTCTGCGCATCGGCAGCGCTTATGAAGGCCAAGACAGCAAACGCGCAAGTAATATTCCATTTTGAAATACGCATAATTTTAGGTATCCTTCCGCCTGCTTGGGATGCTTCAGTCTTTCGACCAAATATTCGTCTTAGGAAACGCTTCTAGGCATCTTGCCAGAGTGTAGCTTATTGGCTACAAGGATTGCAGTCGCCGGCGAGCTATCCAGATCTTCCGCGCTGCTTCTCCCCGAGGGTACGGCGCAAAATCGGGAGCACGGCGTGGTCCTTCTCTCCCGCGGTTTCCTGCTTGGTCTCAATGAGCGTGGCCAGATCGAGCACACGAACGTGAAAACCAGGCTGCATCTGCATTTCGACACTGTGGGGGAACAGGTCAGCGTAAGCACGATCCTTCCCGATCATGCCCAGCAGATCGAGAGGGCCGAATTTGGTCATAAGAAGCTGGTGTCCCGGGGATGAAGGGCGGGACACGCTCAAGACCTCCAGGGCATTCGAAAGACGCTCGACATTTTCGGGATCGCGGGCGTGCACGACATCCAAGTCGAAAGTAGTCACTGGCGCCCCCTGCAAGACCGCACTGACGCCGCCCACGACGATGAAGTCCACGCCGTGCTCGCGAAGCGTCCGCAGGATCGCGAGAAAATCAGCCTGGGCGGTTTGGGCACGGATTTCCAGGACCGCTTGCACGTGGCGCTGGAGCACTTCCAGGCGCTCGGCCGGGGTGAGGGACAGCATCCAGCGGATCAGGGTGAGATCGACACCGTCGGGGCTGTGGGTGGGGAGCGGCGCTGAGGCGGCGGCCTTTGCTCGCTGCTTTTTCGGACGGCTCATTTGTCCGGTTTCCTCACGATCAGGATCGGGGTGTCGAGGGCGTGGCGGACCGGCTCGATGGTGTTGCCAAACAGGAAATCCTTGACCTTGCGATGGCCGTGGGCCCCCATCACGAGCAGGTCGGCGTGGATCTGGCGCGCCAGGCGCACGATCTCCTCACCGGGATTGCTCGAAAAGGCGATGAAGCCCTCGGACTCGATCCCCTGCTTCTCGAGCGCCCGCCGCACTTCCTCGAGGTAACTCTCGCCGGCCCGGACCTCGGCGTCCGAGGCCAGATCACCATAAACGCGGCTGGTGGCCCCCTCTTCGACGTGCACCAGGTAGATGCGGCCGCCCTGCGAGCGGGCCATGGTGACGGCATGCGCCAGTGCTTCCCGGTCGAGCGGGGAGTGATCGAGCGCCACCAGGATCCGGCGGTACGGCGGACGCTCGGCCGGGGCGGCCACCTCCGGCATCGTCACTGCTTCCCGCCGCCGCGCGTGACGGCGGATCCACGGCTCAATCGTCACCCAGGCGAGCAGCACGCCCAGCAGGGCGACCAGAGGCCAGACCAGGAACTCGATGAGGGGCGTCCAGCGGCCGGCATTTTGGCGCCACTCGCTCAGGGTGGTCATCGCCAGGCGCAGGTTGAGCCCGACGATGATCGCCGCCGCGGTCCAGGCCAGCACCTTCACCCAGACGCGGTTCGCGAAGCTGCCCATATGCTCGGGGTCGCTCGTGAAGTGAATCAAGGGGATCACCGCGAAGGGCAGTTGCAGGCTCAGGATCACCTGGCTGAGCAGCAGCAGTTGGTAGGTGGCGTTGTCCCCGCCCACCAGGATCGTGAGGGCGGCCGGAACGATCGCCACCGACCGCGTCACCAGCCGCCGCAGCCAGGGGCGCAGCCGGATGTTCAGGTAGCCCTCCATGACGATCTGGCCCGCCATGGTTCCGGTGATGGTGGAGGACTGCCCGGAGGCGATCAGGGCGATCGCGAAGGCGAAGCCGGCTACAGTCGTGCCGAGCAGGGGCGCCAGCAGGTGCTGGGCCTGTTCGATCTCGGTGACGACGATGCTGCGGTTGAAGAACACCGCGGCCGACATGATCAGGATGGCGGCGTTGACGAATAGCGCGCCGTTGAGCGCCACGACCGAATCGATCAAGTTGAAGCGGCAGGCGGTCCGCTTGGCGGCGACGCTTGCGCCGATGCGCCGGGTCTGCACCAGCGCGGAATGGAGGTAAAGATTGTGGGGCATGACGGTCGCCCCCAGGATGCCGATGGCGACGTACAGGCTCTCGGAGGTGAGGCGCGGCACGAGGCCTCCGGCCACCTCGCTCCACACCGGCCGGGCGAGGATAATCTCGATCAAGAAGCATCCGGCGACGATCGCGATGAGCGACAGGATCAGCGCCTCGACCAGCCGCATGCCCCAGCGCTGGAGCCACAGCACGAGAAACGTATCGAGCGCCGTCAGCACCACCCCGGTGAGCAGCGGCAGGCCGAAGAGGATTTTGAGACCGATGGCCGTGCCGACGACCTCCGCCAGGTCGCAGGCTGCGATGGCGATCTCACATAAGAACCACAGCGCGAGATTCACCGGACGCGGGTAGTGCTCGCGGCAAGCCTGGGCCAGGTCGCGGCCGCGCACGATTCCGAGGCGCGCGCTCAGGGTCTGGAGCAGCACGGCCATGGCGTTCGACATCACCAGCACCCACAGCAGCCGGTAACCGAAACGCGCGCCGCCCTCGAGGTCGGTGGCCCAGTTACCCGGGTCCATATAGCCGACGCTCACCAGGTAGGCGGGGCCGGCGAAGGCGAACATCCGCCGCCAGATGGAAGGATGCTGCGGGATTTCGACGCTCGAATGGACCTCGGAAAGAGATCGCGCCGCCGCCGGGAGGGGCATATATGAGTATAGCTCGGCAGGCGAGAAGCTATAATTCAAGTGTGGGACAAAGACAGCGGGACCTGGAGTCTCGGCTCGACCGCACCGAGCAGCAGCTTCGGCTGGTGCAGAAGATCAGCCGCTTCATGGTGCGGGACTTCAGCCTGCAGGAAGTCCTGCAAGGCGTCGTGGACCTGGTGGTCGAGTTCATGCAGTGCGACTCGTGCCTGGTCTACCTGGTCGACGGGGAGGAGCTGGTGCTATGCGCCTCGAACAATCCGCACCCTTCCGAGATTGGCAAGATCCGCATCCGCCTGAATGAAGGCTTGACGGGCTGGGTGGCGCGCGAGCGGCGGCTGCTATCCATTTCGCGCGAATGCTACCGCGATCCGCGCTTCAAATTTTTCCATGCCCTGCCGGAAGATACTTTTGAGGCGTTCCTGTCGGTCCCCATTGTTTCGCGCGACCGGGTGGTGGGCGCGATCAACGTGCAGCATCGCCAGCCGCACCAGCACAGCGGGGCCGAGATGGAGCTGCTCAACACGGTCGGCGAGCTGACCGGCTGCGCCCTGGTGCTCGCCCGGATGGCAGCGGAACAAACCAGCCCGACCTCGCACGTGGATCTGGTGCTGGCTTCGGCCCCCGCGCAGCCGAAATCATCCTGAGAGCCGGGATGCGACGGGGCACTGCTTGGTCGCGGGCTTGGTCCCGGGCTTGGTCCCAGGCCTGGTCCGGCCGGCTCGGCGCCGTCCTGGGACTCCTGTTGCTGTGGCCCCTCGCCGCCGCCGAGCAGCGCTGGGAACTCCAGTATTTCTACGATAAGAACGACTCCTCGCTTTTCTTCCTGGACTTGCAGTTCCCATCGCCTCAAAAGGGCGCCGCTACGGGGGTCGTCGTCGAGGAGCGACGCCGCCGGCCGATCGTCGCTTTGACCGGCGACGGAGGCCGGAAGTGGGATCTCGTGCCAGTCCCGGAAGCGGGGATGACGCTGTTCTTCCTCAACGAGCAGGCCGGCTGGATGGTCAGCGCGCCAGGCCACCTCTGGAAGACTTCCGACGGCGGGCGCACCTGGAAGCGCGCCGAGCTGCGGGGCATCAAGGCCGAGCTGTTGCGGGTGTTCTTTCTCGACGCTTCGCACGGCTGGCTGCTCTGCATGGGGAAACAGATCTATGCGACCTCCGACGGCGGAGCTACCTGGGCGCCGCTCGCCGCGGCGCTCACACCCGATACCCCCGCGCCGCAATCGCTTTACGACCGGGCGGCGTTTCTCGACTCCCAGACCGCGTTGCTCACCGGCTGGAGCCGCCTCGCGAGCCGCCGCTCCGACGTGCCGCCCTGGATGGAACCGGAACGCGTCCCCATCGGCAATACCCCGACCACGAGCCTGTTCCTGCACACCACCGACGGCGGCCGCCGGTGGACCCCGCACGTGCTGCCGGGCTTCGGCGAGATCGCACGGGCCCGGCTCACCTCGACCGACCGCGCTGTCGTTCTGGCGCGCCGTCCCGAATCCCTCAACACGCCGACGGGACTGTTCCGGTTAAGCCTGCCCGGCTTCGAGGCGGTCCCGCTTTACAGCAACAAGAACCGCTGGCTCGCGGACTTCGCGCTGGCCGGCCCGAGTCGCGCCTTTCTCGCCGCCATCGACCAGGAGGGACGCACGCCGTTTCCAGCGATTCCTTCCCGCCTGCACGTTCTCCAATCCGCCGATCTGAAACAATGGACCGAGATGGAGGTTGACTACCGCGCCGAAGCCCGCCATGCCGTGCTGGCCGCTCCGGACGACTCGCATGCCTGGCTCGCCACCGACACGGGCATGATCCTCCGCTGGGTGCAGGAGTGATCTGACCACTATGTTCCGGCCGCCCAAAGCGTATCGCAACCTCCGGTTTCTCAGCAGCCCGCAGGCGCGAGGCTTACGCATTCTGTCGGAATACATCGAGCCGCTGGCGCGCTTCCAGAAGGAGAAAGTCCACGACACCATCGTCTTCTTCGGTTCGGCGCGCGTCGCGGACCGCGAGCAGGCCCGCCAAACCATTGCCGCGGCGCGTCCGCCCCTTTCGAAGGCGCAGGCCGCGCGGCTCCTCGCGACCGCCGGATACTACGAGGACGCCCGGGAGTTGGCGCGACTGCTGACCGAGTGGTCCATGTCGCTTTCGGACGGGAAGGCCAGGTTCGTGGTGTGCTCGGGTGGCGGTCCGGGGATCATGGAGGCCGCCAACCGCGGCGCCGCCGACGCCGGCGGGCGGTCGATCGGATTGAACATCAGCCTGCCCTTCGAGCAGCTTCCCAACCCCTACATCACGCCCCGCCTCAGCTTCGAGTTTCACTACTTTTTCATGCGCAAGTACTGGTTTGCGTATCTTTCGAAGGCCCTCATCGTGTTCCCGGGCGGGTTCGGCACGCTCGATGAGCTGATGGAGGTGCTGACCCTCAACCAGACCGGCAAGATCAAGAAAAAAATCTTCGTGCTGCTGTATGGAAAAGAGTACTGGCGCGAGATTCTGAACCTCGATGCCATGGTGCGTTGGGGCATGATCGACGAGCACGACCTGCAATTTCTCCAGTTCGCCGACCAGCCCCAGCAGGCGTTTAAGCAGCTCACCGAGTGGCTGACGATCAACTATCCCAACGACCGGGAAGGGGCGCTCCCGGCGCGCTAAACGGGACCCCTGGCCTCCACGTTTCTTTAACGATTGACGCCGTCGACCCTATGTTATGCTGGGGGCACGCTCGCGACGGGGCGCCGCGCAAAGAGGAGGTGGCCATGCGCATCCCAGCCCGGTGGTGGAAACTTTGTCTGCTGACGGCTTTCAGCCTGGCCGTGGCTGCGGCCCAGCGAACCGGCGGAACTCCCCCGGGCGGCGCCAGCGGTAACAATCCGCCAGGCGGAGCCAGCCCGCTGCCGAGCGGGAACCGCGGCAATCAGCCGGGCGGCATTTTTGACCAGCCTAGCCAGAATGAGCGCATGGAGCGGCCCGTGTTCCTCTCCGGCAAGGTGGTGCTCGACGATGGCACCGCGCCGCCCGAGCCGGTCACCATTGAGCTCATGTGCCACGGCCAGGTTCGTCCGGAGGGCTATACCGACAGCCGCGGCCGGTTCAGCATCCAGCTCGGCCAACAAGGCGCCACCCTGATGGACGCCAGCGTGAGTAGCGGCGCTATGGGCAACCCGGGGGCGCCCGGCCGGCGGGACACGTTCACCTCCGGTCCCGGGTCGACGCCGAGCTCGGGCGGGGCCATGGGTATCACGGACCTGTCGGCTTGCGAGTTAAGAGCCGTCCTGCCCGGCTTCCGCTCCGAGATGGTCATGCTCGGCCGCCGCAGCGTCTTCGACAACCCGGATGTCGGCACCATCATTCTGCGCCGGCTGGCCAACGTGCAGGGCACGGCCATCAGCATGACGACGCTCGCCGCCCCGAAGGACGCGCGGCGCTCGTTTGAAAAGGCGCAGACCTTGCTCCACCAGAAGCCCCCCAAGCGCCAGGACGCGGTGAAGGAGCTGGAGAAGGCGGTGCAGGTCTATCCCGCTTTCGCCGCGGCGTGGAACGAGCTCGGCACCCTGAAGCTGGCGGCTGACGATCAGGACGGCGCCCGCACCGCTTTTGAACGGTCGCTGGCGGCCGATCCGAAGTACCTCAACCCGTACATGCAGTTGGCGGCCATCAACATGCGCGCGAACCAGTGGGAGCCCGCGGCGGACCTGACCCAGAAGCTGGTGACCCTCAATCCCTATATGCCGCAAGCGTATTACTTCAACGCGGTGGCGAACTTCAACCTGGGCAAGATCGACCAGGCGGAGAAATCGGCTCGCAGCGCGATGCAGGGCGACGAAGCCAAGCGCCTGCCCCATACGCACCGGCTGCTGGGCGCCATCCTGGCCAAGCAGGGGAATTTTCCCACGGCCGCCGAAGAATACCGGACTTTTCTAAAGCTTTCACCCAGCGCCCCGGAAGCCGACCAGCTCCGCCGCCAGTTGGCCGAGTGGGAAGGCCTCGGTGTGATTCCTCGCACTGAGACGGCGTCTACGGCGTCTGACAATGCCAAGGAGCAACCATGAGAATGCTACGCAGCCTCACCGCCGCGGCCGCCTTGATGGCCCTGGCCGGGGCGGCGGCGCCGGCCCAGACCAAATTGAAGGTCGGGGACCTGGCGCCGGATTTCACCCTGCCCGCTACCACCGGCAAGCCGGTCAAGCTTTCGGATTACCGCGGCAAGAAGAACGTCGTGCTGGCGTTCTTCGTGCTCGCCTTTACCGGCGGTTGAACGAAGGAAATGCAGGCGTACCAGTCTGGTATCGCCAAATTCGACGCCACCGATACACAGGTTCTAGCCATTAGCGTAGACAGCTTGCCTACCAACCAGCATTGGGCAGGAGAATTGGGTGTGGGTTTCCCGCTGCTGAGCGACTTCATGCGCAAGGTAGTCGCGGACTACGGTATTTACAACGCGGAGCGCGGCATTGCCAATCGCGCCACCTTCGTGGTCGATAAGCAGGGGAAGATCACTTTCATTGAAGAAGGGAAGGAAGCCATCGACCCCGCCGCGGCCTTGACGGCTTGTAGCCGCGCCGGCCACTAAGACCCGGACCCCTGGGGCGTCACGCTCCCGGGGTCACCCTTCCCTAGTTGATGAAGTACAGGCTCACGGCGTGGTCCACTTCTTCCGGGTTGAGCGCCAGGGGGCGCTGCTCGAAGGCGGCGACCCCGCCGATCACGTCTATCAAATCGCGTGGAAAGCAGGCGCGCAGCTCGCCGCCGTTGCGGCCCCCGCAGCGGCCGCGGGCATAGTCGGCGATTTCCGGCTGGAATTCGATACTGCGCGACTGGCACTCGCGCTGCCAGATCTGAGCGAAGATTTCGGGCGTGACGGCGCCAATCTGTACTTTGTTCTTGATCCGCCGCAAGAAAGCTTCCTCCGCCAGGCGCGCCGGATCCAGGTTCGTCGCAAAGACCACGATGAGCTCAAAGGGGATTTCGAACTTTCCCGCGGAGCCTAGCGAGAGGTAATCGACCCGGCGGTCGAGCGGCACGATCCAGCGGTTCAGGAGCTCGTGCGGCTCCATCTGCTGCCGTCCGAAATCGTCGATCACCAGGATCCCGTTGTTCGCCTTCATCTGCAGGGGCGCCACGGCCAGATTCGTCAAATCGTCGATGCGCGGCTCGAGCATGGCCGCCTGCAATTCCCCTCCTACCAGCAGGCTCGGCCGGTAGCACAACGCCCACCGCGGATCGGCCTCCTCCGGCTGCTGCCACCAGAGGCGGTGGACGTTCGGGTCGTACACCGTCAAAATCTGGTTGGACACCTCGACCGCAAACGGAATGTAGACCAGGTCGTGGAAAATCCGGTGGAGCCGCTCGGCGATGCTGGTTTTGCCGTTGCCGGTGGGGCCATACAGAAAGACCGCGCCGCCGGTCATGAGCGCCGCGCCGAGATCGCGAATGGTGCTCTCGGGCACCACCAGGTCCAGCAGGCTTTGGCGGAGCGATTCGGTGGTGACCTGCGGCCGAAACGCCTGGTCGCGGGAAGCCTGGCTGTAGCTGGCCAGGGGCACTGGCGCGGCGCCGGCATACGGGTTCTTGCGGTAGGCCTCCTCCGCCCGCCGCAGGCCCTTGGCAGTCAAACCGAATTCGATATCGTCACCCGTGGATCCCCGGGTTTCGCAGAGCTGGTCTTTCTGCAGGTAGCGATAGGCGCTCAGCACCACGCCATAATCGAGCTTGCTGACGGCCATCAACTGGCGCACGCTCGCCGTGCCTTCGAGGAAGACCTGCTTCAGGATCAGGTCGAACACCAGGCCGCGAGAGAGACCCGTCTCTTCGATGGTCTGGGCAGGGCTAGGGCAGAAGCGCGGCAACTCCATATACCAAGTTTACGGTATTGGAAGGACGTTGCGCTCTACCGCGCCGGACTGAATTCCACACGGAGCCTGGCATGCAGGTTGCCGTTCGGAACCGGCCAGTGAGGCAGCAGGCAAGAACCCTGATAGACGCGTTCGAAGCCGCCTTCCGACTGCGACACGGTGAAGATTGGCACAATCCACCAGGTGGCGGCCGGTTCGGCTGTCACGTGGATTCGCAAGTCGAGCCACTCGTCCACCAGTGCTACCTGCGGGCCGGCCACCTCGCCGGACCACGCCAGCCGCTCCCGGCGGTTCCCGGGCAGCTCGAAGTAACGGTCGGGAGCGTCCGGGGCGAGCAGGTTCAGCACCAGCTCGAGTCCGCCTTTCAGGTCGGCGAGCGTGCCGCTGTGCAACTGCCAGTCGGCTTCCAGGCGCGATCCCAGTAGTGTGAGGACACTACGCACCTGACAAACGCAATCGAGATCCCGCCCTTCGAGCGCGCACCAACCGGGCGTGGCGGCCACGATATCGAAGGCGCCGGAGGCCAGCGCCCGGGACTCCTCCAGGCGGCCCGTCCGGTAGTCTTCCAGGGTCCGGCCGGCCCCAAAGATCAGCGAGCGGCAGGCGTGACGGTTGTAACGGTCGTATTGCAGGAAGCGTTCGAGACCTTCTTCCTTCACAGTGACGCGGTCGTGAATGGAGGCCGCAGCGGTAGAACCGTGGCCGGCCTGGCGCAGCTTGGCGTGGTACCCCTCCGGACGCCTCCGCAGCGAGTTGACGGCATTGAAGGCCCGCGGCCGGTAGGATATTTCGGCGACCGTGCCACCATCTCCCGGCGTAACGACGGCCACCAATTCACCCGTCGAGAGAAACACTTCTTCGCGGCCGTCCAGGTTGAAGTCGAGGCGCTTGACGGCGGGCGGCGCCGTCTCGAGTTCGTCGGCCGTTTTCTCGGCCTCGAGCAGCGCCTGGTAGACGCCCGTGCGCAGGTGGGGCGCGTAGAGGCCTCCGAAGACGCCGTGCCAATACGCGTCATTGCACTGCGACCGGAGGAGGTTCTCGTAACCCTGCTCGTATCGTTCGCGCGCCTCCCGCGTCGGGGCGAGGCCGAGGGCCAGATCCTGATAGCGGCGGCTGACCTCCAGCATCCGCTTGTGCAGGTGGTTGGCCTCTTCGTACTTGTGGAAGAAGTTGTGCCACAAACCGCCGTGAATGAAGCGCGCCAGGCTGCCCCCCTCCGGCTGCTGCTCGACCCGGTGCAGGAACTCCTCGTAGGCCACACTGGCGGCGGCCGGCAGCGCCCACCCCATCATTTCCTGGTAGGAGGCGGTAGGCAGGTAGATGCGCCCGAGCGGCGGATGCCTGTGGATGTAATCGCCCGGCAAGCTCGTCACCAGCCAGTCCGACGACCGCTCCAGGGCCTGGAAGAACCGCTCCAGCCATCCGTTGGTATAGACGTGATCGTAAGTCTGCGGCCAGCCGCCGAATTTTTCGAGGTCGTCTCCCATGATGGCGACGCCTCCCGGACCGCGCTCGGCCAACGCACGCAGGTAGTCGATCGCTTCCTGTTCCATCCGGAACGGCAGCAGATAGCGAAGGTCCTTCAAGCCGGGCAGGACTTTCACGCTGTGGCCTTGCCACTCGGTCAAGTAGTACCCGAGAAGCTGGTCCTTCTCGAGACCGACGCACAGGAAGTGATAATCGTCGGTGAGGGTATATTCGATGCCGGCCTGCGCTAAGGTCTCGGGAATCGAGGGGTCCCAAACGCGCTCGGTCAGCCAGGCTCCCCGCGGGCGCCGGCCAAAACGCTTCTCGAGGTAGCGGCTCATCCTTTCGAGCTGCGCGAGGCGATCCGGCAGGGGGAGGGAGGCCAATACCGGCTCGTAGAAGCCGCCGCCAACCATCTCCACCTGGCCGCGCTCGACCAGATCCCCGAGCAGGTCAACGTACTCCGGATGCCGCTGCTCCAGCCACTCGAGCAGGATGCCCGAGTAATGCAGCGCCACCCGGATGGCGGGGTGCTGGTTCAGAACGTCAACAAAAGGCGCATAGGAGAGCCGATGGACTGCCTCCAAGACGTGCTCAAAGTTTCCGACAGGTTGATGCGCGTGGATCACGAGCGCGAGCTGCAAAGGCGAGGCCATTGTTTTCAGGATACGTTAGCCGCCGGGCCGATGTCAGCGGGGGAGGACAGATGCTATGATCGTCCTTCGCCTTGTCCGTCCGCGTTCTAAACGGCAACGTCCTCCGGGATCAGATCCTCTCGGAGTTGCGCGCCGAGGCCGACGCACTCTCCGCCCGGGGCCTGCGGCCGGGTCTCGCGGCTGTGCTGGTGGGTCATAATCCGGCTTCCGAGGTTTACGTCGGCAACAAGATTCGGGCCTGCCAGGCGCTCGGACTCTACAGCGAAAAAATCACCCCGCCCGATACCGTCACGACCGCCGAGATGCTCGCGCTGGTCGGCGAGCTGAACCGCCGCGACGAGATCGACGGCATCCTGATCCAGTTGCCGCTGCCCCCGCAGGTGGACGCGAAGCGCGTGCTGCTGGCGGTGGACCTGGCCAAGGACGTCGATGGCTTCCACCCCTACAATGTCGGCGCTCTGGTGACCCAGCGGGAGGGTCTGGTCCCGTGCACGCCGGCCGGCATACTGGAAATTCTGAAGCGCCACGCCATTCCGATCGCCGGACGGCGGGCGGTGGTGCTCGGACGCAGCGACATCGTGGGCAAGCCGGTAGCGTTGCTGTTGCTGCACGAAAATGCCACCGTAACGATCTGCCACTCCCGCACGGCCGGCCTCGCCGCCGTGGCGCGCGAAGCCGACATCCTGGTGGCGGCGATGGGCCGGCCGGCCCTGGTGACCCGCGACTTCATCCGGCCCGGGGCGACCGTGATCGACGTCGGCATCAATCGTCTCGACCAGGCCGCCGACGTGGAGCGGATCTTCGCCGCGCAACCCGAGAAGATCGCCGAGTTCCGGCGGAAGGGGTCGATCCTGGTGGGCGACGTCCACCCGGCGGACGTGGCCGCGTGCGCCGGAGCCTATACGCCGGTGCCGGGAGGGGTCGGCCCGCTCACCATCGCCATGCTGATGTCCAATACGGTCAAGGCTGCCCGTCTCCGCCGCGGCAGCCGCCAGGCGGGGTGATGCGGCAGCGCCTGCTCCGAGTCGGCCTCACCGGCGGGCTGGCCACCGGCAAAACCCACGTCGCCAAGGCCCTGGCGGCGCTGGGCGGCCATGTCCTTTCGGCCGACCAGATCGGCCACGAGGTGTTGCTGCCGGCGGGCGAGGCATATGATGATGTAGTCAGGGAATTCGGCGCGGGCATTCTCGGAGCCGGCGGGGAGATTGACCGCCAGCGGCTGGCCGCCGAGGTCTTCGGGCGTCCCGAACGGCTGGAGAGACTGAACGCCCTGGTGCATCCGCACGTGTTCCGCCGCGAAGAAGAGTGGATGCGCCGGATCGAGGCCGCCGAACCCGGGGCGATTGCCGTAGTGGAGGCCGCCATTCTGATCGAGACGGGCAGCTACAAGCGTTATGACCGCTTGATCCTGACCATCTGCCCGCCGGAAGAGCAGCTCCGGCGGCACATGGAACGCAGCGGTGATACCGAGGAGCAGACGCGCGCGCGCCTCGCCCGCCAGATGCCCCTCGAGGCGAAGCGCCGCTACGCCCATTACGTCATCGACACCTCCGGCACGCGCGAGGAGACCGACCGGCAGGCGCGCGAAGTTTACCAGCAATTGCAACAGGTGGAGTTATGAGAGTACGTCCGATTCTCCTGGCCCTCGTCCTGGTGGCCGGCTTTGTCTACTGGACCGCCCATACGCGGTGGTCACCGCTACACCTCATCGGGACCGGGAGCGCGCCGTGGTTCACCGCGGCCGAGCCGCCGCCCGCCGCCGCGGCCGGACTGACCCCGGAAGAGAACTCCAACATCGCTATCTACCGCTCGGCGAGCCCGGCCACGGTATTCATCAGCTCCACGGTCTACCAGCGCGACTGGTTCCTGCAGGTGTATCCCGTGCGCGAGTCGGGCTCGGGGTTCCTGATCGACGACCAGGGGCGCATCCTCACCAACTACCACGTGGTGTCCGGACGCGCGCCGGCGCTCGAAGTGACGCTCGACGACAAGACCAAATACAAAGGCCGGGTGCTCGGTTACGACCAGCGCAACGACCTCGCGCTGGTCAAGATCGAGCCGCGCCGGAAGCTGCCCTTCTTGAAGCTGGGCGAGTCCGCCGGCCTGCAGGTCGGCCAGAAGGTGCTGGCCATCGGCAACCCGTTCGGCCTGGAGGGCACCCTCACGACCGGCATCGTCAGCTCGCTCGGCCGCACCATTGAGGACGAAAACGGCAGCCGCCTGGAGGACATGATCCAGACCGACGCCGCCATCAATCCCGGCAACAG
>JBGPDC010000033.1:0-35603 GCA_041482115.1 Terriglobia bacterium | reverse complement strand
GGTCGGGGTTGTCCTCATCCATCTTCAGCTCTTCGAGCACCACGCCCCGCTCGCGCTCGAGGTCGTCGTCGCGGAAAACCGGGTGGAGCACCAGGTCGGAGAGCACGTCGAAAGCGAGAGGCAGGTGCTCGTCAAGAACCTTGGTGTTGAAGCTGACCATCTCTTTGGCCGTGAAGGCGTCCAGGTGGCCGCCCACCGAGTCGACCGAGCGCGCGATGTCTTCGGCCGAGCGTGTGGTCGTGCCCTTGAAGACCATGTGCTCAATGAAGTGTGACAGGCCACTCTGCTCGGCCCGCTCGTGCCGGGACCCGCTCCGGACCCACACCCCGATCGAAATCGACCTTACGTGGGGCATGTATTCGGAAATGACGGATACTCCGTTCGCAAGCTGCGAACGCTCGATCTGGCGCGTTTCGGTTTCAGTGGCAGTCACGGCTTTATGCGGGTCGCGGGAGAAGGAAGCCCGCGAAAAGGGCACATTCCTAGGATAGCAGCCGGCTGGCTGGGCGCACTATAGATTTCAAAACATTTAGATTCAATAACTTACGGAAGGCAGCAGGCGGTCGTTACAATAAGAAAAGATGGCTGAAGCACTGCTCGGTCTCGAGCGCAGCGACCTGCTCCGGATCCTGACGGCCCGGGGTCAGGCCGCCTATCGCGCCCGGCAGATCTACGACGGGATCTACGTCGGGCGGGCGGAGCGCATCGACGAAATCCGGACCCTGCCGGCGGGCTTGCGTCAGGAGCTCGCCCGCGATTTCGAGGTGGGGTTGCCCGCCGTCGACCAGGAGTTCCACTCGGCGGACGGCACGATCCGCTACCTGTTGCGCCTGGCCGACGGCCAGACCATCGAGACCGTCCTGATGCCCGAGATGGGCCGCGACACCATTTGTCTATCGACCCAGGTGGGCTGCCCGGTGGACTGCAAGTTTTGCTTCACGGCCTTGCTGGGTCTCTCCCGCAACCTCACCGCTGGGGAAATCGTGGGCCAGGTACTGCTCGTGGCGCGGCGGAACGGCCTGCTGGGAAAGGAGAGCCGCCTCAACCTGGTGATGATGGGGATGGGCGAGCCCTTGCTGAACCTGCCGGCGGTGCTCCAGGCGTCGCGCCTGCTGAGCGATCCGGAGGGACTCGCCATCTCGCCGCGCCGCATCACGCTTTCCACCTCCGGCATCACTTCGAAGCTGGCCGAACTGGGGCGGGAGCCCAGCCGGCCGAAGCTGGCCGTGTCCCTCAATGCGTCTACGGAAGCGATGCGGGAGCGGCTGATGCCGATCACGCGGAAGTACAAGCTGCGCGAGTTGCTGCAGGCCTGCCGCCGCTACCCGCTGCGGCCGTGGGAGCGGCTGTCTTTCGAGTATGTACTGCTCGGGGGCGTGAACGACAGCGACGCGGACGCCCGCGGCGTGGTGCGCCTGCTCGGCGGCCTGCGGTGCATGGTGAATCTGATCGCCTTCAACCCGGGACCGGGTATCGAATTCCGCACGCCGGCGCCCGAGCGGGTGCTGGCCTTCCAACAGATCGTCAAGCGTAGTTTGCCGTGCTTTATCCGTAAGCCGCGCGGGCGCGACATCTATGCGGCTTGCGGGCAGTTGAAGCGGACTAACGCCGTCGTGAAAATCGCCCCGGCGAGGCCCTAGCGCAAGAGAACTTCGTCGCCCTCGTTAAGCCCGGCGCGCACCAGGCAGTGGGTGTTGTTGTGATCGCCGAGCTGGACTTCCCGCCGCTCGTACCGATCTCCCTGACGGACCCGGACGTAGGTCTTGCCGCCCTCTTCGGTCACGGCGTCCCGGGGCACCTGCAAGGCGTTCTGCGCGGTCTCCAGGACCACGTCGGCGCTGCCGGAAAGATCCGGCAGGACCTTGCTGTCCCGGGATTCAATCGAGACCCGGATCGGGATCTGCTTGACGTAGGTATCGCGCGCTCCGCGGGGACCTCGGCCGCCCGCACCGGAGGTTGCCATCGCGCCGACGGATATCACGCGGCCGGGCAGCGCGACGTCCGGATAAGCTTCGAGCCGCACCGAAGCTTTTTGTCCGAGCGCCAGCAGGTGGCTGTCGGTCTGGTTCACGCTGCCGTTGAGCACCATCTGGGAAAGGTCCACGATCTGCATGAAGTAGGTCCCGGGAAATATCTGGTCGCCCTCCTGGACCTGGCCGAATTGTCCGGAGCGAAAGATGGGCTGCATCACGACCAGGCCCTCAATGGGGGACTTCATCGCGGCGCGTTCTACGTTGCGCAGGTGGCGCTCCAGATGGCTCTGCTCCTTTTCGGCCTGCATCGTGAGGGCGCGGGTCTCGGCCGTATAGGAGGCTTGACGCAACTTCTCTTCCGCGGCGAGCTGCTTGTGGCGGGCGGCGGTCTCTTCCACGGCCAGCTTCAGCTTTTCGGCGTCGATCTGGGAGCGCACCTCGGCGGTTTTCAGATCGAGTTCGGCCTTCCCGGCGTCGGCGCGGGCCAGACGCAACTGCTGGCGGAACAACTCGTACTCGATGCCAATTTCAGCCGAACGCTTGTCCACGGCGGCCTTGAGTTGCACCACCGTGTCCTTGACGTCGTCGGCGTGGTCGATCTCGAACTGCACGTCGAACACCGCAATGACGTCGTCCTTCTTGACCGTGCTGCCGGCGGCAGCCAGGCGCACCAAAGTCATCTGGGGCCCGCCCGGTCCTCCCGGACCGCCGCCACCCCCGCCCGGGTTGCCGCCACCGCCACCGCCGCCGCCCTTATCGCGGTTCTGGCGCGGGGCGATGATAGCCGCGTAGTTCTTGGCGCCTACCGTACCGCTGACGCGAATCGACTGCTCAAACGGACCTCGGAACACGCGGCCGGAGGTAGCGGCCGCCGTGGCCCGCGCCTGGTTGGCCATCTGCCGCTGGCGCGCATTCCAAACCGCGGCCGTTCCAGCCAGCAGCAGAATGAGCAGCAGGATCAACCAGCGCCGCGGCTTTTTGTGCTTGTGTTCGGGGGGAGGCAGCGCCGCCGGGGCCGGCTCGCTGGGCGTGGGGCTCGGAATGGAGGGCGCGGGCGATGCCAGCCCGGCGCTCAGGAACCTGCCAAAATTCCCGGTTTGTGCGTCCATATCTCCCGCTCGGCCACCCCATTGCATGGGCTTTCGGAGCGCACTGGGGCAAGCTACTCCAACCACACGTAGTTTACCAAAACCGCTCGCCAAGATAAGGCGGAAAATCAGTGCGGTTGGTTACGCCCAACCGCCCCGGAATCTAGCCTTTCACTTCTTGAAAGGCCTCCTCGATCTCCCGCCGGGCCTCCGGACCGGGCGGCAGCAGGGGCAGGCGGGGGGGACCCCCGTAGTAACCGTTCAGATCCATGGCGTATTTCAGGCCCGGGATGCCGTAACGGGTGGTCACGGCCACCGCGGCCCGCGAGAAGCGCTGCTGAAGCTCGATGCCGGCAGCGTCCTCCCGGGTGCGGACGGCCTCCAGGATCGAAAGGCAGGCATAAGGTGCGGCGTTGGCGAAGGCCAGGATAGCCCCGACCGCCCCCACCTTCAGGCACGGCCAGAGGGTCGGGGCGGAGCCCACCAGCACCTGGAACCCGGGGGGCGCGTCCCGGATCATCTCCATCGTCTTTTCGATGTTTCCCGAGCTTTCCTTTACCGCCGCGATGTTGGGGTGCTCGGCGAGCTCCCGCACCGTCCCGGCCGGGATGTCGACGCCCGTTACCTGGGGCCAGTTGTAGATGAGGATGGGGATCTTGCTCTGATCGGCGACGGCGCGGAAGTAGAGCGCCTGGGCCGCCCCGTTGTTGATCAGGTTCTTGTAGTAATGCGGGGTGCGCACCATCGCCACCTGGTAGCCCATGCCGGCGGCCATATTGGTGAGCTGCACGGTCTCGCGGACGCTCTCGGCACCGGTGCCGGCGATGAGGATCTTGCCGGGGGCCGCCGCGTCCCGGACCGTCTCCCACAGTTGGGCCTTCTCCGGGCAGGTGAGCATGACGCTTTCGCCGGTCGAGCCGCAGACCGCGTAGCCTGCCACTTGCGTATGGTTCCACTTCTCGATGTTGTGGCGGACCTTCGCGATGTAGAGATCGCCGTTATGGTCGAACGGCGTGGTGATGGGTGGAAAGATGCCGTGGAGTTTCATATTCACCTTTGATGATACGCCTACGCTTAGGGGACGTCGAGAGTGGGGGCGAGCGGCAGGTCGAGGCTGATGGTCTTGCCGCGCTCGACGCGGAGGGGCCGGCCGTAGTTGGCGAGGCGCTGCCGGACCTCGGGATCGTCAATGTCGGGCGTCTGCGGTACCGGGAGGGCGAACGCCGTGTAGGAGCCGGCCGGTACTCCCTCGAGCCGGAAGCTGCCGGAGGGCTCTGCCCCGATGGTTTCTTTCGCGAGGTAAGCCGACTGGTTATCTTCGGGCCACAGTACCACCACAGCGGCCGTGACATGGTGGCCCTCCCCGGCCCCCTCCGGCGGCTGGACTGAGCCAGAGACGGTGACGCCATCGAACGCGAGGAGGACCTCCAAGCCTTGGATGGAATCCTGCTCCGGGACCTCGACTTCCGGCGCCGGCAGATCCTGTCCGCCGATTCGAAACGCCTTCACGCGGCCACCGGCCGCGTCGACGCGCACGCGGTAGGGCACGTTCGAAAGGCCGGAGGCCTCGAAAGTCAGATCGGGCTGGAGCCGGGCAACGGCGGCGACAACTCCCGTGCCGGCTTCGCGAAACTCGAGCAGAGCGGACTGCTTGGTCAGGTCGAGATTCGGCGGCGGGGACTGCAGGAGCACGCGGCCCGAGACGGTACGGTTAACCCCGGCCACCAGGTTGACTCCGGTGAGGTCCCTGTTCTGCACGGTGACGGTGCGGGACGAGACCTGGTGTTTGCCGGGCGACGCAGCCGTCTCGGCCGAGACGCGGTAGACACCGGGCACGAGGCCTCGCACCCGGTAGGAGCCGTCCGGCGCGGTACCGTATTCGCGCGACGGAAAATCGTCGATATCGTCGAGGCGGTTGACGCGCAACGTGCACCTTCGGCACGGTCCGTTGGCCGCCGCATCGCCGACGCGGCCGGTGATGGCAAAGGAGGCCCGGGGACGCAAGGTCAGGCGAATTTCGCTCACTTCCTGTCCCCACCGGACCGTCACGGGCGCCGCCTCGGAGGGGTTCGCGCCGGAAGGAAAGTACGTGGGCGGACTCAACGCCAATTCGCCGGGCGCCGTTTCTTGATCGGGCAGCGAGGCGGCGACCACGTAACGTCCGGCTGGCAGTCCGAACAGACGGTAGCGCCCGCGGTCGTCGGCGCTGCCTCCGAATGGCTCCGATGCTTTCCGGTGGCCGTCTTCCCACGTAACGCGGTAGGCCTTCACCTGGGCGCCGATCACCGGCTCACCATCGGCGCTCGTGACCACGCCGGTGATCACTCCATAGCGATGAAAGCGAAACACCAGGCCGTCGCGCCGCTGGTTCGCGTCGAGCCGCACTGGCACGGGGAAGTGGGTTTCGGCCTGGTATCCGGGCTTGCGCGCCAATACGGAATACTCGCCCGGCTCGAGACCATCGAAGAGAAAAGCTCCATCCGAGGCCGAGGTGGTGTACAGAATCGGCTGCCGGTCTTGGCCCGCGGTGCGTGCCGCGAGGGTCGCGCCCGCGATCCCCGTGCCGGACTCGACGGAGACGATGCGGCCGGCGATCGCGCCGCGCGGCGCTTCGGCAGCGAGTTGCAAGAGCAGAGCGGCGGCGGGCAGAAACGTCATGGAATGGCGGTCAGGTCGAGCTCTACCTGAGCCCGCGGCTCGACCGTGAGGCGCTTGACCGCATCGTGGCCCCAGATCTCCGGGCCGTAAAGCTGCTCGACGGCTACGCTTGCCCACGCTCCCAACAGGTACTCGCCCGGCCGGACGTCGGACAAAACGAACCGGCCGTTCTGATCGGCGATAGCGGTCCGGAATTCTACCGGATTGGTCCCCGGCCGGGCGAGTGCTACGCGCGCCTGTGGCAACGGGCCGCCCCGCCGGGCCTTGATGCTTCCGGTCACTCGTGCGACACCGAAGCCCACCGTCAGCTCGAGACCCGTGATCCCGCCCGGCGGCACATCGAGCCGGGCGGGAACTTCTTTGCTCCCGAGCTTGACCTGTGACAAGTAGGCATCGGAAGGCGATGCGATTTCCACAACGAGAGGGCCAGCCCAGATGTCGGCGAACCGAAACTGGTAATCCGGCGCCCGAGCCACGGTTTCGAGAGGGTTCTGCCAAGCTGCCCTCGCGCGCAGCCGGATCTCCGCGGGCTTCGCCCCGGGACCCGAGAACGCCACGCGCCCCGTAATCTGTCCGGGCTCGGTCGGGCGCACGGTCAGATTCTTAACGTCCGCCGACAGCTCGAGAGGCTCGCTGGTGATGATCCCCTGCGGACCCGTGGCCGTTAGAATATAACTGCCGCGCGGCAGTCGCGGGAATGTAAAGGTACCGTCCTGACCCGCAAACGAGTAGCTAACTTGCTCTGTAGATGTTAGCCGCAGGATGAGGTGTTGTAACGGCCCCATTTGCACATCCACGATCCGGCCGCTGACTTGAAACACGGGCTCGGGCCGCAAGGTGATATCGATCCCCGTAACCTCGACCCCGGCGCGGACTTCGATCTCCGTGGCACGCGCCGCGTCGGACGTGCCCGGATAGTAAACCGGTGACCGGCGGTCCCGCAGCCAATCGCTCGGCTGCGTTGCCACCTCCAATAGATAGCGGCCCGGTTCAAGACCAAAGGCCCGGTACTGGCCACGGTCATCGCTCCCCATGGTTTGCTCCGCCTGACGGTGGCGGCCTCCAAAGTCGGTCACGCGGTAGAGATGAATCTGCACCTCCTGCACCGGGTCGCCGTGCGCGTCGGTGATGTGTCCGGTGATCACGCCGCCCGGCTGCGCCTCGAAATCCGCGCCTGCGAAGTCTGCCGCGGCGTCGAGATCGACCACCACCGCCGGCTCGCCACCGCGCCGGGCGTGCGCAAAAAATCCGGGCCGCGCCGCGCTGACCTGTACCCGGGTGCGCGGAAGGCTCTCAATCTGGTAGCGGCCTTGCGCGTCGGTAGTCGTGCTCCCCAGAACCGTCCCACCCTCGGCCTGGTGCACGGTGATCCGAACCCCCGCCAGCGGGCGAACCGTATCGCTTTCCTGGAGGTAAACCGTGCCAGAAACCGAGGCGCCGTAAGCAGCGGCGGCCAGCAGTAGCCCAGCGGCAACGCACCGCATAAAACGAATCTAACACGGGCGGTCCCCGGGACCACTTGCGCCCACCCGTATAATGGGATCAGAGGGGTACTTGGTGGGGAAAACGGGGCGAAGCAGCGTCAAACGAGGGATCAAGAGCGCCAAGCACGACCTTCCGGTGCTGGACATGAGGCCGATCCTGGCCCGCGGCGTGGGCAAGATCACACGGGCGCGGATCCGCGCGGCGGTCGAGGCGGTCCTGCGCGGGCGGCCGGGCCAGGGCGGCGCCCGCCGATGAGCGACCCGGCATATGATCGCGGCGTGTTCCTCAATTGCCCCTTCGACCCTGCTTACCGGCCCTTGTTCCACGCCATTGTTTTTACGGTGAAGGGCGCGGGACTCGAGCCGCGCAGCGCCCTCGAATTGGACGACGCCGTCGAAAACCGCCTCGGCAAGATCCTGCGCATGATCGCCGAGTGCCGCTACGGGATCCACGATCTTTCGCGCACGGAGCTCAACATCGCGAGCCTGCTGCCGCGCTTCAATATGCCGCTCGAGCTGGGGCTGTTCCTGGGGTGCCGGGTGTTCGGCTCCGGCGAGCAAGCGCAGAAGTGCGGTCTGATCCTGGACCGCGAGCCGTATAGATACCAGAAGTTCATATCCGACCTGGCCGGCCACGACGTGCACGCGCACGCCGGCCACCCGCGCCGGGCCATGGCCGAAGTGCGCTCCTGGCTGTGCACGGCCCGCCCGGACCTCCCGATTCCCGGCGGGGCGGAATTGTGGCGGCGCTACACCGCCTTCCAGGAGGACCTTCCGGCTATCTGCGGCGTGATCCGGGTGCGGGCCGAAGAGCTGACGTTTCCAGAATTCGTGGCGGCGATCGGGGCGTGGTGGGAGGCGCAAATCTTTATAACTTCTTAACGGCCGGGCGTCTAGCCTGGAATTGTGACGCCCGGTCCTGGCGAAACTGAATTCCCGTCTGGCGTGCAGGAGGGCTTCTGCGCGTGGCCAGTGGAGCCTCCCAGCACCCCCTCCGGCCCCACCACGCTGGAAATTGAGGTTATTTTCACCACCCCGGAGAGCACCCGCACCGCGCTCCAGGCGGCCTCCCGGCTGACCCACGATTTAAACGCGCAAGTGCGGCTGGTGGCGGCCCAGGTCGTTCCCTATCCCGTCTCTTTGTCCCGTCCCCCGGTGCCCGTGGAGTGGACCGAGCGACACCTGCGGGCCCTCGCCGCCGAAGCCTCCGTTCCGGCCACCGTACAGGTTTACCTGTGCCGCGACCAGCGTCAAACGCTGGCGGATTTCCTCCGGCCCGGATCTCTGGTCGTGCTCGGTGGACGCCGGCGCTGGTGGCCGACGGCCGAGCAGCGGCTGGCGCGGTGGCTCCAGGCCCGGGGACATTCTGTCGTTTTTGCCGTGCCGGCGGCCGCAGACAAGGAGATTCTCGTTGACCACTCCAGAGACGCGCATGACGACTACCAAGGTCGTGGTCGCCACGACCGTCATGCTCTCGTTCATTTCCTTCTGGCGAGCCGCCGCGATCGTCCTGAATGACCTGGCCTCCACGGCCTACTACATAGGCGGGATCGCCGAGACCGCGATCGGCAAAGCGGCGCCGTGGTTCATCCTGGCCATCATGCTGTTCTCCTATGCGGTGCGGGCGCTCTACATCGAGAGCTGCAGCATGTTCGTGCGGGGCGGGGTGTACAAGGTCGTACACGAGGCCTTGGGTGGCACCCTGGCGAAATTCTCCGTCTCCGCGCTGATGTTCGACTACGTCCTGACGGGGCCGATCAGCGGGGTCAGCGCCGGGCTCTATCTGGGCGGGCTCATCAACGAAACGGCGGAATCCCTGCACCTCTCAGGCGTGCATGTGCC
Organism: Terriglobia bacterium; assembly: GCA_041482115.1. Taxonomy (GTDB): domain Bacteria; phylum Acidobacteriota; class Terriglobia; order Bryobacterales; family JACQDG01; genus JBGPDC01. The sequence continues at coordinate 26,558 of JBGPDC010000033.1, read as the reverse complement.
TCCGCCCGCCTTTGCAGCGGCCTTCGCGATCGTCGTGACGCTCTACTTCTGGTGGAAGAACATCATCGGCATTCCCGAGTCGAGCCAGAAGGCGTTGCGGATCATGCAGGTGACGACCGTGATGGTCGTCATCCTGGTGACGTGGTGCCTGATCACTATCTTCCAGAAGGGCTATCAGCCGGTGCCGGCGCCCGTGCTCGCCAACCTGCATTTCAGCAACGACGCCTTGGGATGGCTGAAGGGCACCGTCGCTCCCTTCATTCCGGCTCTCGCGATTCTGATAGGTCTCGGACACTCGCTGCTGGCCATGAGCGGCGAGGAAAGCATGGCGCAGGTTTACCGCGAAATCGCGCACCCCAAGCTGCAGAACCTGAAGCGCGCCGGCTTCGTCATCTTCATTTACAGCATGCTGTTCACGTCCCTGGTCTCGTTCTTCGCCGTGATGATCATTCCGGACGGCGAACGCGGTAAGTACCTGGACAACTTGATCGGCGGTCTCTCCATGTTCCTGGTGGGACCCACGTCGCTGCGCCTGCTGTTCCACGGCTTCGTGGTCCTGGCGGGGACTCTGATCCTGGCGGGCGCCGTAAACACGTCGATCATCGGGTCCAATGGGGTGCTGAACCGGGTCTCCGAAGACGGTGTGCTGCCGGACTGGTTCCGGCATCCGCATGCCAAATTCGGCACTACGAACCGCCTCATCACCCTGGTAGTCATCTTGCAGATCGTCACGATTTTCGTAAGCCGGGGCGACGTCTATCTGCTAGGGGAGGCCTATGCTTTTGGGGTGATGTGGAGCTTCGCGATGAAGGCCCTCTCGGTGCTGGTGCTCCGCTACAAGCGGCCCGAAGGACGGGACTGGAAAGTGCCGCTGAACTTCCAAATCGGGAACACCGAGATCCCTGTGGGACTGGGACTGATCACCGTGGCGCTGTGGGCGCTGGCCATCATCAACGTACTCACCAAGAAGACGGCCACCCTCTCCGGCCTGGCGTTCACCGCGGTCTTCTTCCTGACCTTTGAGCTGTCGGAAAGGCACCACCGCCGGCGCCAGCCGCTCCACGTTCCCGAGATGGAGAAGTTCCGCGTGGAGGTCTCGGAGGATGTGACCGTGAGTTCGGTGGGGGCGCGGCCGGGTAATGTTCTGGTAGGCGTGCGCAATCCCCACCGTCTGGACCACTTGCAGCAAGTGCTGGATAAGACCGACACGCACAAGGTGGATATCGTGGCGCTGTCGGTGCGGCCGGTGAGCGCGGCCGGCTCTGGAGAGCACGACCTCGAGCCCGATCAGATTTTCGCCGAAGACGAGACGCAACTGTTCAGCAAGGTCGTCACGCTCGCGGAGAAGGCCGGCAAGCCGGTGAAGCTGCTGGCCGTGCCCGGGATCGACCCCCACCTGGCCCTGGTGCAACTGGCGCAGCGTCTCAACTCTTCGAAGATCGTCGCCGGCCTGTCGGCAAAATTGAGTCCGGATGAGCAGGCCCGCCTGGTCGGCCTGGCCTGGGAGAAACTGTCCGAGCCGCGCCCCTCGCTTTCCTATGAGATCGTGGTTACGGGGGAGCGTTCGCGGTTCTACAACCTGGGGCCGCATCCGCCGCGGCTCTGGCCGGAGGATGTGGATCTGGCCCACCGCATGTGGCTCGAGCTCACCGACCAATTCGGCTCCCGGCTGCACCATCGCGACATTATCGGCGTCGCCCTGCGCCGGCTGGCGGACGATCTGCACTCGGATCACGCGCCCCAGGTGGCGGCGGCTCTCGAGCAGGAACTCCACGGTAACCGCCCGCCCGGCGCGGTGGAAGAGCCGGAAAATCCCCGGAAAACGGACGCGGAACCGGTTTCGATGTAGTTGCGGAGGGCCGGAGGGCCAGTTCCTGAGAAGGGTGTTTACGACAGTTGGCCCGGTTCCCTCACAGCCTTAACGATGTGTCCCGGAGCCAGATCGCGCATAGCGGATTGGAGGTCTACCTGGAGTGGGGTTGAGAACGGCTTTCGCCCCGGGCGCCCCGCAATATTCCATTAGCCGCTCCGCCCAGAGTTGTAGCCTCGCCGATGCGATGATTGAGAGTTCAAGTGCTTTGCTCACAAGCGTTTCCAGCGTATCACCGCCCGCGTGCGCTGGCTGCTAGAATACGGACTCTAGGTTAGGTCGAATAGGCTGCCGGGCGAACGCTGCCATTGTTCTCTGCTCCCGCTCGCAGTCCACTACAATTTTGGAGGGAAATGTCTTATATATAGATTGGGTTCCAACATCGGTCGTCTGCGTCCGCGCGGTTTGGGCGAAGCAGGCCGAGGCTGCAGCACCTGACAGTGGTCTCACGGACGAGCAGACAAATGAGTCTCACGGCCGAACTTCAGCAGTATGGAATCGAGAGCGGGAGTGTCCGGACGTTTGGCGGTTCAACGGCGCCTGAACTCCTCGACTATCTTGACCTGGTCGAGCCGCGAAAGCCGGAAGCTTTGCGTCCTGATGGGGTCGCTGAAAGCCAGGGACGCCCGTTATTGTTCTTTGTCGACGAAAGCCGTCCGGCTTTGACAGCCGGAGAACAAGAAACCAAACTCAAGGGATTGCGACGCATCCTCGCGTGCCGAGGTGCGCGGTCATATCTTGCGCGCATTCTGCCAGGCCAACTTAAGGTGGTGCCCGTCAGCCTCGACGACCAGCTGCCAGACTGGACGGTTTATCGTGCAGGTACGGGTGAGGCGCTGACTTTCTTTTCCAGATTAGCACTCGGGCAGTATGATGGTCCGGGCGAGTCAGCAACATCCGATCAGGTGTTCAAAGAGATGTTCGACCTCCTAAAGGAAGGGGCCGATCGACTTGCACACCGGATCGGACGGAGTGATGTCCTCTCGTTGATCGGGCGTGCGCTGTTTTTTCGCTTTCTCCAGGATCGCCACGTTATCACCGAGCGGAATACGAAGAAAATCGCCCCGAAAGCGGGCAGCCTTAATGCGTGCTTTGGCACGGCTGCGAACGCCTCAGCCACGTGCAATTGGCTCGACCACACTTTCAACGGCGACTTCCTTTACCTTTCTCGCGGTGGCAGCCTTGAGTTCTTCGAAGATGCTGCCAGGAAGACCAAAGGCGCCGTCTTCAGCGTGCTCGGTGCTATCCTACGGAATGACCGGCCTGTCGGAGCCGCCGATTATCAACTCAGATTCGCTTGGGCCGATTTCGATTTTGCACACATCCCCATCGGTCTGCTAAGTCAAGTCTACGAAAAATTCATTTGGACGTGGGCAGACCGGGAGGCAAAAGACACCAGTGTCTACTATACTCCCCGGAGCATCGCGGCTGCCCTCGTTGACGAAGCCTTTGATAAATTGCCCAACGCGCAAGACGCCCGTGTCCTGGATCCCGCTTGTGGGGCGGGCGTATTTCTCGTCCTCGCCTTCCGTCGGCTCTATCGTGAGCGCTGGAAAGCAACGGACCGCCGTCCTGACACCAAGGCGATTCGTGCAATTCTCGAGAACCAGCTCAGTGGGTTCGATATTAGCGACTCCGCACTGAAGCTTTCCGCACTCAGCCTCTACTTAACCGCAATCGAATTAGATCCGGAACCGATCCCCCCGGAGAAATTGAAATTTACGAACCTGCGAGATGCAGTTTTATTCAACTGCCGCCCACCCGGAGCTCCCGAGGAAGGTATAACCATCGGGAGCCTGGGTCCGCACTTAGGTACTAAGTTCGACGCACAGTTCGACTTAGTAATGAGTAATCCGCCGTGGACGAGCTTACCGAAAAGCAGAATGGGAAAGCAGGTTGCAGCAGAATTTACCGAGATCAGTAAGGAGGTCATCCGACGAAGGGGAGGTGACTCGTTGGCGGGTGCTTACCAAAACCCCGACAACGCGCCCGACTTGCCGTTCGTTTGGAAGTCCACTGAGTGGTGCAAACCAGGTGGCCGTATTGCCATGGCGTTGCCCGCGCGGATTCTTCTTAAACAGGAGACGGTCCCCGTTCGCGCTCGTCACACGGTCTTTCAACTTCTGGAGGTGACGGGCATTATCAATGGCTCGAATTTGTCGGACACCGGTGTGTGGCCGGAAATGCAGCAGCCATTCATGTTGCTGTTCGCTCGTAACCGCGGGCCAAAGCTAAGTCACGTCATCCGCTTGATCACGCCTTCCTATGATACCGCCCTAAATCGCCATGGTGAGGTCATGATCGATTCCAAATCCGCTCAGCCAGTAGAATTGGCTGCCACAGCCGATGTTCCGTGGCTCTGGAAGGCATTAGCCATCGGCACATCGCTCGATGTTGATGTTGTTAGGAAATTGAGAGCGGCAGAGGGGCGTCCTTTAAAGGCGTATTGGGAAGAGGACCTAGGGCTAACCACCGGCAACGGATACCAAATCAAGCCGAAGCAAGTTCAACGTGATGCTTCTCATCTTCGAGACCTTCCCGACTTGAATAGTACCGAACTGTTTCACTTCCTGGTAGAGCCCGAGAGTCTGCAGAAGTTTGCATACCCAACGGCCTGCTTCCCGCGCGAACGGAAACTCTATTGCAGCCCCCTTGTTCTTGTGAAGGAATCGCCAGGTATCCAACGCGAGCGGGGGCGAGCGTTGCTGAGTAGTGTTGACGTCGCCTTCAACGAGAGCTTTCACGGTTTCTCAGGTGCCGGGCACCCAGAAGGCGAGATCCTAGTTCGATATATCCATTTGCTTGTCCACAGTCAGCTCTGGATGCACTATGCGCTACTCACAAGCCCTAAGTTTGGAGCTGAGCGGAGAAAGGTATATAAGAGCGACCTCGACGATTTCCCAATTGTGCCCCTGAGTAACGTCTCCGAAAAACAAAAACATGAACTGTTGTCTCTATCTAAACGATTGGAACGCGCCGATACGACCGTGTTTCCGGCTATAGACAAGTTCTTCAGCACTGTGTATGGGCTGGAGGCACTTGACGTGGAGGTGATCCGGGATACTTTGAGCGTCTGCTTGCCGTATCAGGGGTCCCGCGAGCGAGCGTGTCAGCGGCCAAAGAACTCCGATCGTCGGAGCTTCTGCCAGAAGCTTGAATCACTTCTCCTTCCGTTTTTCAAGGTCCTCGGCGAACGCCCGGAGGTGTGGCTGACCCAGTCGAACGGTGCGTTGGATCGTGCTCCGTTCAGCGTAGTGACCCTCGGCACGCGCGGCCAACAGGTCTTGGCCCCCGGCGATGACGCAGATAGAACTGTTCTGCAACTGGCAAGAGAAACGGGTGCGACGCAAATCATTCGGGAAACGGAGCGAGGTCTCGTTATCGGAATCTTAAACCAATATCGTTACTGGACACCTAGCCGCGCGCGGCTGCTGGCTGCGGACATTCTTCAGAATCACACCGGGTCATTTGTGGAAGCGTGAAGCATGGCGGCCGGATTCTATGACGGTCCAGAATGGCGTGTACTCCCACACCCTGAGATCGGCCTGCCAGTTTTGCTCATCGTGGAGAGGGCTCTTTGTGCCGCCTGGGAGCTGCTCCGGAACCATCCACGGGCAGGATTTAGTCTCCTGACGGCCGATGAAGATGCCGTTACACTCGAACTGCATGAAGCACTTTTCGACCAGGTGTTCAAGAAGGGCATCGTCGACGGATTCGATTCAGGACTGTTCTCGACTGTTGAGCGCGAACCGAAGGTCAGAAGTTACGATTACCGCCACCCGGATAAAATGCCAGATTTGCTCGTGCGGCTCGTGGGACGTCCGCCGGGCGTTAGGAATACCCAGGATGGGTTATTCATTGAATGCAAGCCCGTAGATTCAAAGCATGCCGTCTTTGGACACTACTGTAACAGGGGGCTGATTCGGTTTGTCCAAGGCGAGTATGCGTGGGCCATGCCCAACGCAATGATGGTGGGCTACGCGAAAGAAGGCTATACCGTTTCTGCCAAACTGATCCCGGCGCTCCAGGGTTGGCCGCCGGGTGTCACAGACCGCGGCGTTCCACGCCCTTGTCCCCACTCTAGACGCAGTTTGATCGGTGAAGTAGTTCATTTGACTAAGCATGCTCGAGCCTTCCAGTATCCTGAAACCAAGCAAGCCGCACCCGAAATCACGATCCGTCACTTGTGGTTAAGGCGGGATTGATTTCAATCGCGTCGACACCCTAGTTCCTGAGAGTTGATCCTCAGGTGTTTTACTGCTGGCCGGGCCGTCGCGGACGAAAACCGCCCATTGCTTGGCCCTGCAATCGGCTTCCCGAAGAAGTGCCTGGATCATTCTGAATCCCCTGTGGCGTTCGGCGATATCGGTCCTGTGCAGTCTTAAGTGCAAGCCCCCTTACGGCAGACCGACCCACCACCGCCGATCCGGCGCGCAGCGCGCGCAATGCTATCCTGGAACGGCCATGAAATGTGCCGTATTCCACGGGCCCGCCGACCTGCGCGTCGAGCAGCGGCCGAAGCCCCACCTGCAAAGCGATGACGATGTCCTGCTGCGGGTCGAGGCCGCGAGTATCTGCGGCACCGACCTCCACATCCTGAGCGATCCCCCCGGCCACCCCGCCACGCCCGGCAGCATCCTCGGCCACGAGTACGTGGGTGAGGTGGTGAACGCCGGCGACGGGGTCGGCGAGTTGAAGGCCGGCGACCGGGTCGTGGTCGACCCCAACCTCACCTGCGGCCGCTGCCCCTATTGCCGGCGCGGCTCGCCCAACCTGTGCCTGAACATGACGACGCTCGGCATCTTCCGCGATGGCGGCTTCGCCGAGTACAACGTCGCCCCCGTGCGCGCGCTCTACCCCATCGACAGGCGCACGCCGCTCGATCAGGCGATTTTCGCGGAACCGCTCTCCTGCGTGCTCAACGCCTTCGGCCAGGCCGGGCTCCAGATGGGCGATAGCGTGGTGATCCTGGGGGCGGGACCGATCGGGCTGCTGTTCCAGTTGCTGTTCCGCGCAGGCGGTGCCGGACGCGTCGGCGTGGCCGAGATCTCGCCTATGCGGGCGCGCCTGGCGCGGGAGTGCGGCGCCGATGCCGTGTGGGACCCGCGCGAGGGCGATATGGCCGAGCAGGTGAAGGAATGGAGCGGAGGCCTGGGCGCCGACATCGTCGTCGACGCCGTGGGCGTGCTGCTCGGCCAGGCGCTGAAGCTGGTGCGGCGCGGCGGGCGGGTCGTCCTGTTCGGCATGAACCAGGCGGTGCCGTCGGTCGTGAGCCAGTACGAAGTGACCCGGCACGAGATCAGTATCATCGGGACCTACATCGCGCGGCGCACTTTTCCCCAGACGGTCCGGACCCTCGAGAGCGGGCGTCTGCCGCTCGAGCCGCTCATCACTCACCGCATCGGGCTCGACGGCATCCTGGGAGTCCTGCCGGCGCTGAAAACCGGGGAGGCGGTAGAGGTCGTGATTCAGCCGGAGTGAATCCCCGGCGAACATAATCGTGTATAATTGTTCCGTTCCAAAAAATGGGGGACGGCCTATGAAGCGTCACGGTCCGGGTCGCGCTATTGGCTGGCTCGCCACAGGCGCCACGCTGGTGGCGGCCGGGGCGGTGCTGGGCGCGGCTGCCGGGCGCCGGCGTCCGAGCCCGGCCCGGCGAGCGGAAACGGACGACGATCTGGCCGACCGGCCCGTAGCGCGGGCGGCCCTGGCTGACGCGGTGGCCGCCGCTCACCGTGTCGACGAGATCGCCACCAGCGTCGCCCGTCTGGAAACCCGGGTGGCGGCTATCGAGAACTCCACGGCGGCCCGCGTGGATGCCGTCTGGCAGCGGGTCCTACAGCTCGAGGCGCGTCTCGAGCAGTTAAAGGCCGAGAGGGCGGCCGGACCGTCCCTGGAGCAGGGGGCTCTGGAGCAGGCGGCGGCCGAGGTCGAGCGCCGGCTGGCGCCCCGCGTGGAAGCCCTGGGGGCGCGTGTCGAAGAGAATCAGACGGCGATCCGGCAATTGGAGACCCACGCTCAACAGACCGAAGCGAACCTCCAGAAGATGATCGCGGCGGTGGAAAAACTGGCGGACCAGGTCGCGCGGGTGCTCCCGGCCGGACCTGTCCGTAGGGAGCCGCAAAGGGAAACTGGCGTCGCGGCGCCCGAAACCCCGGCCCCCAGTGGCGAGACCCGGTCCGAGGGCGAGCGCCGCGCCTCGTCGTTCCAATGGCGTTCCGTAGCGCTCCTCGCTGCGATCACCGCCGGGCTGGTGGCCTCCTACGCGACCGGACCTGGAGCGCGGCGGCCAGCGGTGAGCCCGCCGCCCGCGGTGGTCGCCGCCCCGGCCCCCGACCGCTGGCTCGAGGACGCCGTGGGGTCCCTCACGGTGCTGGCCGCCCGGCAGCCGGCGAACACCGCTTGGAAATACGAGCTGGCCCGGCTGCACGAGATGCGGGGCGATGTCGCGCAGGCCGAATGGTGGTACCGCGCCGTGCTCGCGACCGACCCGCAAGACTATCGCGCGAGGGACGGCCTCGCCGAGCTGCTGGCGAACGCCCGCGGGGCTTCAGCGGTCCCTTAGGGAAAACTCGAACGAGACAGGTGGAGCAGACTCTCCAGCGGCGCCGCCCGCCGGGACTGCGGCGGAAAAGCGTCTGGCGGCGATGTACCAGACGTAGAGGCTCGCCAGGTACGAGAAGATCAGAATCTGGTTGGCGGCGAACCAAGAGGTCTGACTGGAAGTGGTCAGGCGCAAAGCATGCGCGATCGCGGCGCCGGTGAGCTTCAATCCCAAGCCTGAGCTAAACAGATAAACCAGGGGATCCGGATGCTGCACCCGCAGCAAGGTCACCCACAGGATAGCGTTCAGCAGTACGGCGCTGAAGTAATAGTTGCGGCCCAGCTCGGTGAGGAGGGGACCCATATGAAAGACTCGCGAGTGCTGGGTGACGAACAGAACGCTGGCTACGCCCGTCGCCGCCATACCCAGCATCAAGCCCCAATAGACCTGGCCGCGGTGCGGGTGGCCGGTCATGGCCGCGCGGATCAGGTGAATGATGACCAGCAAAAGCAGAAAGGTGCCGGCAAAATCCCCAATCCAGTACGCCTGGGCATAGGCGACGGACTTCCGTCCGAAATAGTAGCTGAAGGATTCCTGGGTGACCGTAGCGAAGAAACTGACGACGACGTAGCTGAAGACCAGGGGATAACGGGACCATAGCCCGTGCAGCATGGCGGACAACACCATGACTTGCAGCGCCACCCCGATAACCAGCAGGGCCCCGTAGTAAGACATCCCGCGTCAGTGCTCCTCAACCTGCTGCCGCGGGGATCGGGCCGCCGACCGGGGGAAACTGATCCCGGCCGGCGCCTAAAACTTAGGAGCGCCGGCGCAGGGCCGGAATGTCCACCGGGTCCGGAGCGGGGCTGGGTCCATCCTTCAAGCCCGGGATGTCGACCGGATCTGGCGCGGGACTCGGTCCATCAGTCAGACGCGCCGGAATGTCGACCGGATCCGGGGCTGGGCTGGGCCCATCCATCACGGCCAGCATCGGGATGTCAACAGGATCCGGAGCTGGGCTCGGACCATCCGCCAACGTCACCGGGGCCGGCGGCAATGCCACGGCCGTTACCACCGCTATTCTGACTGTTTCCGGACCCAGCAAGCCGACCTGCCGCTGTGCGAAGACCGCCAGAACAAACAGCAGAGAAATTGTAGCACAGAGCGACACTTCCGTTAGCTTCTTTTTCATTGGTTAACGCCTCTCCTTCGACAACTGTAGTCAGATCAATAGCTTGCCGGTTCCGTTGGTACCTCCAACTACTCACCGGGTGAGTAGTCCTGTACCTTGCAAGTAGAAATCTGCTCCCCTAGAATTGTGTGGCCGGGAGGGTGATCTCAAGCCCTCAGATTTTGCCTAGACAAGCCTAGGAAGAGGCTGGCGCGATGACCGCAAACCGCAGTTATTCGAGAGAGGTTAGCTTGCGCTGGAGGGCGTACTTGACCAGGCCGGGTATGTCGTAGATATGCAACTTGCGCATGACGTTCGAGCGATAGGTATCAACAGTTTTAGGACTTATGTCGAGGTGGGTGGCGATGTCCTTGGCGCGGAGGCCTTCGACGAGGAACCCGAAGACCTGGTACTCCCGCGCGCTCAAGGTGTCGAGGGGGTCGGCCACGGCGGCACGGCGCGCATTGGCGAGCAGGCTTTGGGGCTGGAGCAGGGGCGAGATATACATGCCACCCTCCATGATGATGCGGATGGCCTCCACCAGATGCCGGCCGGGGCCGTCCTTGAGAAGGAAGGCCTGGGCGCCGATCCGCAAAGCTTCGGAAACGACCTTCAGGTCGCGGCTGATGGAGAGCACCCCGAGGCGGACGGTGCCGTTCGCCTTGTGCACCCGTCGGATTACCTCGATGCCGTGCAGCCGGGGCATATTGAGATCGAGGATTGCCACGTCGGGCTTGAGATCGCGGATCATCTCGAGAGCCTGCGCGCCGTCGGACGCCTGTCCCACCACCGTGAAGTCCGGCTCGGCCCGCAGAATGGCGGCGATGCCTTCGCGCACAATCGCGTGATCGTCGGCCAGCAGAATGTGGATCTTGGGGTGGGTCGTCTCACTCATCAGGAGTTCTCCGCTACCGGCACGGAAATCCGCAGCCGCGAGCCCTGTCCTGGCGCGCTCCGCATCGCATAGCTTCCCCCCAGCGACTCCGCGCGGTGGCGGATATTGCTCAGGCCGATGCCGCGCCCCGGCCGGAGCGCCTGGGGCTCGAACCCGACACCATCGTCCGCGACCTCCAGCACCGCCGCGCCAGCCTCCAGGCGGGCCTGAATGCCGATCCGAGCGGCTTGGGCATGCTTAAGGATATTGGTCAGGGCTTCCTGCAAACCGCGGTAGAGTACGGTACGGACGGCCGGTTCCAGATCGGGGGGAACTGCGATGTCGGTTTCGACCTCCATTCGCTGCCGCAGGCCCAGGTTCTCGACGAGCCACTCCACCGCTTCAGTGAAACTCTCGCTGCCCCATTCGGGCGGATGCAAATCGTGCGACAAGCGGCGGATCTGCTCGAGCGTGAGCGTCGCCAAGTCCCGGCAACGGGCCAGTCGGGCTAGGACCTCGGTCCGCGAGACATCCAGTTGCCGCTCCGCCAACTCCAGGTTGAGAATCAGGCCGGCCAGAGATTGCCCGGAGTCGTCGTGCAATTCGCGGGCGAGGCGGCCGCGCTCGGCCTCCACCGCGTCCAGCAATTCCGCACTGAGGCGGCGCGAGACCCCCTGCCGCCACGTCTCGCGGGAGTGGGTCTCCAAAACATTCTGTGCGGAGAGCAGGCGGAGATTCCAGTTCGCCCGCCACTGGCAGACCTCAAACACGACCGCCCTAACCCGCCCGGCGCGTTGCTCACGGCTGCGAATCTCCTGCTGGCCGAGAGCGCCGAGCCACAGCCAGTCCGGTCCCAGCGGCAGGCGTTGCCACCATACGACCGCAACGGACGGCGGGGCCGCACCGGTAGCCAAAGCCGCCACCGTCTGGCAGCGGCCGAAGCGTTCGCAGGCCGCCGGATTCATCCACTGGACGTTGCCCTCGCGGTCGCAGCGCACGAGCAAATCACCCGAGCGCGGGTCGCCGCGCCTCTGGCTGAACGCCAGTGGAGCGGCCCGTTGGTCGACTGTACTCGTAGCGAGAGAACCCATACGCTGCGCGGTCGATGTAGTCTAGAGCATACAGGAAAAGTCCTAGATCAGGCAAGAGGGTTCTAGTACGACTAACATCTTGAAAGCATAGACGATCCTCGCCCCAGAAACCGGGAAAAGCCTTAGGCGATTGAATCGCTCTTGGGGATTGCGGCGACCGCTCTCCGCTGTTATACTGCCGTGACCCCCAATTGGCTTTGGCTGCATTCCCCCCCGGGTTGGCGGCTCAAAAAATTATGAAATTGACGGACATCGTCAAGAGCGTGGTGTGGGCCGCGGCGTGGGCGGTCTTTGTAGGGGGCGGCATGGTAGTGGGCCACTTCGCGACGCTGGCGGAGCGGCAGGCGCGCCGGGACGAATCCGCACCAGGGGAACCGCCCGAGCCTCGCGCGGCCCGCGATCCGGATTTCGGACGCCGGTTGGATCGCTTGGCATCGTCGGTCGCCTCCCTGGAGGCCCGGGTCGAGGCGGCCGCGTCCGCGCCTGACAACGGCCGCGTGGAGGCGATCACCGAGCGGGTGGATCAACTGGAGCGCCTGGTAGAGCAAACGATCGCGCAAACGCCGCCCCTGCCGCCCATCGATCAGGTGCTCCGAGCCGTCGAGGAGATGATTTCCGCGCGCATCGGCGGGCTCGACCAGCGGCTCACCGATCAGGTGCATGCCATCGAGCTGCTGCGCAGCGCCAGCGCCCAGACCGATGTGCTGTTGCAGAGGCTGATCCAGGCGGTTGAGACGCTGGCCCATCCGCCGGCCGGACAGGAGCCGGCTCCGGGTTCGAGACGCGGGCAGACCGCGGCAGACGCAGCCGAAGTCTTGAAGGAGTGGGATTCCCCGTTAGGCTGAAGGGGCGTGCCGCTCAGGCGCGCAGCACGGTGAGGACCTCGTTCATGGCGCCTTGCCGGTAGCCTTCGAGATCGAGCGTTACATACTTAAAGCCCAGCGCTTTGAACTCCGTGGTCAGCCGGCGCGCCATCTCGAGGCGCAGCGCCCGCTCGAGCTCCTCCGGGGCGATCTCGATGCGCACCAACTCCCCGTGAAAGCGGACCCGGAACTGGCGGAACCCCAGGGCTTTCAGCGCCTCTTCTCCCTGTTCCACGAGATGCACATTCTCGGGAGTGACCGGAGTGCCGTAGGGGATGCGGGAAGAAAGGCAAGCCGAAGCGGGACGGTCCCACGTCGGGAGTCCGGCCTCCTGCGAGAGCTGCCGGATCTCGGTTTTCGTAAGCCCGGCGTCGAGCAGCGGCGCCCACACCCCGTGCTCCCGCGCGGCGCGTTGGCCCGGACGGAAATCGCCGGTGTCGTCGACGTTCACGCCGTAGACCACGTGCGGGATGCCGCGCTCCTGGCCCACCTGCTCCATGCGGGTGAAGAGTTCGTCCTTGCAGTGGAAGCAGCGGTCGGGGTCGTTGCGAACGTAGTCCGGGTTGTCGAATTCGTTGGTCGAGATGAACTCGTGGCGCAGGCCGAAGCGCCGGACGAAATCCACGGCGTCGCGCTTGTGAGACTCGGGAAACGAAGGCGAATCGGCCGTGACGGCGAGAGCCCGCTCGCCGAGCACCTGATGGGCCGCCCAGGCCAGGTACGCCGAGTCGGTACCGCCCGAGAAGGCGACCATCACCTGGCCGAGTCCGCGCAGGATGCTAAATAGTTTTTCCTGCTTCGGGGCCACATCCACGGGCATGCTGTGATTATACCGCCGGGCGTGCCTGAACCCGCTCAGGGTAGTGTCTGAAAGGTGCGTTGATCCAGGTCGGCAGTTCGGGTCAAAGCTTCCCCCACGCGGTAACTCGGTCACCTACTGCATTGGAAAACGATCGCCGCGAGGTAGTGTCTGAAAGGTGCGTTGAAGCCGAAACAGCGAACGCTTGCTTTCCGATCAAGCGGGCCGTAGGCTTGGAGCATGGCCAAGCCATCGAACCGTGAACTTCATACGCTTCGGAACCTCATCGCAGAGACGGACCTGATCCTTTCCACGACCACCTTACCCGAGGGCCGCGCTACCCGCTGCCGGGAACTGCTTGGGGCGGCACTGGCGCTCACCGAGGATTTCATCAACCAAGCCAAGCTGAGCCCGGCTGCCGTTCTGGGGCACAAGGGCGGCACCACGACCGCGCAACGCGGTTCGGACTACTTCCGCAAGCTCGCTGCGAAGCGCAAGACGCGGGGCGGCGGCAGGCCCCGGAAAGAAGTCCAGACGGCCTGAAGTCGTGTTACGATCCAAGGCGAGGGGTTGGCCCCGACCAGACTTGAACTGGCGACCTACCCGTTAGCAGCGGGCCGCTCTATCCAGGCTGAGCTACGGGGCCACCCCGGATCATAGCATCTTTCGATCTCAATTCAAATCATCTCATCGCTACTTGCATTGCATCGGCCTTTGTGTCATACTGACGCTTCGTAAGGAGGGTGTCGCTATGAGTGGGGCCGGTTTCATTGGTTACCTTCAACATCGCATCCATGAGACTAAGAGCGAGTTGCAAGGGGCGACCGACAAGATGAATCAATTGCAGGCGCAGCGGGATCAGCTTGCCAGCGACTTGCAAGGCTACGAGAAGACCTTAGCGACCGAGATGCGTAGAGAAGGTCAAGTCGTTCCGACGCCACTCGCCCAGGTAGAACTGCCTCTTACGAATGGCCATTCCAATAAAACTGAGTTTGCCAGAGAATTCGTGCGGAGCCACGCGGACACTGGCATTACGGCCGCTGATCTTTTCGCGGGCTTCGAGCAAAAAGGTATCCCGATCAAGAAGCCCTATATCTACTCGCTGGTTCAACGGCTCAAAGCCGCGAACGTGATCCGGGAGAGACGGGGCAAGTATTACCCGATCCTAGAGGGGGCTAAGGATCAATGAAGAATCGGTAGTGGGTCCATTTGAACGGACCCAAGCCGCTTTGGCATGGCCAAGCCGATGCGGTTTCGCATGTGGGACAATGACGGGATGGGATTCAAAAGGTGGTGGGATCGCTACAGGCACTTCCGGGCCGCGCAAGGTTTACTATCAGACCTCCTCGGTTTGCTCGGCTGGAGGGCAGTAGCAGTGTCCTTCGTCTTGGCGGTTTATACAGGCTGGAAAGCGCATATCGCCCAATTGGTTTGGGTGGAGCAATTTGTGCTTGCCCTGGTGGCGTTCGCAGCGGTCCTATTCATCTTTGCCGTCGTCTCGAAAATAAGAACAGCTAAAATACGCACCGAGCCACAAGTTGTGATACACAACTTGAGGCGCCGCGTTTGGCCAGCAGAGCGACATGGCTTTACCGGCGCGGAGTGTTACTTTGAAGTTTATAACCCTAGCTTCACCGAATCACTAGAAGCGACCCTTGCAGAGGTGCTTCACATGTCGCCAGACCCGATTGGGTACCTGCCAGTCCCGTTACATATTAAGCATGATGACACCTGGACGATAAAGCGCTTCCGGTGACTCCACGATCAGGGGTCGATATTGACTTATTGACGGGTCCGATTTATCACCCGAAATCCCAGAAGGCTATGGTTGTAGCGCACACTATTAACAGAGAAAGGACACCGATACCGCTTGGGGCCTACGTTATCACCGTTAGGGTGAGCGCTAATCGCATGTCTGCGGAAACAGCTACATTTCGTGCCTGGATTGATCTCAACGGAGAATTGCAGTGCTCCATGATTTCACCTCAGGCGGCTTTCGCGGCGGCCAGCTCCGAAAGACCAGCAATCTCATGAATCGACCACGCATGAGAACTGATGCCCGCTTCCATCGCCGGGGTGACCCGCAGGGTTTGATGAATCCGGCAGAAGTTGTAGTGCATGTGAAACAGCGCGATCATTGCAATGTGGTTGTCCAGCTTTTTCGAGAAGGCATTAGTCAAGCGAGTGAACCGCCGCATGTTCATCCGCATGTTCAGGTTCTGCCGCTCTACGTAGCTGGTCGAAACGTGCTTCGGATCAGGGGAACCAGAGACGGCGTGCCGCGTGGTGCCCAGACACTGCGCGGGGCTGTAGCGGGTTTGCCCCTCAGGATTGCTGCCGTAAATCTTGACCAGTTGCGCAAAGTCGATTGCGTCACCGAACGCATCGGGGACCGCCGTCAAGTACATCCTGTGGCCGTCCGTAGTCAACTGCACGCGACTGGCAAGCCGACTAGCAACGTCCTGAAGGAACTCCGCTGCACACCCCGCATCCCTCCTACCAACAAGCCAACTGATAACGAGCTTAGTTTCCGCGTCCAGGGCTGTGAAAGTCCAAACATCGCCCGCGAAGCCGACGCGCTCCCACATCTCAGCCGTGGCATTCTTCTCTTTCGCGTAGCAGAACGACCAAATCTCATCGACCTGTACCCGCTTGGCAGCCACGTTGCGGATAACCCTGTCCTGGTACTCGGCGCAGGCCTTGCCGACGCTGGCAAGCAGCCGGAGAACAGCGCCCTTGGATACGCCCGTAAGCCGCGAAGTGGAGCGCACAGAGCAGCCCTCTACCAGAGCGGAGATTACCGCGACCCGCTTTTCGAAGCTGATGAAATTTGCCATGACTTAACTATACGACAGCGCTTTCGCATAGTCAAGAGAAAAGCGACAGGAAGCCCGTTTTTATTGAGCTTTTTCAACCTTAGACCATCTGGCTTTTGCGGCCTTCCGGGCGCTTCGGCGGCGCTGTTCGTCCGTCATGGTCTCAAGGCGGCGCTTCCCGCCGATCTTCCCGCCCTTGGCCCCCATCTCCCGCATGACTTGCTGGATGATAGTAAGTTCAGTGGTCTGAACGGCTTCCAGAAACACCCGGCGGGCATTCTGAACCGTATCAAGGTTTCCGGTACTGCGTGTCCGCTTTGGCATACCACCAGAATGGCACGAATCGCAGGAGGCGTCAAGACGTGACGGTTTCAAATAGACCCACTACCGAAATTTCGGTCAGGGCAGCAAGCGATTCGACCCCAATACGGATACGATCTTGTTTTACTGCAAATCGGCCGGACTCAATACATTCAATCCGTTGTTCTCGCAATACAACGAGGAGACAATCAATCAGTTCTATAAGTTCCTGGAGCCTGACACTGGCCGACGGTATCAGCTAATCAGCATGACTGGCCCCGGCGATGCCGCAAAGGGGAACCCGTTTTATGAAGTCATGGGGATCAAGCGCTACTGGCGGTATTCTAAGGCCAAAATGCAAGAGCTTATTGATGCTGGCATGGTGGTCCAGACCGCGCCGGGCAATGTTCCCCGTAAGAAGCAGTACTTGGACGAAGGCAAGGGCGTTCCCATTCAAAGCCTATGGGTAGATTTGCCCGCCCTACATTCACGGGCATTTGAGCGTATCGGGTATCCCACCCAAAAGCCCCTGGCCCTGATGGAGCGCATTATCCGCGCAAGCTCAAACGATGGGGACCTTGTCCTCGATCCTTTCTGCGGTTGCGGAACAACGATCCACGCCGCACAAAAGCTCAAGCGGCAGTGGATCGGAATTGATATCACCCATCTCGCGATTTCGCTGATCGAAAAACGGCTGAATGATGCCTTCCCTGGAATCGAATACGAGGTACACGGCACACCGAAAGATGTTGACGGCGCACGGGCGCTCGCAGCGCAAGACAAGTACCAGTTCCAATGGTGGGCCGTGTCGCTGGTGAACGCCGTGCCGTTCGGCGGCAAAAAGAAGGGCGCGGACTCCGGTATTGACGGCCTGATCTACTTCAAACCGGACGGCAAGACAACCGAGAAGGCCATCGTCTCAGTGAAGGGCGGCGACACTGTAAGCGTTCCGATGATCCGCGATCTGGCGCACGTGGTGGACCGAGAGAAGGCGAAGATCGGCGTCTTCCTTACGCTTGCCGATTCAACCGGGCCGATGCGAACTGAGGCTGTGAAGGCCGGGTTTTACGAAACGCCATATGGCAAGTACCCGCGTATCCAAATCCTCACGATTGAGGAACTATTCGCGGGGAAGCAGCCGAACATCCCCCTGGTGGACCCGTCTGCATTCAAGCGGGCTGCCAAAGAGACGGTGGGAGAGCAGGATGAAATCCCGTTTTGAGCCGTCAACGCACCTTTCAGACACTACCCGCCGCGACACCTCAAACAGCCAATGAGAGGAGAATCGTATGTTCCGGAGCTTTGCGGCATCGTCAGGATCAAAACCTCTGTCGATGTCGGCCTTTGGAATCGGCTTAGCAAACGGAACCCACCGATACTCGATGTGTTGGTGATCCGCATGAAGCACCACACCAAGACCCGGAGCCTGCAAGGGATAAGCAGCATATCCAGCGGTGCAGTAGAGAAGCACCAGATCGCCGGGGCTTGCTGAAAACGGCGCGTATTTTGGATCTGGGGCATAGACGCCAGAGTCCACAGCGTCCTTGTCCGGTTGGGGATCTCCGAAAACTGCGACTAAGTATCGCGGTCTGTTCATGCGCTTATTCTACGCCAGCAAGCGTTCGCTGTTTCGGCTTCAACGCACCTCTCAGACACTATCCTGCTCCGGGTACCGTGGCTAGACCGGCGGGTAGAGAATCTTAGCGCGCCAATTTCGGATGCAGGTGCATGCCCAGCCGACGAACATAAGAACCGCCAACGTTCCGAGAACGATTGTCTCCAACAGATTCATGGCTCCCCCCTCGGGCAGTATTGTAGCGCTCCGCGCGGTATCCTGAGCCGGAGGCTCCGCTGAGATGAACGTCTTCGTAACAGGTGCTACCGGATACATCGGGGCCGTCATCGTCGAGAAGCTGCGCGAGGGCGGACATGCGGTCACCGGGCTCGCCCGTTCAGACGACGCCCGGCGCCGGCTCGAGTCGCTGGGCGCGCAAGTACGTTCAGGAGGTCTGGAAGTTCCAGAACTGCTGGCCGCTGCAGCACGCCAAGCGGACGGCGTGATCCACGCGGCGCTCGTCCGTGGCGCCGAAACCGGCTCGATCGATCGCCGCGCCGTGGATGCCATGCTCGACGCCCTCGCCGGCTCCGGCAAGCCCTTCGTCTACACCAGCGGCTCGGCCGTGATGGGCAGCACCGGCGACCGCGTGGCGGGCGAATGGTTTGCGCTGAACCCACTGCCGTTCGTCCAGTGGCGGCCCGCGGTGGAGCGCCTGGTAATCGACGCGGCTGAACGCCAGGTGCGCGGCGTCGTGATCCGGCCGGTCACGGTTTACGGCCGCCAGGGCGGCATCGCCGCTCGCTGGCGGAAAGGCGAGCTGCCCCAGGCCGGCGACGGGGAAAATCGCTGGAACTGGGTCCACGTGGACGATCTGGCCGATCTCTACGTGCTCGCCCTCGAACGCGGCGCTGCCGGCCAGCTCTATCTGGCCGCGAGCGGGACAAACCTGAAGGTAAAGGACGTGTGCGCCGCCGCAGGCGTGACGGCGCGCCTCTCTCTCGCAGAGGCCCGGCAGCAAATGGGTCCCTTCGCCGATCTGCTGGCGCTCGACCAGAAGATCTTCAGCACGAAAGCCGGCCGCGAGTTGGGATGGATTCCCTCCCGGCCTTCCGTGCTCGAAGAATTGCGCCGCTAACAAGCTGCGGGAAAAACGCATCTCCGAAATCGCTTGCTCACCCGCGCAGCTCAGTAACTGTGTTCCATCACCGTCAACGAACGCTGTTTCGTGCCGAGCCGCGACCGTGAGGGAGCGGTTTTCCCAGATGCGGCGGCCCTACTTGTGGATCTGCACCTTGATTGCCATGAAGGTGACCGACTTGCCCTTCTCGACAATCATGTGATGGGGCACGCGTTCCGGGACGAGCAGCATGTCCCCGGCCGCCAGTTTTACCGCGGTGCCGCCCGTGATCTTGCTGCCGCGAAACTCGCCGGGGCGCGGTTCCTGGCGGTCCTCCATCTTGCCGCCGTATACCATCGTGACCTCGCCGTCATGAATGATAAGGATGTCTTCGAGGCCGGTGTGCATCTCCGGCACGCCGCTCTCGTCCCGGCGCTCTTCGGTGAAGCTGTAACCGTTGCGATTTCCAATGCGCTCGAGCGCCATCATGGACTTGCGCTCGCCGCGCACGGTGGGCTCTTTGGCCTGGAGACCGGCCGGGTAGGCCTTGATCTTGGCCGCCGGCCAGTGCACCACGCCCTCGATCATAGGTCCCATCGCCGGCTCCTGGGCCGCCGCCAGTCCCGCCAGTAACACACTGCCGCATACAAGTTTCCAGGTTGCTGCCATGCCCCCTCCTCGTCTCGAACCGCCAGCGTATCACACGCCGTCATGGCGGCGATCGCGTGCTAGCATGAGCGCCATGTCCGCTTACTGTGTGGTCGACATTCTAGAGATTCTGGACCCTGCCAAGATGAACGCGTATCGCCAGCAGGTAGCGGCCACGGTCGAGCGTTACGGTGGCCGCTACATCGTCCGCGGCGGGCCGTGCGAAGTGAAGGAAGGGCACTGGCGTCCCGCCTTTCCGGTAATTCTGGAGTTTCCAAGTATGGAGCGGCTCCGGCGCTGGTACGACTCGGCGGAGTACGCGCCACTCCTGGCGCTCCGCCTTGCCGCGGCGCGGTGCGACCTGGTCTTTATAGAGGGCGCGTAGCGACGGCCCGCTTTCAAATAAAGAGGACCGCCCCACTTGCGCGGAGCGGTCCTTGCTCTTCCTGGGAACTACGGCGTAACGGTAATGCCCACTGTCGTGGTGTGTGTCACACCGCCTCCGGTTCCGGTGATCGTCAACGTCCTGGTTCCTACGCCCGCGTTTCCGTTGGAGCCGGTTTTCACAGTCAGGGTTGACGTTCCGTTCCCGCCTGCTACTGGGTTGGGGCTGAAAGTTGCCGAGGCCTTGTTCGGCAGGTTAGAGACGCTCAAGTTAACGTTCGAGCTAAACCCGTTCTTGGCAGCCAAGGTCACCGTGTAAGTAGTGCTGCCGCCCTTCTTTACAGTCTGGCTCGCTGGCCCGGCGCTGATTGTAAAGTCGGGAGCCGGCGGGGTGACGATCAGAGTCACGGTAGCCGTATGGACAGTAAAGGTGCCGTCACCCCGAATGGTCAACGGGTAAGTATTGGCCACCGTTCCGGCGCCAACCGTCAAGGTCAGCGTCGAACCGCCGGAGCCATTGATGGATGGGGGGCTGAATGCCCAGGTGACCCCGGCGGGCAAGCCGCTTACGGTCAGTCCGACATTGCCGGTGAAGCCGTTGAGCGCGCCGACGGTTGTCGTGTAAGTCGTGTTACCGCCCTGGCCCACCGACCGGGAGCTCGGCGAACCCGAGATCGTAAAGTCTGCGATGTTCAGCGTGACGGTCGTCGTATGGGTGAGGCTGCCGCTGACGCCCTGGATAGTCAGGGTATAGCTTCCCGGCGGCGTCGTGCCGTCCGCGTTCAAATTCAGGGTCGACGATCCGGGGGCGGCTACGGGGTTCGTGCTAAAAGCCGGACTGCCGAGCGTGATGCCCGCCGGTTGTCCGCTCAGACTCAAGGTCACGTTACCCGTGAAGCCGCTCGACACGCCCACATTCACCGTGTAGCTCAGCGGGCCGACCTGCTTGGCGTTCAAGGTCTGGGGGCTGGGCGAGGCGGAAAGGGAGAAGTCCGGCGCGGCCGTATATGTCAAAGCGCAGGACCCGCCTCCCGCGTTGACCCAGTTCCGCTGGATCAGATAATTCTTGCCGCCCAGGACCATATTGGCCAGTCTGCCGTTCGGCGCCGTATAGGTCGTGCCGAACGTCCAGGCGCACTTGTCCGCGTTCTCTTGGCCCGAGGAGTCGTACCAGGCGTTGAGATTCGGATCGGTCACCGTCTCTTCCAGTTCGTGCGCCACGACGCTGGTCATGCCGTCGCCACCACCGGCGCCGTTCGGACCCGAAGGCTCCCACTGGCACGCCGACGGACAAGCGGTGGAAGCGTCGCCGACAAAAGAGTACTTGATGTTGCGGCCGCCTATGCTGCCATACGTGTGCCAGCCGCAATAGCGGGAGCAGAAACCGGTGGATTCTCCCACATCCGGACTCGTCAGCACAAAATACAGGCCGTTGGTGTCCGTCGGGTTCACCAACGCTACAATGGCCTGAATGTCGGAGTCGGTCAGGGTCGTCAAATACGTGCTGGAACTCGAGGGGTACTTGGTGACGGTGAAGCTCCCGCCATAGGCGATCTGGTTCACCACGTTTTTATTGCTGCCGTCGTAGTAGCTCGTGTTGATGTTGAAATACGGCGAGCCGCCGATGTTCTGGGCGAAGGTAGTCAGAGTGGCGTTGGCGTTCGAATCGAGCGTCCAATCTCCATACCAGATGTAGTACACCGTCGTCGGTGAGCCGGCCACCGTATCGAGGACCGGGCCGCCATTGTAGTTGATTCCATTGGTCCCGGCCGCGGCCGGCGGGTTCGGGGTGGAGGGCATATTACGGGTCCGGTGCCCGTGGCCATGAAGGACTTCCGGCCCCTGTCCCCAGGCCGTGCCCATCAAACACACACCCAGAGCCGCTACTACTAAGGACATACGCCGCATGAACCCTCCGCTCGCTTCGGTAAGCGAAGGATACAGTCTGTCATCACTAGTGAACTAGGCGCAATAGCCCGAAATACCTACGACTGTTATTGTCTACGTACTACCTTCTCGGAGGGCCAACCGCCCCCCGTTCGTGGCCCGGCACTCCAGCTCGTGAACTACTGAACCGTAATGTTCACCGTGGTCGTGCGGGTCACTCCGCCCCCGGTTGCTGTAATGGTCAGGGTGCGTGCGCCAGTTCCACCGTTGCCCTTGGAGCTGGTCGTAACGGTCAGGGTCGAGCTGGTGTTGGGGTTGGTCACGGGGTTGGGGCTGAAGCTCGCCGTGGCCTTCGTGGGCAAATTGGAGACGCTCAGGCTGACGTTCGAGTTAAAGCTGTTCAATCGCGCCAGGGTCACGCTATAGGTGACCTTGCCGCCCCTCTTCACCGTCTGGCTCGCAGGCGTGGCGCTGATCGTAAAATCGGGAGCCGGCGGGGTGACGATCAGAGTCACGCTAGCGGTATGGAAAGTGGCGGGGCCGTCACCCCGAATGGTCAAGGGGTACGTACCCGTCGCGGCGCCGGCGCCCACCACCAACGTCAGGGTAGAATTGCCGGAGCCAGTGATGGACGCGGGGTTGAAGTTACCAGTGACACCGGCGGGCAAGCCGGTTACGCTGAGCGCGACATTGCCGGTGAAGCCGTTGACCGCGCCCACCGTTGCCGTGTAGGTCGTGTTGCCGCCCTGGCCCACCGACCGCGAGCTCGGCGTAGCCGAGAGCGTAAAGTCGGCGAGGTTCACGGTGACATTGTCGGTTCCGGTCCCGCTGAAAGCACCGTTTGTGGCGGTCGCATCTAACGCGTAAGTCGCGCCTGCGGAACCAGCGGGCGGCGTCTTAGTCAGGGTGGCGGTAGAGGTGCCTCCCGGAGCGATCGTCAGCGACGGAGGCGAGAAGCTGCTTCCCCAGCCCGCGGGCGCGGATGGCTGCGTGGAACTGAGCGCGAAGGTGCCGGAGGAGCATCCGGCCGAATCGTTGTCCGTCACCGACACCGTGAAATTCTGCGGCTTGCCCTCCTGCGTGGTGGGGTTCAGCGGAGAAAGGGTCACCGTGGGATTCGCCTGCGTGCAAGGCACCGCTCCGTACGTCACCGTGACGTTGAGTGTGCCGCTGACGGCGCTGTCCACGCTGATGCTCAGGTTGGAATAAGGGTCCGTCCAGGTTTGCCCGACCGCCAGCGCCGGGTCGCCGAACGAAGTTGTGGCGGAGGTAAAGTCCGGGAGATGAGTATGGGTGCCGGTGGTCGCGTCCTCATAATGGAGGAGCGCCCCGGACCACACCTGCGAACCGAGCTGGGAATCGTAGATCCCCTGATTCTGACGATACTCGAGCCACAGCCACGCGCTGTTGCCCGTGCCGCGCTGGATTTTCAGCGCTTTCTTGCCCGCCGGCCGGGTCTCATAGGCTTGCACCGAATAGCTGCCGTTCGATTGCACCACCTGGTAGTTGGCAGGAGACGAAAACCAGCTCAACATCTCGGCGGCGTGCTGCGCGCTGTAAAAACCGAAGTTCCACGAACCCATCGTCGAAAACAGGTCGCCGTATTCCGAGAGCGTTCCGGCGACGCCCAGGGCTCCCAGCGGCTCACGAGGCGGGCCTGGGAAATCCCGGCTGCTCGCATGGTGCAGGGTCAGGTTGTGGCCCATTTCGTGGCTGATGAGCCTGACGCCGTTGCTGCGATTGGTCATCTGGTCGGCCCGCAGCCAGGCAATGGAGGAGGTAAAGGCACCGTCCCCGGGAGAGCTGTTGGTCCAGCAGCCGAGGCTTCCCAGTCCGGCCCAACCGCAGCCGCTGCCGGACGTGGAGTTGTTCGGCATCACAATAAGAACTCGTCCATAGTTCTGAAAATTGACCTGGCTGTCCGCCGCGGCGACGGCGGCGCTAAAAATGGCATTCGAATCGCACGTGAGGTAATCGTCCGGCAGCGTGAACGGTCCCTTGACCGCGCCGCTGGCGAAGGGCAGGGAGGTCTGGCCATCCGAGCCCTGCTGCCAGAAGTCGTTGATCGACCAATCGGGCGTATTAGTCTTGGTGGTGAAGGTGTTTCCGAAGAGAATGCCGTTGAGCAGATCGGCATCCACGCCCGCCGGCAACGAGAAGTTTGGAAAATTGACCAAGAGCGCAACCACACTCTGCGATCCGGTCGTGCCGCAAGTCGCGCTCGCGACGCTCGAGCCCAGAATGCTTCCACCGGCCGCCGCCACCCGGTTCCCCGCGCGGACGCCGCTGACCGACAAGAAGTCCCCGCTCTTGAGCCCGGCCGGCTCGGGGCCCGCAAAGTTGATGTCCACCTTCTGTTGGCCGATAGTCATGCGGCGATTGGACCGTGCGACCGTCATGGCGGGGTTGGTGGCGATGGAGTATTCGATCAGCCCTTGCCACTGGCCATGGGACTCCAGGCGCGACGCCGAGTTCGGGAACGATGTGGCGAGACTCGCGAGCAAGTCCGGAGAGAAGGCCAGAGACAGGGCCTCGGCCGGGCTTTGATCAATGAGTAGATAGAACGCGTCCGCGCGCTCGGCGATCAAGGGCGCCGCCTGGCCTCGCAAAGCGTTGGCCTGCGCCGGTGCGGCCGCCTGCACCAGACCGTGCAGGCGGACCAGTTGCCCGTTCAACGCGCGCACGTGCGCCGCTTCTGAGTTTCCCTGGGCGTGCAAACCAATAGCAGCACCACTCAAACAGAAAAGGGCCAGCAACCCGGCGCGCGATCGTCTCATTGTGACGCTTCCTCCACAACGTGGACAGCCTACGAGTTGTACTCTGTCACCGTGCGGAGGCTAGCTACAATGGCCCATATTACGTACTACTTTTTCCGCTTACTTACTACTTACTCGTAGCGCAGCACCTCGACGGGGGCGATCCGGGTGGCGCTGCGGGCCGGGTAGATGGTGGCGAGAAAGCTCACCAGCAGGGCGGCGGCAGCTATCCATGCCCCGTCCCAAGGACGCGGCTGGAAGGGAACGTAGCTCAGCCCGTAAATCCCCGAATCGAGGCGAATCCAGCGATAGTGGTCGCCGAGGAAGCTCAGACCATAGCCGAGCACGAGGCCGATCGCCGTGCCGGCGACGCCGATGATGGTCCCTTGCAGCATGAAGATCTTGCGGATCTGTTCCTGCCGCATCCCCATCGACGTGAGGATGGCGATGTCCTTGTGCTTCTCCATCACCATCATCACGAGCGAGATCAGGATATTGAGCGCCGCCACCAGCTCGATCAGCCCGATGGTGATCACCGTGACGACGCGCTCCATGCGCAGGGCGTTCAACAGCGAACGGTTCTGCTCCATCCAGGTCGTGGTTGAGAACCGCGACCCGGCGATTTTTTCGACCCCGCGCGCCACTTCTTCGGCGCGGTAGAGATCGTCGAGCTTGAACTCGACGGCGTTGATGACGTCTGAGAGCGAGAGCGTCTGTTGCGCGGCTTTGAGCGTCGTGAAGGTCCACAGGGCGTCGAAGTCGAAGAAGCCGGAATCGAAGATGGCGATCACGCGGAAGCGCTTATAGCTCGGCACGGCGCCGAACGGGGTCAGCTCGCCCTGGGGGCTGACGACGGTGACCACGGTCCCGAGGCGCAGCCCCAATTCCTGGGCCAGTTGGTGGCCGATGATGAGGCCTGGCCGGCCCTCGCTGTCGCGCAGATCGGCGAGCGAGCCTTCCCGGACGCTCTGGAGTAAATCACCCACCTTCATTTCCACCGCCGGATCGATGCCCTTGAGCACCGCGCCCTTGGCCTGGCCCCCCGGCGCGGATATCATCACCTGGCCGTAGAGGGCCGGCGCCACGGCCGTGACGTGCGGCACGGCGCGGAACTTATCGAGAAACGCCGGCCAGTCCTCAATGCCGCGGCCGCGCTCGACCTCCATGAGGTTTACGTGGGCCGTCGCGCCGAGCAGGTGGCTCTGCAACTGCTGCCGAAAGCCGTTGTTGATGGCGAGCGCGATGATGAGGGCCATGACGCCCGCCGCCACGCCGACGATCGAGATAGTGGTGATCACCGAGATCACCGCCTGCTTGCGCTTGGCCCTCAGGTACCGCCGCGCAATGAAAAACTCGACCGGCATCAGGGGTCCAAACGGCGCAGCTCCTCGGCCAGGCCGATCTCGCCCTCGGGCCGGAGCAGCGGAAAGAGGATCACGTCCCGGATGCTGCGCGAATTGGTGAGCAGCATCGTAAGGCGGTCGATGCCGATCCCTTCGCCGGCCGTGGGTGGCATGGCGTAGCAGAGGGCGCGCAGGTAGTCCTCGTCCATCTGGTGCGCTTCCTGGTCGCCGCGCTCCTGCATGGCGAGCTGCATCTCAAAGCGCCGCCGCTGCTCCTGGGGATCGTTCAGCTCCGAGTAGGCGTTGCCGATTTCCATGCCGGCGGCGTAGATCTCGAAGCGCTCCACCCAAGCCGGATCGTCGGGCTTGTTCTTTGAGAGCGGCGAGATCTCGACCGGATAGTCGTAGATGATGGTCGGCTGGATCAAGCGCGCTTCGCAGATGCGCTCGAACAGCAGTCCGATGGACTCGCCCAACGTCGCTCCGGCCGGCAAGTGGACCTGGTGCTCCGCCGTGGCATTGAGCGCCGCGACGGCT
>JBGPDC010000032.1:0-35640 GCA_041482115.1 Terriglobia bacterium | reverse complement strand
GTGCACGACCTGCACGCCACTTGCCTGCATATGCTCGGCCTCAATCACGAGCGGCTGACGTATCGCTACAGCGGGCGTGATTTCCGCTTGACGGACGTCGAAGGCAACATCGTCAAAGACCTCCTCGCGTAGACACCGCTGCGCACGGGGCACATTACACAGCAGGCCCACGAGGCCTCGCATGACCGTTCCCGGCTGAGGTGTATACTCGGAGGGGAAGCACACCCATGTCCAGCCAGCACATCGCGCCGGACTCAGTCATTGCCGACCGTCGGGAAAGATTCCGCACGTTCATGCGGAAATTTAACCCCACCGCGCCGGCGCATCTCGCTATTCGGGATGATCTCGTTGTAGAAGATCCGGCCCGGTCTGTCTACAAGAAGATCGCGGCCCGCATTGATCTTGAGGCTGGCAGCCAGCAGTTGCTGGTAGGCGGGATTGGATCGGGCAAGACGACGGAACTCTTACTCCTCTCCTCTTGGGTTTCCACCCAGGGCAAGGCACGTCCTCTTTTCATTGACGTCACGGAACTGACAGACGTGTCTGATTTGCAGGCGGGAGCGCTGTTGGCAACTCTTGTGCGGCACATCCCGCAGCACTTAAAGGAGCTTGCCAGGCAGTCGGGAAAGACCTTCGAACGCGGCTCCGGCTTCGCTGCCGCGTTGGAAGAGCTGGAGGGCTTTGCGTACGGGAAGACAAAGAAACTTGGTGAGGCCCTCCGGACCCTCAGGCTCCCGGTCTTCGGAATCAACCCCAACGACGTGATCCACGTTCCTGGAAAGCTTACCCCTCCCCGCCCACTCCTCCAGAGTGACATCCGCGATGCGTTAGATCCGCTGAAAGCGCTACTCGCCGGTTACCAAGGTCTTGGCGCCGATTGCGTCGTAGTCTTTGATGGCTTGGACCGGCTCATGGAGTCGGAAAGATTCAGAGCCGTGACGGATCAGGACCTGCGAGCGATGCGCGTGCTGGGCGTCTCGGTCGTTCTGGCCGCCCCGCTTTCTTTGTTGTATGGCGAGGCACGCGCGATGAGTGAGCATTTCGATAAGGTCTATACCCTTCCGGCCGCCATCGCCGACCCCAAGCGGTCCCCCTTCTTAACCCAGATTGTCGAAAAACGTGGCGGCCGGGACTTGCTTGGACCCGAAGCAGCCGAGACAGTCTGCCTGGGATCAGGGGGGGTGCTACGAGACCTCATTGCCTTGGTTCGCAACGCCGCTGAGGAAGCCTATATTGATGGCGCTGAAGCCATACAGCGTGTGCACGTTCAGACGGCCATCCGGCAGTTGGGGCAGAGCTATCTGATAGGGCTCGGGCGGGATCAGATTGAGACATTGATGATGGCGCGCGACAAGGGGAAATTCACGCCGAATACAGCCTCCAATTTGGAACTACTGCTGACGCGAAGAGTCCTCGACCGACCGCCACCCGACCCTTTTGAGGTTCATCCGGCCTTGGCGCCGCTGCTCGAAGCCGCCTTGGACCCGAGATGACCGACCTCGCCTTTGGCCCCGCCTACGACCTAGTCCGCCGAATTGACCTGCGTGGCACAAAGGACTGCGCGTGGCTGGTAGTGGTAACCCCTGTCCAGCCACAACCTGAACTGCTCTCGGATTTCATACAGGAAGCGGCGGTCTGGTGGAATACTCCCGTACGGGTCATCGACGCGGCAGGGATGGCGATCGCCGAGTTGCATGAATCGCTGCACCAGCCTCCGGACGATGGCGTCATCATACAAGGCTTGGATCATTGGAGCGACCAATACCTTCGTGCTCTCGACATTAACCGGTCCGACCTCCAGAGACCCGGGTTTGTGATTCTTTGGCTCACGCCAGATGGCCTTCAGCATCTCTTCCGCCGGGCGCCGAACCTGAAGAGTTGGATCGGTGGCAGCAGCTTTCAGGCGATTCCCGATCCTGGTCTGATGAGCGAGCAGGAAAAGCGAAATCGCTTGGCGGAGCTCTCGGCTCATTACAACCTGACCAGCGAGGAGGTGCTGGAAAAGGCCACAAGGGGCATTCTGCCATCGGATCCGGAATTCGCCGAGTGGCTAATCCTGCTGGGGCGAGGAGAGCTTGTCCGGTAGCCGGGAGGATGCCCGGCGTCGGGCCGCTGAGCTGGACGAAAAACTCGTCATCGGCAGCCAGACTTTGATCTTGCCCGGGCCAAAGACGCTGTTCTTCCAAATTCGACGCTGTCTCGAGGAACAGGGCCGGCGCCATGGTGTAGTCAATGCAGGGAATCTGGTTCGTTTCGAACCGGACCAGGAAACGGCGGCCATCGAGCTGGGGCCGCAGATCGACAAGGGACCAACGGCGCAGCACTTCACTTTTCGCTCCGGAGCTCGTCTCTCTTTTGGCATAGCGGTGCGGAAACTGGGAGAGGGAGCACGGCTGCTCAGCTACCGCTTCGATTTACGGCTACCGGAGAGATGTCCCTTAACGTTCCTGCGGTTTGACTTGAACGTGAAGCCGCATGAGGATTCACTTCGCGAACCCCGCTGCCATATTCACCTCGGAGTTGAGCATGTGCGGATTCCTTCACTCGTGCTCTCTCCGCTGGACGTTCTTGATCGACTGTTCTTCGTGATCGAGCCAGCACTAGCCAGCTAATCCTGCGTTATACTGCCGGTTTGGCGCGAGTCCCAGCGTCGACCATGAGAACCCTACTCCGAGCGGCAACATCGTCAAAGACCTCCTCGCCTGAGCCGCCTTGGGCGACCGCCAAGAATTGGTTCGCTGTCCGCTTGCTCTGTGCTGGAAACGCAGAAGGCCCGGCGGCAGCCCCGCCGAATGTTGTATGATCGCAGCCGCACGATCCTTTTTGGCGAGGTGAGCTATGCGACTCCGCATTTTGAAGGCCCTCGGTTGCGCCATGATCCTGGTGATGACCGCGACGGCCGCCGCCGCCCAGACGGCGCCCGAGCACGTCATTCTGTGGGTGGTTGACGGCATTAGCGACAAGGCTCCCGAGCGCGTCGACCTGCCGAACTTCAAATCCCTGGCCGCTGCGGGCGTCTACTATCGCCAGAACTACACCATCCAGACGGCCGACCCTTCGCACGTCCCGGGGCAGTGGAGCACGTACCACACCTCGTCGATCCCGAACCCGGTGCTGCTCGCCGGTACCGCCATGCTGCGTCCGGGCGACCAGCACTACGTACAGGAGTCCTTCTTCCCGCTGAAGATCACGGCCCACGCTGTGAATGAGATTAGCTACCGCGCGCTTAATGTCGGTTTCCATTACACCGCCCAGGCCGGCGGCTCCCTCATGCGCGGCGCCGGCTACCAGGTCGGCGACGATAAGACTCTCTACTGGGCCACGCAGTTTCTGCACACGGCCAAGCCCACCTTCATGCTGATCCACATGCAGGACACGGGTTTCGCCGGGGGCGCCAGCCGCAGCGCCCCGGACGGTTCTCCGTATAAGGACAACATCTGGGGCGAAGGCTCGCCCTACCGCAAGACCGTCGCCCAACAGGACGTGTACCTCGGCCAGTTCATTGCGGAGCTAAAAAAGGAAGGCATCTGGGATAAGACAGTCATCTTTCTCACCGGCGACCACGGCCAGACGGTGACCGGCGGGCATCCGCTCGATGCTTCGGAAGCCTGGCCGATGCCGCTCGTGATCGCGGGTCCCGGCATTAAGAAGGACCAGAAGTTTGAGTATGCCGAGTCAATCGACGTGGTGCCGACGCTTTGCCATCTGATGGGCGTGACGCCGCCCATCAACGCCGATGGCCGCATCCTGGCGGAGGCGCTGGTCAATCCGCCGCGGAACGTCGCCCCGCGCCAGCAGAAAATCAAGGAGCTCGATTTCGCGCTGCTGGACGTCGAGAATGCGATCGAGAAGCTGAAGGCGGCCAGTGGTCCACCTGCCGCGGGCCGGGGGAGCCGGCGAGCGGCGTCTCCCGTGGCCGATGCCGAGCGCGATTACTACAAGATCGAGCGCATCCTCGAGTGGAACAAGTTCGGCACCTACGACCGATTGATCGACCACCACAAGCGGCTGCTGG
This sequence comes from Terriglobia bacterium, assembly GCA_041482115.1. Lineage (GTDB taxonomy): Bacteria > Acidobacteriota > Terriglobia > Bryobacterales > JACQDG01 > JBGPDC01. The sequence goes on along the minus strand of JBGPDC010000032.1, from coordinate 31,625 downwards.
CGCGGATTAACGCGAGCATGAAGTAGACAAGCCCTTCACGCCACGTAGCGCCGAAGGCTCTCCCCCACGGCCTTGCGATCTGCCGCCGAGAGCCGTCCGATCACTTGGGCGATCAGCCGGTTATCGAGGGTGAAAACCTTCAGGCGAACCACGCACGGAACGTGCAGGCCGGCGGCCTCCTGCTGGGTGACCGCGGTATCTCCAGGCCAGGGGTGGTGTGCCGCCGACGTGATCATCGACAGCATCGTGTGACCGTGCCGGTTAAAGGACGCTTTGCTGAGCACCACGGCCGGCCGCCTCTTAGCCTCCGAGCGGTCGGTGAACGGAAAGGGCACGACCACCACGTCCCACGGCTCAGAGGTCACGGAACGCCTCCTCATCCTCCGGGCTGTTCCACTCTTCCAGAGTTCCGGAAAGAGAGGCATGGAACAGGGCGTCAAACGGCTCGGCCCGGCGCAGCCGGACCGTGGTGCCGTCGATCTCGTAGACCACGCTGTCCCCGGGGCGGGCGCGAAGCGTCTCGCGCACTTTTTTTGGAATCGTCACCTGGCCCTTGCTGGATATCCGGCTGGCGAGAACTGCCATGATTCTTGGTCCTTTACAGTAAAGAATACAAGATATCAAGGGCCCAGGTCAAGTCAGTTGTGAGCCGGTGTCAGCGGCGCATACTACACTACTAAGTTCGCAATGATTTCGTTCCGCTCGGTCTCGAAGGCCTACCCGATCTACGAACAGCCGGGCGACCGCCTGCGCGAACTGCTGCTCTTCAACCGCCGTTCGTTCCACCGCGACTTCTGGGCCCTGCGCGACGTCAGCTTCGAGGTCGAGCGCGGCTCGACTTTCTGCCTCATCGGCGAGAACGGCTCGGGCAAGAGCACCTTGCTGCAGCTTGTCGCCGGGATCTTCCCGCCCACCGCGGGCGAGGTCACGGTCGACGGACGCGTCTCGGCCCTGCTCGAGCTGGGGTCCGGCTTCAACCCCGAGTTCAGCGGACGCGACAACGTCTACCTGAACGCCGCCATCCTCGGGCTCTCGACCAAAGAAGTGGACCGCCGCTACGGCGACATCGAGGCCTTCGCCGAAATCGGCGATTTCATCCACCAGCCGGTAAAGACCTACTCGAGCGGCATGATCGTGCGCCTGGCGTTCGCCGTCGCGATCAACGTGGACCCCGAGATCCTGGTGGTGGATGAAGCGCTCGCCGTCGGGGACGCCTACTTCCGCCAGCGTTGCATGCGCAAGGTGCACGAGTTGCGGGCGCGCGACGTGACGATTCTCTACGTCTCGCACAGCATGGGCGACGTCAAGGCTCTGGGCGACCGCGTGATGTGGCTCGACGCCGGCCGCGTTGTCGAGATCGGCTCGCCCGACGCCGTCGTCACCCGTTACCTCTGCCACATGGTCGAGAAGGACGCCGCCTACCTCCAGCTCAAGAACGCCGCCGAGCGTCCGGCAGGCTCACCCGCCATCGCCGCGCCCGAGATTGTCGACACGCTCCCCAACGTGGATCACCGCCACGGCAACGGGGCCGCCGAAGTCCTCGGCATCGCCGTCGTCGACCCTACCGGCAGCGCCGTCAGCCTGGTCGGACCTGGCACCGAGCTGATCGTCCGCGTGAGCGTGCGAGCTCGCCAGCCGCTGCCGTCGCCCATCGTGGGCTTCATGCTGCGCAACCACCTGGGACTCGACTTCTCGGGCACCAACACCTCCCGCGAGGGGTACGACCTGCCTCCGATGGCCGCGGGCGATATCTTCACCGTGGACTTCCACCTCACCCTGCCGGAGTTGTATCCTTCGCATTTCTCCCTATCTCCGGCCATCGCCAATGGGACGCTGCGCGGTTACGAGATGTGCGACTGGGTGGATAACGCCATCACGGTGCAGGTGGCGCCGGGCGACGGCGAGGTCTACGGCTACGTGCGGATTCCCTGCCGCGTTGAGCTCAACAGCACCGTACACCAGCCCCCGCTCCGCGCCGCGACCGTAAGGGAGCGGTAACCGCGGCACGCCTGCGCCGATGCAACGCGTCATCATCTGGACTCGTATCGCCCTGGTGGTGGTGTTCCTGCTGTTCGGGGCGCCGTTGCTGCTGCTCGCGACGGCCTTCGCGCTGCTCCTTGCCGACCTCGCCGCCCGCCTCCGCCCGCGGCCTTCCCTGCCCCCCGATACGCTGCCCTCCACGCACGCAGCGTCGGTGGTGATTCCCAACTGGAACGGCCGCGAGCTGCTCGAAAAGTATCTGCCCTCGGTCGTCGAGGCGATGAGCGGTCACCCCGAAAACGAAGTGCTGGTTGTGGACAATGCCTCGACCGACGGCAGCGTCGAGTTCCTGCGCGAGCGCTTCCCGTCGGTTCAGGTGCTGGCCCTCGACCGCAACCTCGGCTTCGGGGGCGGCTCGAACGCCGGCTTCCGCGCCGCGCGCCGCGACATCGTCGTGCTCCTCAATAGCGACATGCGCGTGGAGCGCGACTTCCTCGCCCCGCTGCTCGCCGGCTTCCAGCATCCGCGCGTCTTCGCCGTCGCCGCGCAGATCTTCTTCTCCGACCCGGCGAAGAAGCGCGAAGAGACTGGCATTACCGAGAGCCTGTGGGTGAACGGACGCCTGCGCGTCCGTCACGTTCTTGACGACCGCGTTACTACGCTGTTCCCGATCGCCTACCCGGGAGGGGGCTCGTCAGCGATAGACCGCCGCAAGTTCCTCGAGCTGGGCGGCTTCGACGCCCTCTACGAACCCTTTTACCTCGAGGACACCGACCTCGGTTTCATGGCGTGGAAGCGCGGCTGGACGGTCCACTACGAGCCGCGTAGCGTCGTCTACCATGAGCACCGTGGCACCATCGGCAAGCGCTTCACACCGCTCTTCATCGAGGGCGTGCTCAAGAAGAACTTCCTGCTCTTCGCCTGGAAGAATATCCACGACTGGCGGATGCTCGCCTCTCATCTCGCCGGAGTCTATGGCAGCCTGTGGGTGCGCCTGCTGGCTGGCGACACGCCGCAGCGCACCAGCCCGCCTTCCCTGGTGAAGGCCTTTCGCCATCTGCCCGGCGCCATTCGCGCCCGGCTGCGCGCCCGCGCGCTCGCCGCCGTCCCGGATCGCGAGGCGTTCCGGCGGCCCCTCGGCGGTTACTACCGGGACCGCTTCGAGCAGCCTGACCCACGGCGCGACAAGCTGAACGTCCTGTTCCTCTCGCCCTACCCGATCTACCCGATGGTCCACGGCGGGGCGGTCTTTATGGCGCAGACTCTCGAGCACCTGACGCCGCGCGCCCGCGTCCACCTGCTCTGCCTGCTCGATCACGAATGGGAGCGCGAGGCCCACCGGCCGCTCGCAGAGCAGTGCGCCTCGGCCGAGTTCCTCGTCCGCCTCAAACACGACGACTCGGGGGCGAGCCTGCTGCTGCCCCACTCCGTGAAGGTTTACTCGAGCCGCGACCTGGCGTGGCGCGTGCATCGCACCATCGTCACGGAGCAGATCGACGTGGTGCAGATCGACTACACGCAAATGGCGGTCTACGGACCGGAGTTCCACCGCATCGCGACGTTCTTGTTCGAGCACGACATCTATTTCCAGTCGGTGGCGCGGCAGTGGCGGAGGTCGCGCAGCCCGGTGCGGCTACTCAAAGCCGGCTTCGAATACCTGCGCGGACTGCGCTTCGAGCTCGACGCGGTCGAGCGCTTCGACGCCGTCCAGGTCTGCACCCGCGAGAACCGCCGGTTTCTGGAATCGTTCACCGGCCCACGCGCCCACTTCTACGAGGGACTCCGCGCCGGCATCGACGTGGCCCGCTACCGGTACGTGGACGAGGGCCGCGAGCCCGACACCCTCCTCTTCGTCGGCAACTTCCAGCACCTGCCGAACCAGGAAGCGCTCCTGTTCTTCTGGCAGCGCGTGTGGCCGCTGGTGCGCGAGCGCCGCCCGCAAGCTCGTCTGTTCATTGCCGGCGCCCAGGCCGGACCCGGCTTCGACCAGATTTACAGCACCAACGGCTCGTGCTTCCTCGGCCGCGTCGAGGACATCCGCGAGCCGCTCGAGCGCTACGCCTTGTTTGTATGCCCCGTACTCAGCGGCTCCGGCGTCCGTGTAAAGCTGCTCGAAGCGTTTGCCGCCGGAATCCCGGTGGTGTCGACCACGGTCGGCGCGGAGGGTCTGGAAGACTTCGTCGAGCTGGCCGATACGCCGGAAGCGTTCGCGGAGAAGGTCGTCGCGTTGCTCGCCGACCCCGCCCGCGCCCGCGCCATGACGGAGCGCGCGCGGGCCGAAGTCGAGCGCAACTGGGATATGGAAGTCCTTACCGCGCGCCTGGAGGCCCACTATCGCGAGGTGCTGGCGGCGAAGCTGGCTAACACGTAGTACTCGAGACAAGACCGCTCCCTTACGGTCGCGGCTCGGCTACAGGCACCGTGCGCGCCGCGCCGACAATCTATATTTAGCGCGGCGCGGCCTTCATTTTGCCGGCGAACTTCTGCCGGAACTTGTGGACTTTGGGCGCAACCACATACTGGCAATAGGGCTGGCCGGGATTTCGCTCGAAGTACTCCTGGTGATAGTCCTCGGCGGGATAGAAGGCCGAGGCGGGCGTGACCTCGGTGACGATCGGATCGGACCACACCTTCTCGGCGGTCAGCTCGGCGATGACCTGCCGGGCGATGGTCTCCTGCTGGGGACTGTGGAAGAAGATCGCCGAGCGGTACTGTGTCCCGGCGTCGTTACCCTGGCGGTTCAAGGTCGTCGGATCGTGAATCGCGAAGAACACTTCGAGGATGTCGCGGAAGCGGGCGACCGCCGGATCGAAGGTCACCTGCACGACTTCGGCGTGCCCGGTCCGGCCGCCGCAGACGTCCTTATAGGAAGGATTCGCGGTCTGGCCGCCCATGTAGCCCGACACCACGGACTGGACGCCCTCCATCCGGTCATAGACCGCTTCGAGACACCAGAAACAGCCCCCGCCGAGCGTTACCGTTTCCATACTCTTGATGATAACCCTTATAATCGGGCCGAGGAGGCAACATGACCCGCAGACGATGGTTGACCGCGATGGCCGCTACGGCGACGGCCGCCGCCCAACAGACCACGCCAGTCCCGCGCAAGGGCCGCCTCAAGCAGTGCGTCACGCGCGGGGTCTTCGGCAAGGGGATGCCGCTCGAGGACATGTGCCGGCACGCGGCGCGCCTCGGGGTGACCGGCTTCGACCTCATAAGCCCGGCGGACTTCGCGACCGTCAAAAAGTACGGACTCACCATCAGCCTGACCCAGGGCGCCATGACCCTCACCGGCGGCTTCAACCACAAGGAAGACCATCCGGCAGTCGAGAAAGCGCTGCGCGAATTGATCGACCAGTCGGCGGCCGCCGGCGCGCCCGACGTGATCGCGCTTTCCGGCAATCGCCGCGGCATCAACGACCAGGAAGGCATGGACAACGTGGTCGCGCTGCTCTCGCGCGTGAAGGCGCAAGCCGAGGACAAGGGCGTCACCATTTGCCTCGAGCTGCTCAACAGCAAGGTGAACCACCCCGATTACCAGTGCGACCGCACCTGGTGGGGCGTCGAGGTGTGCAAGCGGGTGAACTCGCCGCGCGTGAAGCTGCTTTTCGACATCTATCACATGCAGATCATGGAGGGCGACATCATCCGCACCATCCGGAACAACATCCAGTGGATCGGCCATTTCCACACCGCCGGCAACCCGGGGCGTCACGAAATGGACGACACGCAGGAGATGCACTATCCCGGCATCGCCCGCGCCATCGCCGACCTCGGCTATCAGGGCTTCATCGCCCACGAATACTCTCCACTGCGGGACCCGCTCCAGTCCCTTGAAGAGACGCTACGGATGTTTGAGGTCTAGGAGCGCCGGCCGGTCTCACATCATGCGAACCACGGTAACCCTCGATTTTGATGTCGAGCGCCTGCTCCGCAGCTCCATGCGCGAGCGCGGAGTCTCGCTGAAGCAAGCGCTGAACGAGGCAGTGCGGGCAGGGCTGACCCGGTCAGGGGGCCAGCGCCGGCGCCGCTTCGTACAGAAGTCCTATTCGCTCGGCCGGGAACAACTGTTCCGGTGGGATCAGGCCCTGAGCGCCGCCGAAGCCATGGAAGACGAGGAACGGAGCCGGAAACTCTCCGGGTGCAAGTGTACCCGATGAGTGCAGGAAGGGCGTCACGGTGGGGAGCCTGCTTAACGATCCTGGGCGCCCTCTATGCCCTCCAGATGCCTTTCCGTGAGTATCCGGGCATCGAGTACAACAATTTCCCGCTGCCGCCCGATTTCCAGGAGGAGACCGAGTGGGTCTTCGCCCGCCTGATGTACCCCTCCGCGCCGGGCGCCACGTTCGTCCGCTGGCGCGGCCGGGGCGACTGGACGCGCGGCAACACCAGTTGGACGCAGGATTATCCGCGCGCCGACCGCCACTTCTCGGCCGAGCTGCGGCGCCTCACCCGCGTCCACGCGCGCTCAGCCGAGCAGCCGGTGAATCTCGACGACGGCGACGACGTTTTCAATTACCCGTGGCTCTACGCCGTCCAGGTGGGCGAGTGGAACCTGACCGACGCCCAGGCCGCCAAGCTGCGCGAGTATCTGCTGCGCGGCGGTTTCTTTCTCTGCGACGATTTTTGGGGCGAGGCGCAGTTCGAAGTCTTCCTGCAGAGCATGCGCCGCGTCTTCCCCGACCGGCCCGTGGTGGCTATCGACGACGCCGACTCCGTTTTTCACACGGTCTTCGATCTGAGCGAGCGCTACCAGGTGCCGGGCGCGCGCTACATCCACACGGGCGTCACCTACAAGTGCTACGGCTGCCCGGCGCAGTGGCGCGGCATCTATGACGACGACGGCCGGCTCATGGTGGCGATGTGGCCTAACTCCGACGTGGGCGATTCGTGGGAGTATGCGGATGATCCCCTCTATGACGAAAAGTTCTCGTGGCTCGGCATGCGGCTCGGCGTGAACTATGTCGTTTACGCCATGACACACTAGGAGGATGCCAATCGACTGGAAGGAGCACGGCGTCAAGATCGTGCGGGCTGGGGAACTGGACCGCAACACGCCGCAGACACCGGGGATGAGCCGCGCGGCGGCGATCACTCAGGCGCGCACCGGGGCAAGCAAGCTGTGGGCCGGGACGGTGGTGGTCCAGCCCGATGCCAAGACCGGCCCGCACCATCACGGGGAACTCGAGACCGTGCTCTACGTGGTTCGGGGCCGGGCGCGGATGCGGTGGGGCGAGAAGCTCGAATTCAGCGACGAGGCGGGCCCCGGCGACTTCATCTATGTGCCACCCTACGTGCCCCACCAGGAGATCAACGCGAGGCGGGATGAGCCATGCGAGGCGGTCGTGGTCCGCAGCGGCATGGACCCCATCGTCGTGAACCTGGACATCGCAAGCCCCGAGCCGGCGAGCGCGGGGCTGGCGCCGGAGGCTCCTTTCCATCCCGGGGCCGAAGGGGGACGGTAAGCGGCAGGCCGCAGTGCGCGGAACGGTGTCTCCAACCCGTTTTGGGATTTATCCCAGATTGGGTTTACAACGGCCATGTGGCTAAATCGGTTCACACTCGGGACTACGACCGGCTCCGTGCGCTCCTAATCGAAGCTCGCAAGAAGACCGGGTTGAGCCAAGCTCAACTCGCCAGAAGACTGTCCCGGCCCCAGTCGTTTGTTTCGAAATTTGAGCGTGGAGAGCGACGGCTTGACATCATCGAGTTCAAAACCATTGCTGAGGCTCTCGACCTCGATGCTGTTCAGCTCATCCGGCGGCTCTATCGGGAGGCAGGGTGAGGATCGTTGCAGTAGACAGCGTGATCAGCTGCGGTTCCTACGCGACTTCGCGGCATTGGCGGCGCACCAGGCGTGAGATACATGACGCCGTTCGTGCGTGTGAATGGCCACCCGGGAGCGGTTCCTTCACGATCTATCCGCAGAAGGAGGGGAACGGGGTTAAGCCGATTCGTAACAGATTCGTGACCACCCTGCGTGCCCTGGGTTGGCTGATCGAAGGACGCGCTCAAAACGCCGTTGGACAGGGTCTCGGCGGCTTCGATGCCGTATTGCCTGGCCCCCAGGGACCCGTTGTTGTGGAATGGGAAACGGGCAATATCTCATCAAGCCACAGGTCAATGAACAAACTCACGATGCTCGTTGCTGAAGAAGTCATCGCCGCAGGAACACTTGTCGTGCCTTCACGCAAGCTTTACGTCTACCTCACCGACCGCATCGGAAACATCCAAGAACTTGAGCCGTACCTCCGACTTTGGCGGTCTGTTCCGTGCCAGAAGGGGGTGCTTGAGATCGTCGTCATTGAGCACGATGCCACTAGCGAGATGGTTCCAAAGATCCCGAAGGGCACCGACGGGAGAGCGGTGAGATAACAGCCTTAGCCTTCGACGAAATCGTCGTTTTTGTGACTCCGGATCTCCCCGCTCTCGATCCTCTCTGCTATCTCTTGGGCAAAGTCAATTTCCATCCCGAGCCAACGGCGGTTCTTCTTTTCGCAGACGGCAAACGTCGTACCGCTACCGCCGAAGGGGTCCAGCACGAGCTCGCCCGGCCCAGTGGACATCTCGACAACCCTGTCCAGTATCTTCGTCGAGAGGGCGTTCGCCCTACGTTCCCGAGACTTGAACTTCCAGTGTCGCACAGGAGGAATGTCGGACCAGACGTCCTTCAGATTGACGCCGCTCGGATTCATTGCGTCGCGGTGTCCGCCGTAGTCTTTGATCTCTCCTCCGCAATGACGGCACGTCTGGATCGGAGTTCTAATGCGACGGAAGGTCCTCGGTTTACCCTTGGTGTAATAGAGCAAACTGTAATGACTGGGGTGCAGTCGGCCGGGTATCGGCAGACACGCGCTGATCTCAACAGCGATCCAGTGTCGAAACGTCATTCCTAACTCGGTCAGGTGGGCACCTAACAGGATGTTCCATCGCGGAAGGTTATACAAGAAAAGAGCGCCGCCGGGCTTCAGGGTCCGGCAGCATTCCATGATCCAAGCCTTGCACCACCGAAGATACTGCGCATCCGGAAGGTCGTCGTTGCTTCTCTCGCCGTACTCTTTGCCAAGGTTGAATGGCGGATCGGCAAAAACGGTGTCTACGACCTCGTCTCGGATGCACGGAAGTATCGCCAAGCAGTCGTCAGAAAACAGCGCCCCAAGAGCTGAGACGAAGAACGGCTCGGGTGCCCCTGGCCTGAGAAGTGGAGCGAGATCGACCTTCGTTTCGTCCAACCTCAGTGCAGCCTGTCTCGCAAAGCCCATACGTTTGACTCCTCATTGTAAGTCATCGGAAGCAACGCGTGTAAACTGAATATCCCAGAACGGGTTTATAGCTAAAAAAAGCGACGGCGCGTTGTACGCCGGGGGTGCCCGCGTTCATGCGGCCTGTTCTATACTGGGGCTTCCCGCGCTCTTCACGATGACCTCAACCCAGGAACGGCTCTACCAGGCGGCCGTGTGGTGCATGCTGTTCTCGGCGGCCACAGTGGTGATCTCGATCGCCGTCTGCCAGATCTTGCTGGGCCTCGCGCTTATCACGCTGCTCGCCTCGGACGCACCCCTGCGATTCCCGCGGCAGCTCCGGGCGCCGCTGGCGGCGTTTCTGGGCTGGACGGTCTTGTCGCTCGCCGCCTCGGGGCATCCCCTGGAGGGGCTGCCCCAAATCCGCAAGTTCTTCGTGTTTACCGTGCTGCTGGTCGCTTCGAGCACGCTGGTCGAGGCGAAGCACGCCCGGTGGCTCGCCGGTGGCTGGTTCCTGGCGGCGGCGTTGAGCGCGCTGCGCAGCCTGGTGCAGTTCGTCCGGAAGGTGGAGGGGGCGCGGGCCGCCGGCGAGGACTTCTACCAGTTCTACGTGGGCGAGCGCATCACCGGGTTCCTCAGCCACTGGATGACGTTCAGCGGCGTGGGGATGATGGTGCTGCTGGTGCTGCTCAGCTATCTCCTCTTTGCGCCGGGAGTCCGGCGGCGGGAGCGAGTGCTCGGCTCGGCGTGCGCGGCGGTGCTGGCGGCGTCGCTGCTGGTCGCCTTCACGCGCAGCATTTGGCTCGCGACCGCCGTGGCGGTGGCTTACCTGGTGTGGCAGTGGCGGCCCAAGCTGTTGCTCGCGGGTCCGGTGATCTTGGCCGTGGCCGTAGTCGCCGGGCCGGACGCCGTCAAGAAGCGTCTCGAATCGATGGTCACTACGCAAGGGGATCGGTCGGTCAGCGCCCGCGTCATCATGTGGCGGACCGGGTGGGCGATGATCCAGGCGCATCCCCTGCTCGGGATGGGGCCGGAGCGAGTGGGGCCCGAGTTCCACCACTACCAGCCGCCGGAGGTCACCGAGTTGCCGCCGGCGTTCTACAGGCACTTGCATAACCTCTACATCCACTACGCGGCCGAGCGGGGGATCCCGGCGGTGGTGGCGCTGCTGTGGCTGCTAGGCCGCATCCTGTGGGATCACTGGCGGGGCCTCCGAGCCGCCACGGGGGACGAGCGCTTCGTGCTGCACGCCGTGGTGGCGGTGACGATCGGCATCGTCGTCGAGGGGATGTTCGAGCTGAATCTGGGCGACAGCGAGGTGCTTACGTTCTACCTGGCGGTAGTGTCTCTCGGCTATGCGGCGCTGGGGCGGATGCCGCCCGTCCCTCAACCCAAGTAGAACTTCCAGATTTGCGAGGTGACGAGGCGGGCGTCTTCCTCGCTCATATAAGGCCACAGCGGGAGGGAGAGCACTTCGGCGCACGCGCGCTCGGCTTGGGGGCAGGGGTCCGGCCGCGCGAAGGCCGGATGGCGGTGGAGGGGCGCCGGATAGTGAATGCCCGTGCCGATGCCTTGAGTCGCCAGGTGAGCGATCAGCTCCTCACGGCGCTGGGCGCGTACCACGTAGAGATGGCGGACGTGCGTGGAACGGCGAGCGCGGCCGACAGGCCGCAGCCAATCGGGCGGAATGCCGGAGAGTTCCCGGTCGTAAATTTCAGCGACGCGCTGGCGCTCGCGGGTCCACTCCGGAAGTTGCGTGAGGAAGACGCGCAGCAGGGCCGCCTGGATTTCATCAAGCCGGGAGTTGAGGGCGGGCAGCAGGCTGAAGTGGCCGGGGGCGCGTCCGCCATCGCGCAGCAGGCGGGCGAGGCGGTCGTGTTCCGCCTCGCCGAGGACGAGCGCGCCACCATCGCCGAGGCAGGGCAGGTTCTTCGTGGGGTAGAAGCTGTAGGCCACGAGCGGCGAGAAGGCCTGGAGGAACTTCGAATCGTACCGAGCGCCGTGGGCCTGGCAGGCATCCTGTAAGAGGACCGCACCCGCACGCGTGGCAAGCGCCGCCAGCGCTTCCAGCTCGCAGGCCTGTCCGTAGAGGTGCACGGGCAGGATCGCAGCCGTCCGCGGCGAGAGAGCCTCGGCCACGCGGGCGGGATCGAGCAGCAGCGTGTCCGGATCGACGTCGGCGAAGACTGGCGTCGCGCCGGCGGCGAGGATGGCCTGAGCGGTGAACGGGGCCGTGAGGGGACTCGTAATGACTTCCTGCTCGCGCCGGGTGATGCCGCTCAGCCGCAGCGCGATCTCGAGAGCCCCGGTACCGCTGCCCACGCCCACCGCGAACGGCGCGCCGCAAAAGGCGGCGAACTCGCGCTCGAAGGCGGCTACTTCCTCGCCCAGAATGAACCAGGCCCGGTTGATAGTCTCAGCGAGGCGGCTTTCCCACTGTGACCGGCAATGATCGAGGCAGGGTCTTAAGTTGACAAGGGGGATGGACCGGCCCATTCAGGTAATGTTCCGCGAAGCGGCGATAGAAGGCAATGGTCTTCTCGACTCCGGTGGCAAAATCGACCTGGGGCTCCCAGCCGAGCTCACGGCGGATCTTGGAGCTATCGGAGTGGTAGCTGCCGATATCGATGGTCTTGCGGCCCTCGGGAAATGGCACGCACTCGACCGGCGAGGAGCCGGCGGCGCGGGCGATCGCCTGCGCGATTTCGAGCAGCGAAAGCGGCGGCGTGCCCCCCACGTTGAAGACGTGGGCCCCGTGCAGGGGCGCCGCACCCGCCAGCAGGAAGGCGTGGACCGCGTCCTCGACGTAGAGCATGTCGCGCAACTGGCGGCCGTCGCCGAAGACCTGCAGCTTTTCGCCGTGCAGGGCCAGGCGAAAGAAGTTGCCGACGAAGCCCTGACAGGCCTGTAGCAGCGACTGGCGGGGACCGTAGACGTTGGTGAGGCGCAGGCAGACGACGTCCATGCCGAAGAGGCTCGAGAAGAGGAAGTGGTAGTTTTCAGCCGCCCATTGGTGGATGCCGTTGAAGTCCACCGGACGAATGGGATGCTGCTCATTGACCGGCAGATACTCGGGCACACCGTAGAGTTGGCGGGAGCTGGCATAGACGATGCGGGCGCGCGGCGCGGCCTTCTGGCAGGTGCCCAGAAAGCGGAGCTGCGCGCGCACATTGAGCGTCAGGTCGCGCTCGGGGTAGCGGATGCTGTGAATGTGGCTGATCTCGCCGGCCAGGTTGAAGATGGCGTCACAGTCCTTCAGGGCGGCGGCGACCGGCGGGCCATCGCCAATGCCCGCGATGATGCAGCGGATCCGGCCCTCGGCTTCAGCGAGGTTGAAGTCGTTGGCGCCGCACTCCTGCTCGTAAGAGTCGACGACCGTGACCTCCGCCCCGAGCCGGTCCAGAGCCAGCGCCAGGTTGCTGCCGATAAATCCCAGTCCCCCCGTTACGAGGACCTTGGTGCCCCGATACTCCGAAAACAGACGGATCCTCTCCTACTAGGCTTACTCCGTGTCGCACAGAACGGCGGGGGCAGCGCCCTTCCGGCGAAAGAGAAGCTTCAAATAAAGAACTGCTAACTGCCACAGCGACTTGAGCAGGCTCATCGGCCGGAAGAACTGCGAGCGGCCGTGCTGGCGGGGGAGATGATGGACGGGAATCTCGACGACGCCGCACCCGATGTCCTGTAACTTGCGCACCAGTTCCACACAGATGGTTCCGCTGGTCGATTCCAGCGTGATCTTTTCGAGGAACGAGCGCTTCACCACGCGAAAGTCACAATCCACGTCGCGGATTTTCAGGCCGAACAGCCGGCGTACGGTCCAGAGATACACCTTGCCGATGAGGACGCGGTAGAAAACGTCGCTGCGGGAGATCTTGTAACCGTTGACCAGTCCGATGCCGGGCTGAATTTCGGCGAGGAGGCCGGGCAGCTCGGTGATGTCGTACTGGGCGTCGCCGTCGGTGTAGAAGACGTAGTCCTTGACCGCTGCGCGGAAGCCGCTGCGGACGGCTGCGCCATAACCTTGATTGACGGCGTGCCGCACCACGCGCAGCCGGGGGCCGTAGCGCGCCGCCAACCGCAACAGCACCTGGTCCGTGTCGTCCTGGCTGCCGTCGTTGACCACGATCACTTCGAAGTCGTCAGCGACCAGCGGCAGAACCGCGAAGGTCTTCTCCAGGAGCCCCGGTAGCGCCGGAGCATCGTTATAGGCTGGAAAAAAAACGCTTAAGCTTCCTATCCCTATCCCATTCCCCATACTGTTCCGTAGAGTACCCAGACACTAACATGGCACCGGTGGGGCGTCAAGCGGGTACCACCAGTTTTTGTGGGGGCTGGTCCTGCGTCTATTTCTTGGCTTCGATCTGAACCAATTCGGGACCCGGAGGGGAGGCCGGGATCGGCTGGGAGGGTCGGAGCCAGCCGCGTCCGAGGCGGGAGAAGTAGGCGAGGCGCTCCACCAGCGGCAGCAGCCGGCGGACGGTCCGGCCGTGGAATAGCAGACTGGCGGCGACCAGAGCCGGGTGGGGAATGGTGGTGCAACACCGCGAGCAGATGTCGATCTCAGCCGCCCGGCCGGAGGCGTGAAGCCGGCGCATCCGGACCATCTCGGCGGAGTTCCAGATTTCGTCGAGCGGAGCTTCTCCAATTTGGCCGACCGGGCTGCCACCCAGCATGTAGGACTGGCAGCAAGGATAAACCGCACCTTCCTGCTTGACGTACATCGGCCCCCGCCAAAGATAGTGGCAGGGGTGCTTCCAGTCGCCCGCGGCATGCCCTAAGGGCCGCATCAGGTTGGTCTCGTCTTCCTTGATGCGAATGGCATCAATGCCCTCGACCGACTGCCAGAAGCGCTGGAAGGCGTCCACCTCGTGGTAGTTGCGCTCCATGCGGACCATCTGCACAACCACCTGGGTCGGGGCGCGAAGCTCGTGCTTCAGGCGGGCGAACCGGACGAAGTTGTCGCGGACCTTATCGAAGCGGGCGCCCTTGCGGTAGTACTCGAAGGACTCTTTCGAAGCGCCATCGAAGCTCAGGGTGATGTGATCGAGAGGGCTGGCCAGCAGCCGGCGCGCCGTGGGCTCGTCGAGGAAGGTGCCGTTGGTCGAGAGGAGGGTCGAGATGCCGTGGCGGCGGCAGTATTCGATGCGGTCGAAGATCTTGGGGTCCATGAAGGGTTCGCCGAGACCAATCAACATCATGTGCTCGGCGGAGCGCCCCGACTCACCGACCAGGCGCTCGAAGATCTCGTCGGACATGTCCGCCTTGGGCTGCTTGTAGGTTTCCCGGACACACATGGGGCAGTAGAGATTGCACTTGGCGGTGGTCTCGACGATGTATTCGACGGGCAGCGCCGGAACCCGCTCGCGGCGCAGCAGGTAGCTCGCGAGAAGCCTCCAGCGGTTCCAGAAGCGCATCGGTTCCGATTGTATAACGGTGGGGGGTGGAAGCGGCCCGCGGGGAACTGGGCCGGGCGATCTACAGGTGCTTGTTTAGGAGGCCCTGCACCTTGTCCTTGGCGGCCAAGCCGACGACCTGCTCGGCGACGGCGCCGTTCTTGAAGAGCAGCAGGGTGGGGATGCCGCGGATCTGGAAGCGCCCCGCCGTGCCCGGGTTATCGTCGACGTTCAGCTTGCCGACCTTGGCTTTGCCGGCATACTCGGTCGCCACGGCGTCGATGGTCGAGCTCATCATGCGGCACGGGCCGCACCATTCCGCCCAGAAGTCCACCAGGACGGGGACCTCGGACTTCAGCACGTCACTGTCGAAGCCGGCGTCGGTAAAGGTTAGTACGTTCTCTGCTGCCATGTTTCCGGTTCCCTTCACAATCTCCGTCGTGAGAGTACCTTGCCCCATTATAGATGAGCCAGGGGGACAAACGATTCAGTCCCCTGGGTTTGGGTGGGGTGTACAATCAGTCGCAATGACGCTCGCCGGCAGCGCCCGCCTCGGGCCCTATGAGATCGTCGCCCCCCCTGCCCATACTCTTTGTCACCGCCCCGGCAGGAACTTGCGGTCGAGGATCTGCTCCAGCGTGTACGGACACTTGCTCGGGAAGGAATCCTCGGGCAGACCGGTTTCGCTGGCGGCGGCCACAATTGCTATGCCATAGGCTCGGACCAGAGTGCGGTCGGGCAACCGTCTCAAGCTTGGGGACTGCTCAAACAACTCTTCGAGCTCCCCCCTTTGCGTTGCGACCGTCGCCTTCCAACTGCCCGACCGCCTGTCGGGTTGATACTGCCACTTCAGCAAGTGTTGAATGATCAGCGTCAGGGGGCTGAACCGCTCCCGGTGGTCTCTCTTGCCCATGTCCTCGATTTCTTCGGCGACGTGCTCGACGTCAATCTCTGCGAAACGCCCTTCGCGCAGCAGCCGCGCGGCCTCGGCGGTCCACAAAACAAAGTCTTCGTCGTAGAGCTTGGCGGCGGGACGAACTAGCGGCTTGGCGCCCATATTCTTTGTCACCGCCCCGGCAGGAAGTCCCGGTCCAGAATTTGTTCGGGCGCGAAGGGGCACTCGCGAGGGAAGGCCTCCTCGGGCAGATCCGCCTCGCGGGCGGCATCCTCCACCGCGTCACGGTAGACCTCGGCCACAGCCGCCCCTACGTTCCGCCGCACGCTGGGCGACTGGCGAAAAAGCTTCGCCAGCTCCCTCCGCTGTACGGCCATCGTCGAGCGCCAGCTCTTCGAGCGCTTCCCTGGCTGATATTCCCACTTCAGCAAGTGTTGCAAGATCAGCGTCAGCCGGCTGAGCATCTCGCGGTGGTCTCTCTTGCCCATGTCCTCGATTTCTTCCGCCACATGCTCGACATCGATCTCCTGGAACCGCCCTTCGCGCAGCAAACGCGCGGTCTCGGCCGTCCAAAGAGCGAAGTCCTCGTCGTAGAGCTTGGCGGCGGGGTGAACTAGCGGCTTTGCGCCCATATCCTGGGGCTACCTCGTGCCTTCATTATACGGCCTGCTCCCGGCGGGCCGCGACCAGGCCCTCGTAGAGCGTGACGTAATGCGCGGCAGAGGCGTCCCAGGAGAAGTCCTGGGCCATGCCGTTGCGCATGAGGTGCTGCCAGGCGGCAGGGCTGCCGTAGGCGGCGAGGGCCGCGCGGATCGCCTCCAGCATCGCGGCGCCCGAGTACTCGGTGAACTTGAAACCGGTGCCCCGGCCGGTGGCCGGATCGAAGTTCTCAACCGTGTCATCGAGGCCGCCGGTGGCGCGCACGACCGGCACGGTGCCGTACTTGAGGCTGTAGATCTGGTTGAGGCCGCACGGCTCGTAGCGGCTGGGCATCAGGAAAATGTCGGTGCCGGCCTCGATCTGGTGCGCGACGGCGTTGTCGTAAGCGATGCGAACGGCGGCCTTCTCGGGGTGCCGGACAGCCAGGCGGCGGAACATCTCCTCGTAGTGGGCGTCACCGGCGCCCAGGACCACCAGGGCCAGGTCCTCGGCCAGCAGCTCGGCCGCGGCCTCTTCGATCAAGTCGGCGCCCTTCTGGGCGGTCAAGCGGGAAACGATGCCGAGGAGCGGACGGTCGAGCAGCTTCTCGACGGGCAGTCCGTAGGCCGCGAGGAGAGCCTCCTTGCACTTCCGCTTGCCGCTTAGATCCTGTGGGCTGTAAGGGGCCGCGATGAGAGGGTCGCCAGTGGGACTCCACTGCGCGTAATCGACCCCGTTCAGGATGCCGCTCAACACCAGGCTGCGGTGGCGCAGCAGGCCATCGAGGCCGAAGCCGTATTCCTCGGTCTGGATCTCACGCGCGTAGCCGCGGCTGACGGTGTTGATGCCGTCGGAAAAAACCAGGCCGCCCTTCAGCAGGCTCACCTTGCCGTGGAACTCCAGGCCGTTGATGGTGAAGAGCTGCGGGGGCAGGCCGAGATGGTCCAGCACCTCCGGCCGGAAGAGTCCTTGGTAGCCGAGGTTGTGGATGGTGAACAGGATCGGGGCCCGATGGAGCAGCGGAGACTTCGAGTAGGCCGTCTTCAGCAGCACCGGCACCAGCCCGCTCTGCCAGTCGTGGCAGTGGAAGACGTCGGGGTGGAAGTCGAGTTGGGCGATCTCGACGGCGGCGCGCGAAAACAGGGCGAAGCGCTCGGCGTTATCCGGGTAATCACCGTCGGGAGTGCCGTAGAGCGCAGCGCGGTCGAAGAAGGCCGGGTACGTAACGAAGTAGAACTTCACGCCGCCCTGGGTGACGGTCTGGATGGCCGGGAAGTGCGTCTCCGAGCCGAGCGGAACGGTAAGGCTGGGAAACAGCGTCGCCGGCTTTTCGAGCTTCGTCATGCGATAGAGGGGCACGACCACGCCCACCTCGTGTCCCAGGTGGCACAGGGCCTGGGGGAGCGCGCCCGCGACATCGGCCAGGCCCCCGGTCTTCGAAAAGGGGACGACCTCCGAGGCGACCATCAGGATCTTCATATCCTTAAGGATCGGCAGAAAGAACGCAGAAAGTCAAAGTTGCAGGGCGAGGGCGGCGTGGCACGCCGTCGGCGGCCGTTGTGTTAGAGTCACGGTAGAGTGGCGCTGGCGAGGGCGCCGGGCATGTCTTTCGTCAATGTTCCGGAAGCCATAGAAGAGATCCGTGCGGGCCGCATGATCGTCGTGGTCGACGACGAGGACCGCGAGAACGAGGGCGACCTCACCATCGCCGCCGAGAAGGTCACCCCGGAGATCATCAACTTCATGGCCCGCCACGGCCGGGGCCTGGTGTGCCTGGCCATGACCGAGGAGCGTCTCGAATATTTGCGCATCCCGCTGATGACGAATCAGAATACATCAACCTACGGGACGGCGTTCTGCGAGGCCATCGACGCGCGGCACGGCGTCACGACCGGGATTTCCGCGGCCGACCGGGCGCACACGATCCGGGTCGCGATCGACCCGGCCTCGACCGCCCACGACCTGGCGCGGCCTGGACATATGTTCCCGCTGCGCGCGCGGCGGGGCGGCGTGCTGGTGCGGGCCGGGCAGACCGAAGCCGCCGTGGACCTCGCCCGCATGGCCGGGCTGATCCCGGCCGGCGTGATCTGCGAGATCATGAACGACAACGGGACGATGGCGCGAGTGCCAGAGCTGACCGAGTTTTGCGCGCGCCACGGACTCCAGATGCTGACCATCGCCGAGCTGATCCGGCACCGGCTGCAGTACGAGCGCTACATCCACCGGATCGCGGAAGGCACGCTCGAGACGCCCTTCGGCGAGTTCCGGACCATCGCCTACCAGGGCGATCTGGACTCCGAGACCCACTTGGCGCTGGTGAGGGGGGACGTCGAGAACGCGGAGCCGGTGCTGGTCCGCATGCACTCGCACTGCCTGCTGGGCGACGTCTTCCACTCGACGCGCTGCGAATGCCGCCACATGATCGAGGGTTCGCTCGAGCGGATCGCGGCCGAGGGACGGGGCGTGCTGGTCTACCTGCACCAGACCGGGCCGGGGTACGCGCTCGAGGCCACGGCCGGGGCCGAGAAGCGCATCGTCTCGCACAGCCGGGAGTATTACGAGTACAATGACGAGGCCGGGCGGCGCCGGCTGCAGTACGAGTCCGGCCTGGGGGCGCAGATTCTTTCCGACCTGAAGCTAAGGAGTATCCGCCTGCTGACCAATCATCCCCGCAAGATTGTGGCGTTCGAGGGCTTCGGGATCCGCATCGTAGATCAGGTGCCGGTGCGGAGCACCGCCTCCAAGATCTGAAAGCTTAGTGGCGCTGCTGCTGGCCGATTTCGGAGAGAACCTGTTCGAAGTGCTTGCGCTGCTCTTCGTTCAGGATCTTCATGATGCGATCGTGGCCGTGGAGACGGTTGGTCCGGAACTGGGCCATCATATCGGCGTGCTCCATGATGACCTGGTCCAGGATCTCCTCCACCTGCCTGGTCTGCAGGTCGTCGAGCCGGAGCTCCGTGCTGAGGTGCTCGAGAGCCACCTGCTCTTCGGCTTTCTCCAGAGCCTGCTGCCGCGGCTGCAGCCAGTAGCGCTCGGCCAGGATCATAGTGAAACCGCCCATCGCCATGCCGGAGAAGAAAATAAAAGCTACCAGGCCTGCGAGCTTGCCCTTGCATCCGGCGACTTTGGGGTCCACCATGGCTCGGCTCCTAGCGGCCCGGATCGGCGGCCAGCGTCGCCAGGACAGCGTTGCGATTCCGCCGCAGGTCCGGTCCGAATTGCGGCGTGGGGAAGGGCGCTGCATCCTGCCCGGCCAGCAGGGCCTCCGGGCGGTGCTGGTTGGGATAGCTTACGCGTTGGAAGGCGGCGAAATACCCGCCCAGGACCGCCAGCAGCACCAGGCAGGCAAAGACCAGGCGGCGTCCGAAAATGGGGTCGACCAGCAGGCTCCAGAAAGGGATCTCCCGCTCGCGGTCCACGCGGTCCATCACGCGGGCATAAAAGCCCGCCGCCGGCTCCAATTCCAGATCGGGGCTAGAACGCAGGAGGCGCAGCTCGCGGGACGCGCCAAGCATCGCGTGCGACTGTTCGCGGCACTCCGGGCAGGCGGCTAAGTGCGCTTCCATTGCCTGCCGGGCAGCCTCGTGCAGATTCCCCGCCAAGTACCCTTCCAGATGTTCCCTGAGAACGCCATGCATAAGTTCTCTTCCCTCAATTTTCAACGGCCGGCTTCAAAGCCCGCCTCAGTCTTGCCGTTTCCGGTTCGGTCCCCGGGCTACACTGCAGCGGTTCTTACGCCCGCTTGACAGTGAAAAATAACATATCACAATCGTCGCTTACACTTTCCACGCCGTGCCGAGCCGGCCGGCCGCCTTGACCAGCTTCTGCCGCGCCCGGAACAGCTTCACTTTGATCGTGTTCTCGTTGAGACCCGTGGAAGCCGAAAGCTCTTCCACCGTGCGGCCTTCCACTTCTTTCTCGATGAGCAGCATCCGGTCTTCTTCCGAGAGCTTCAGCAGCAGCTTGAAGACGTAATCCCGTCTTTCCAGATCCGCGTCCGCCGGACGGCTGATCGTGGCCATGCTCTCCGTGTTCTCGACCCGGCGGACCTCGTCCTCGCTCATATCCGATTCGTAGACCAGCCGCCGCACCTTCTGCTTGCGCAGGTAGTCGTAGCACTCGTTGACCGTGATCTTGTACATCCAGGTCAGCAGCGAGGAGCGCAAGTCGAAACCGCGAATAGAAAAGTAGACCTTAGTAAATACCTGCTGGGCAATGTCCTCGGCGTCGTTGCGGTTGCGGACAATACCGTAGATGATCGAGAAAACCTTGTTCTGGTGGCGCTCGACGATCTCACGGAACGCCATCTCATCGCCGGTTTGCGCCCGGCGAACCAGCGTGGCTTCCGTGTTGTCGCGTTCGTGCACTTTGGCCTGGGGGGCCGCCTGGGATCCCGAAACCGGCAACGGAAGTGTTCCGGACAGGGTGCTCATACACCCTATCGGACGCATTCCGCATGCAGGCGGTTTCACATGTGCTACGCCAGCCGCAGTCTCAGACTGCTGGTCGCCGGGAAGCTTGGATTGTAGCAGGCGGCCCAAGCGGCGGCCTAGAGAGTCGATAAGTCTATTTTTTTGAACCAGTTCCAGTGATTGGCGAGGACTTCAAAGCCCTCCGCCCGGTAGAGCGCGTTGGCGGTGTCGTTGTCGGTCAGGGATTCCAGGGTGACGTGGGTCGCACCCCCGGAAGCGAAATGCTGCTCAATAGCACGTAGCAGCAGGCGTCCGAGACCCCGTCCCTGGGCCGCCGGGTCGATGCAGAGTATGTCGAGGTGGCCCAGGGCAATAGCCGAATCGACGACTCCGCAGGCATAGCCCAGGAGCCGGCCGTCTTCATCCAGCACCAGAACATCCTGGCCATGGAAAGCCTTTTCGACGCGGCGGCGCCAGCGGTCCTGCCAGTCGTGACCGTGGAGAGGGCCGAATTTCTGGTCGATGGCGCGCTGCCAGGTGATCGGGCCGAAGCTCGCGAGCGAGATCTCCACCAGGCGAGGCAGGTCGGACACGGTGGCCGGACGAATCACTTGACCGCCATTATTTGACAACGACGTTCACCAGCTTGTCCGGCACGACCACCACTTTCAGGATCTGCTTACCGTCCACGAAGGAGTGCACCTTGGGGTCGGCCAGCGCCAGGCGCTCGAGATCCGCCCGGGAAGTCTGCCGCGGTACCACGAGGCGGCCCCGCAGCTTGCCGTTTACCTGGAGCACGACCTCGGCCTCGTCCTCGGTCGCGAGGGCGGCGTCGAATTTGGGCCACGGAACCCGCAGCACCGGGCCCGGGCGCGCTAGCTTCTCCCAAAGGTCTTCGGCCGTGTAGGGGGCGAAGGGGGCAAGCAGCAGAGCCAGGTTCGGCAGGACTTCCCTTAGCGCCCCGGCCGACAAGTTGGCTTCGTTCTGATACAGCTCGTTGACCAGCTCCATGATCGCGGCGAGCGACGTGTTGAAGTGCCAGCGGGACTCGAAGTCTTCCGTCACTTTGCGGATGGTCTGGTGCAGCTTGCGCCGGATCTGGCGGTCGGCGGACCCGTCACCCGGCTGCCGGTCTTCGCGCGTCACGAAACGGTAGACGCGGGAGAGGAAGCGGTACATGCCTTCGACCCCCGAGTCGGTCCAGTCGAGGTCCTTTTCAGGCGGCGCGGCAAACAGGCAGAACAGGCGGGCGGTGTCGGCGCCGTACTCGTCCACGAGCTTCTCGGGGTCGACCACGTTGCCCAGGTTCTTGGACATCTTGGCCCCGTCCTTGATAACCATGCCCTGGGTGAAGAGGCGCCGCGTGGGCTCGTCGTTCTTTATGAGGCCCAGGTCGCGCATCACCTTTGTGAAGAAGCGCGAGTAGATCAGGTGCAGGATGGCGTGTTCGACCCCGCCGATGTACTGATCGATGGGGAACCAGTAGGCGATCTTGGCGGAATCGAACGGCGCCCGATCGTTGCGCGGGTCGCAATAGCGGTAGAAATACCAGGACGAGTCGACGAAGGTGTCCATGGTATCGGTGTCGCGCCGGGCGGGGCCGCCGCAGCGGGGGCAGGTGGTGTTCAGAAACTCGGGCACCGTCTGGAGCGGCGAGCCGCCCATGCCGGTGATCTCGATATTGAGCGGCAGCAGGACCGGGAGTTGGTCTTCGGGCACCGGCACGACGCCGCACGCCGCGCAATGGACCACCGGGATCGGCGTCCCCCAGTAGCGCTGGCGCGAGACGCCCCAGTCGCGCAGACGATAGGTGACCGTCGCTTCGGCGAAACCCTTCTCGCGGCCGAGAGCCGCCATCTTTTCGCGGGCTGGGGCGCTGGGGAGACCGGTAAAAGGCCCGGAGTTGACCAGCACGCCGTCCTCGGTGAAGGCTCCCTGAGCGGGCGCGGCCTCACCGCCGGCGGGCACGATCACCGTGGGGATCGGGAGGCCGTATTTCATACAGAACTCGTGGTCGCGGTCGTCGTGAGCCGGCACGGCCATGATGGCACCCGTGCCGTATTCGAGCAGCACGAAGTTCGCCACCCAAATCGGCAGCCGCTCGCCGCTGAACGGATTCAGGGCGAAGCGTTCCAGAAACACGCCTTGCTTTTCGAGATCGGTCGCGTCGCCACCGTGGCGAGAGTCGACAAGAGCCCGGACGGCGGCCTGAAGATCGGCGCGCCCAGCCACGAGCTGCGCGGTCAGCGGGTGCTCGGGCGCGAGCAGCACGCAGGTGGCGCCGTAGATCGTATCGATGCGGGTGGTGAAGACCGTGATCGGGTCGGCCGGTTTACCGCCGGGTCCTTCCAGGCGGAAATCGATGCGGGCGCCCTCGGAACGGCCGATCCAGTTGCGCTGCATCGTCAGGACGCGCTCGGGCCAGCCCTCCTGGAGCCGGTCCATGTCGGCCAGAAGCTGATCCGCGTACGCCGTAGTCTTCAGGAACCACTGCTCGAGGGCGCGCTGCTCGACGCGGGTGCTCTCATGGCGCCAGCAGCAGCCATCGACGACCTGCTCGTTGGCGAGGACGGTCGCGCACTCCGGGCACCAGTTCACCTGAGCGTTCTTGCGATAGGCGAGGCCGCGCTCGAGCATCTTCAGAAAAAACCACTGGTTCCAGCGGTAGTACTCGGGCTCGCAGGTGGAGACCTCGCGGGCCCAGTCGTAGCTGAAGCCAAAGCGGCGGTGCTGCCGCTTCATGTGCGCGATGTTCGAGAGCGTGTATTCGCGCGGCGGACGCTGGTTCTTAATGGCGGCGTTTTCGGCGGGCAGGCCGAAGGCGTCCCACCCCATGGGGTGCAGCACCGAGAAGCCCTGCATCCACTTGTAGCGGGCCAGCGCGTCGCCAATCGAGTAGTTGCGGATGTGGCCCATGTGGAGCGTGCCGCTCGGGTAGGGGAGCATCTCGAGCACGTAGTACTTGGGGCGCGCCGGGTCCTCGGTGACACGGAACAGGTCGGCGGCCTCCCACTGCTGCTGCCACTTCGGCTCGATTTCCTGGGGGTTGTATTCCATACGGTACTTCTAGAGTAGCGGTTCGGGATGGCGGCATACAAGCGCGCGCGTGGCGGGGACACCTCCAGCGCCCGGCCCGAGTGGGGCCCGCGGCGGTCTCGCAAACTTCAGCCGGCGGGCCCCTCTCGGCGCGCTGTTCAGGGCTGGAAGAAGTGGTTACCTCTTCTTCGGGCGTTGGCTGCCGGCGGGTTTCCGTGCCGGTCCGGGGCGTTGGGAGCCAGCCGGACGCGCCGGCGCTGGCCCCTTGGGACGTGCACTTCCCAGTGGGCGCTGGCTTCCTTTGGGGCGTTGTCCCAGCGGGCGCTGGCTTCCCGCCGGACGTTTGGGACGTTGGGATCCGGCCGGGCGTTGGGATCCTTTAGGACGCTGGGGTCCTTTCGGGCGCTGAGATCCTTTGGGACCTCCAGACTTCTTCTTGCTCATTGGGTTGCTCCCCTTTCTTCCATTGGGGCCTGCTCTTACCAGGCGGTTTCAAATCTCTCGAAGAACCAGGCGTCGTTGTGCGAGCGGCGCGAGGCGAGCTCGGCGCGGCGGGCGAAGACGTCCCCTTCCAGGGTGAGCGCCAGCCCCTCGGAAAAACCCTCCCGCTCGCGCAGCGCCTCCACGACGCTGGCGATCCGGCTGGTGCTGAAATGCAGGAACGCCAGGCGCAGCTTGTTGTGGAGGATCCAGCTCCATTCAATGTCAAAAGGCAGCTCGTCCCGGAACAAGTGGGCGACTTCGACCCCGGGGACCAGCCACAGCTCGTACCCCAGCAGCCACAGACGCAGGCTCAGCTCCGTATCTTCCGAGCCCCAGCGCAGCATCCCTTCGTCAAAGCCACCGGTAACGTCGAAGGTATCGCGGCGCATGGCCATGTAACCGCCGGGCAGCAGGGGCACCTTGTAGGGCTCATCGGCGCACTTCGGCAGCCATTCCGTGCTGAGATCGGGCCCCCCCAACCTCTGGCCGAAGCCCTTGTTGCCGGGCTCTTCCATATCGGAGATAACGGGCGCGACGGCGCCCACGCCGGAGGCGGCGAGCAACTCGGTCATGGGGGTCCACCACCCGGGCGGCATAGCGACATGGGCGTCGGCGAAGACGAGGACCTCACCCTGCGCGTGCCGGGCCCCCAGATTCCGGGCCCGCGCGACGCCGAGGTGCGCGGCGCGGATCAGCCTCGTCGCGCCGCCGGCCTCCGCCAGAAAATCCGTCGAGCCGTCGTCGGAACCGTCGTCCACGACCACAATCTCACTCTGTTCGGGCAAAGTGGCCTGTAACTGTTCGAAGGTGCGGCGCAGATTCCCGGCTTCGTTCCGCGCTATGACAATGACGCTGATTTTCGGCAACGTGGAGTCTTCTCGTTAAAGGGAGACCCATAATGCCAGTTTTCCAGGGGGACGTCAACGGAAATGATCACTTCGCCGCATATCCATAGCGCGCTGCTTGCACCTGAATCTTATGGGTCAGCTTGGAATCCAGTTCTGCCAGTTGGTCCCAGGTTATCGGGCTGTAACGTTCCTTCCGCGAGTTGAGGTCGGCCGGTACCCCCGCGAGGCGGCTGCGATCGGGAGAGACGCCCACGGCTTCGCACAGACGATCAAACACGCGGGGCAGCTCTTCAATCCGGTAGGTCCATTTCGAGTTTTGTTCCGCTTCCAGATTCCAGTAGTGCCAGTACTTCCCGCACCGCAGTAGCAGCGGTTCGGCCGCGTCACAAGGAATGTGGCCGCAGATATAGTCCCAGGATTCCGGTCGAAACGTCTGCGCCGAAGCAATGGCGGCCAGGGGATGTCTAACCTGATGCAGGACCGTGCGGTATTGGAACATGCGGCGCAGCGGTCCCCACGGCGCCCAGCCGGCGTCCACCGCAAGAAGCCAGGAGGCGATGCCATCGAGACCCATCGTCTCGTGCGGCACGTCTGCTCCGAGCTCATCCAACAGGCATGAGATATAGACCGTACCGCTCCGTCCGCAACCGGTAATCAGACAGTTCACTTCGTAGCTCAGCAATAGGCGGGCAGCGAGAAGCTGCCTCACATAGGTTGAGAACGCCTCCCACGAACCACGACTGACGTTCCCGGCCCGGCTCGGTTCGGAGAACGCCTCCATGACTTCCTGGAGTTCTTCTGTCAGGCGGATACCGAGCGACGACTGCGGGATCGTGACGTACGATTGCTCCTCCGTGACAATATTCAACTCCGGATTGGTACGCAACACCAGGTCTTCGGTCACCCCGTATTCCAAGGGCGCCAGGCTGCGGACCTCTACGATCTCCTCTTCGACTGGTTCCATTACCGGCGCAGCTCCTTTCCTTGCCGCGTGTGACGCAAATCATAGATAATAACGTGCTCGTCATGCCGGATCTCGTCTCCTGCGTCATGGCCACCAGAAATCGCCCGGAGTTTCTTCGCCAGGCCGTGCGCTGTTTCCTGCGCCAGACGTACCGCCCCGCGGAGCTGATCATTGTCGATGATGGCCAGCGAGCGGGAGCGGATCTCGGCGCCGGACAAGATCGCGTCCGTCATATCCGGCTCGAACGGCCGGCCCCCACCGGCGCCAAACTGAATCTCGCGATCGAGCAGGCGCGGGGCGCTATCCTGCAGAAACTCGACGACGACGACTACTATCACCCTGACTTCTTGAAAACGGCGGTGGCCCATCGGCCGGCAGGCGACCCTCGCGCGCTGGTGGCCTGGGATTGCTTCCTGGTCTGGATCGCCGGCGAAAAAAAGGTGCGGGATTCCGGTCACGGCTGGACGGCGGGCGGCACCTTTAACTTCTCCCGAAAGCTGTGGCAGAAGGTGAAGTTTCGGGAGGTGCCCTTCGATGAGGACTACTGGTTCCTCCAAGACGGCCACCCGCGGGTAGTACCGGTCTGCGCCCCCGAGCACTACCTGCTGGTGCGGCATGGCCGGAACACCTGGAGGGCCATGAGCGACGGCGAAACAGCCGACGATTTTCTTCGTGAACTCCCCGTCTACCCCAAGCCCTTCAGCGCGCTGGTCGACCGGCCGGCCCGGGCCTTTTACCGCACCCTGACCTACCACCGGGGCCGCTAAACCGGGCTACGGCCGGCCGCCTTCGGCCATCCAGACATTGCCGGTCAGCTCGCCCAGGCTGAAGACGATCCGGTCGCGGGCCACCGAGATAGCCTGCTGGCCGTTGTCGACGTTCGTCATCGTCAGCCGGGCGCGGTGCAGGTGATGCAGGGGTGCGGGCGATCCCGCCGGCCGCTTGGTGGCCGGGTCCAGGCGCTGATACCACAGGCAGCGGAACCCGTCGCGGTCTGAGATGAAATAGATCACGTTCCCGTCAGGGGACCAGCGGGGCTTGTCATCCCAAGACTCTCCATCGGTCAAGGGAATCCAATCCGGGACCTTCACGGTCTGGCCGGTGAAGGGCGCCAAGTAGACCTGCGAGCGAATCGGGCTCGTAACGAGATTGAAAACGATCCAGCGCTCGTCGGGGGAGGGTTGCGCCCCAAAAACGCCGTTCTGCGGGTGAGTCAGCACCTCCCGGCGAACACCGGACGGGAGCTGCAACACGGAAACCAGGCCGGGGGGAGACACCCCGCAGACCAGGGTTCTCTCCCGGGATGCAAAGCTGGAGGCGCCGACGCAGGCGCCGCACTTGTCGCATAGCTTTTCCGCCACGCCGGGACGCAGCACGGCGCCCGGACCCGTTCCGAGCGGAATCAGGTAGGTGCTCTCCCCGGAGCGTTCCTCCGTCACGCTATACATCACCCCCGAACCGTCACCGAGGATCTGTACGACGGACTCACTAGCGGGAGTGTTGGTTAGAGCCGTTTCCCGGCCGCTGACCAGGTCCTTGATCCACACGTCCCGGTTCCCGGAGCGCGTGGAGAGAAACGCCAGCCTTTTCCCGTCGGTCGAGATGGAGGCGCGCGTGTCGGGAGACGGGTCCTGGGTCAGGCGTTGCATTTCCCCGAGGACCTTGGCTTGCCGGGCATCAATCGGCAGACTCCAGATGTCGACGTTGAAGCTGAGGCTGGCGAAGACGAAGCGCGCTCCGGCTTCGGCCTCCGTTGCGCCAGTCGGCGCCAGCGAAGCATACTCTTCGAGATCCGTCCCCAGCGTGAGGCGCCGCAGCGGGCTTTCGATCCGGCCGGAGGACGGCGAGATCCGCAGGCTCCAGACGTTGGTCGTGCTCCCCAGGCGGCCGGAAAACAAAACCTGGTTTCCCGCCGTCCAGCGGCCGGGAACAAAGACCCGCTGGGTGGTCACCGGGGGAGAAAGCCCGCGGCGGGCCAGCAGCTCGAGCACGCCGGTTTTCACCGCCGCACCCCCGCCCGCGGGAGCTATCCACCAGTCGGTGCCGGCGGCGCTGAGGCTGGAGTCGCGGCTGCCGTGGAACAAGACGCGCTGGCCGTCCGGGGACCAGACCGGGTAGCGCGCGCTGTAGAAGTCCCCCAGGATCTGCTGGGGCGGGCCACCGGTAGAGTCGACCATGTACACCTTGCCGTAGTCCCCGCCTACCCAGTAGAGAATCTTCTTGCCATCGGGGGAAAACAGCGGGCGGCGGCCATGGTTCGCGATCAGCCGAGCTTCCCCCCCCAGCGTGGGGACGACATAAACGCCGCCGCCGTCCCGCTCCGAGCGGAAAGCGATCCGGGTGCCGTCGGGAGAGAAGTCCGGCTCGTAATCGTCCAGCTCTTGGTTGGTCAACTGAATAGGCTCGCCCCCGCCGACCTGCCGTACCCAGATGTCCAGGTTTCCCTGGCCGCCCCGGTCCGAAGCGTAGGCGAGCATCTTGCGGTCCCTCGAGAGCGTGGGGTAGGCGCTGAGGCCCGCATCCGTCGTCAGCCGGCTTAGCACCGGCTCCCAGGCCGGCGGTGCGGAGGGGCCGAACCGCCACCACGCCCCCAAGGTCAGAACGCCCAGCACGGCCAGCTCGAGCGCAATTCGCCAGCCCAGGCGGCGGCTGCGCGGGGTGCGCTCCGCGCCGGCGGCCGGCAGTCCGACGCCCGACTGGGTCGAGGAGGTTTCATCCCGCAGATCCTCCAGCGCTACCTTCACATCGTCCATGTGCTGGATGCGCCGCTCGCGGTCTTTTCGATGGCAGCGCTGAAGGATCCGCTCCAGCTCCGGCGGCACCCCGGAGGCGATCCGGCTGGCGGGGACCGGCTCCTTGTTCAAGACTGCCGCCGCCGTAGCCAGGCTCGAAGGACCTTGAAAGGCGCGCTGGCCCGTCACCATTTCATACAGCAGCGACCCGAAGGAAAAGATGTCGGAGCGCGCATCGCCCTTCTTGCCCTCCGCCAGCTCGGGCGACAGGTAAGCCGGAGTTCCGAGAATCGTGCCTTCTACGGTACGGGGGCTGACGTCGATCGTACTCGTTTGAGTCGGCTCCTTCTCGAGTTGGGCGTCGAATTTCGCCAGGCCGAAGTCGAGCACCTTGATCAAGCCCGGTCGCCCGCTGGCCGGGCCCGTCACCATCACGTTGCCCGGTTTCAGGTCCCGGTGCACAATGCCGGCGGCGTGCGCGGCCGCCAGCGCGTCGGCGATCTGTATCGCGTATTTCAGCGTGTCGGCGAGGCGCAGACCCCCGCTGGGAATGCACTCCTGGAGCGTGCTGCCGGAGACAAACTCCATGGCGATGTAAATGACGGCGTGTCCGCCGCTCTCGGCCGAGGCGATCTCGTAGATCGTAATAATATTGGGGTGATTCAAGGAGGACGCGGTTCTGGCCTCCTGGATGAAGCGTTTTTTCCAATCCGGGTCGGCCAGCTTTTCGGCGGGCAGCACCTTGACGGCCGCGATGCGATCGAGCCGGGTGTCGAGGGCGTGATACACCGTGCCCATTCCGCCCTGGCCCAGTTTTTTCAGAATCTTATAAGGGCCCAGGCTCTGGCCGGTCAAATCGTTCTGGGGCGGCTCGTCTGCCATCTCTTGCGGATGTTGGCTCCGTCCCAAAAGGTACCATGGGAACGAAGCGGGGGAAAACGTACTATGGGCCCGGCGGCAGCAGCGATTCGTAGAACTGGAGGTACTGGTCAACCATGCGCGGGATGCTGAATCTCTGCCGGGCGTGCTCCCGCACCGTTCGCCGGTCGAGCGCCAAGGCGGCGGGCACCAGAGAGGCCAGGCTCTCGACGTCGTCAGCATAGAAGCCGGTCACGCCCGGGTCGATCACCTCGCTCACCGCACCCCTATTGCGGGCCACCACCGGAACCCCACAGGCCATCGCCTCAATCATGACGATGCCAAAGGGTTCCTCCCACTGGATCGGAAACAGCAGCGCGCTGGCGTTCTTCAGGAATTCCGCTTTTTGCGCGTCGTTGACCGGGCCGATGTGGATCACGTTGCTTCCGTCAATCAGCGGACGGACCTGCTCCTCGAAATACGCCTCCTCTTCGGCGTAGCAAGGCTCCCCGGCCAGTACCAGCGGCATCCCGGCCTGCCGGGCAATGGCAATCGCGTCGCAGGGGGATTTCTGCCAGGCCATGCGTCCCAGAAAGGCCAGGTACCGGCCGGGCTGGGGAGAACACTCGAAGGCGTCAAAGTCGCAGGCGTTAGGGATGACCTTAATCTTCTTCCGCCGCTTCGCCGGCACCGCGGCCACCTGCCGCCGGCTGCGCGCGGTAACCGCCGCGTCCGGATGCCGCTCGAGCACCCAGAGGTCATCGTCGTCGAGGGGCGACGGCAGGCTGTGGACCAGCGGGGTGCGGGTGAGCGCGCTAAAGGGAATCGAAAAGCAGCCCAGATGGCAATGAATCAAGTCGAAGTCCGCGGCTTCGCGGAGGGCCGCGACGATATTGCTGACCTGGTAGTATTCGGATCTCCAGACTTCCCCCGAGGCGATGGCGTCGAAAAGACTGTTTGGGCGCAGGGCCCGCAGCCGGGCTCTGGTCTTGGAATCCCCCGTGGCGAACAGGGTCACGTCGTGCCCCCGCCTCACCAGTTCCTCCGTCAGGAAGGACACCATGCGTTCCGTACCTCCGTAAGTCACGGAGGGCACCGGAGTCCACAGGGGCGCCACCTCGGCGATGCGCAAGATCAAAGTCCTCGGCGGGTGCGGGCCAAAGCGCGCAACGCCCGGACATTGCGGCGGTCGTCCCCGGGCTTCTCGACTGGCGTTTCGAGGATGAAAGTCTTCGAGCGCAGCGTGGGATAGCGCAGCAGACGCGCAAAGGCTGCGCGGCCGAGGCCACCGCGTCCGATCTGGGCGTGGCGGTCGTGGCGGGAGCCGAACGCGGTGCGAGAGTCGTTGGCGTGGATCACCGGGACGTCGGCGGGGTCGAAGGCTCGGAAGACCTCGAAGAAGTCGAGACCGGCTTGGAAGCAGTGGGCCGTATCCAAACAGAAACCCACCGGGAGATCGGCGGCCGCCTGCGTCGAGTGGCGCAAGGCGTGCAGTTCTTCGGACGTCCGGCCCAGGCTCGCCCCGCCGCCCGCGGTGTTCTCGAACAGCAGGCGCAATCCCCCGAGCTTCAGACCGCGAGCCGCCTCGGCGATGGACCGCGCGAACCTCGCGATGGCCTGCTCAACCGCTTGGCCGCGCGCGCTGCCGGGGTGCAGGACCAGATAGTCGGCGCCGAGCGCAACGGCGCGCTCGATCTCGCCACGGAAAGCGGCGATGGAGCGGGTCCGGATCACCGGGTCCACCGCTGGCAAGTTGATCAGGTAGTTGCCGTGAATCACGAGCGGCGCGAGACCATGCTTCTCGCGCGCCTGCCCGAATCGCCGGACCGCCTCGGCGTCGAGCCGCGACGGACGCCACATACGGGGGCTCGAGGAAAAAATCTGGAAGGCCTCGCAGCCGAGGGACCCCGCTTTTTCAGCCGCCGCAGCCAGCGAGTCCGCAATGGAAAGATGGTGACCGATGCGAGGCACGTCTGTCGAGCATACCAACTCGAGGGGGCCGGAATTGGGATGAAAAAAAGGGCTGCCTGGAACCGGACAGCCCGCGTCACGGGACGAGTTACGACTGCCTAGTAGGGCTGTCCCATAGATTTGTCTAACCGGCTACGGCAAGGCCAGCCGCGGCCGGGCACACGGACCAT
>JBGPDC010000031.1:0-36549 GCA_041482115.1 Terriglobia bacterium | reverse complement strand
CATGGCCCGCTTCCGCTTCACCAACCGAGTACGAGTATGCGCTACACTCGTCTTGCCGGTCGAGATCTTTCCATCAAACGGCAAACAGTGTCTTAACTGTTTGTGTCACCCCAGGGGGCAGGCGCACTGACCCACTACCGTTTCGGGAGGTACAGACCTTTCAGACTCTACCAGACCTGCATCGGCGGTTCTGCGATAATCTCGGGAGACCTGGAGGTTACTCGATGAGGCACCGGAAGTGGTTCCCTGGCTCGTACGTTCTGGCGGCGATACTTTCCGTCACGGTTCTGGCAGGGCAAAGCACGAAGCCCGCGCGCGATCCGGATGTACCTTACGTCCCCACGACCGAACCGGCCGTGCAGGCCATGCTGAAGCTGGCGGGGGTGAAAAGGACCGACGTGGTCTACGACCTCGGGTGCGGGGACGGCCGCATTGTGATTGCCGCCGCCAAGAACTACGGGGCGCGGGGCGTGGGAATCGACATCAACCCGGTGCGCATTGCCGAAGCCAAAGAGAACGCCCGGAAGGCCGGCGTGGAGAAGCTGGTGCGGTTCGAGGAGAAGGACCTGTTCCAGGCGGACATTCACGAGGCCACTGTGGTCACGCTGTTTTTGCTGCCGACGGTGAACATGAAGCTGCGTCCCAAGCTGCTGCAGGACTTGAAACCGGGCACGCGGGTCGTTTCGAACACGTTCGATATGGGGGATTGGAAGCCGGACAAAGAGGCGACCGTCGGCGGGGTGGATGACGTGGAGGCGCCGCTGAGCCGGGATCTGTATTTGTGGGTGATTCCGCAGGCGAAGAGAAGGTGAGGTAGGCATGGCCCACTTCGAACGCATCACGATCGATCCGGAAGTGATGAGTGGAAAGCCGTGCATACGTGCTATGCGGGTTACGGTCGGAATGATTGTAGAGCCGCATCGCCAGCGGTATCTCTTGGGCAGAAGCGCCGATAGAGCGGATAGGGGCAACGCGAGCTAGGCTGAGCACTTTGGAGTAGACCGCCGCACGGCTACACCTAACCACAAAGAGTGATTATGAACCGACACTCCGCACTCACACTGTCTGTAACGACCGCAATATGCCTCGGATTCGCACTGCCCGGAGGCGATGCTGTCGCTCAGCAGAAATCACTGAAGGAGCAACTCGTAGGAACTTGGACGTACGTCTCGTCCACAACGAAGCTGCCAGATGGGAGCCCCCTGTGGGGGGCCAATCCGAAAAGCCTCCTTATCTTCACAGACAACGGCCGTTTCGCCTGGCACGTCTTTCGCTCTGATCGTCCAAAATTCGCGTCGAATGACCGCAGACAGGGGACGCGAGACGAAAACCAAGCCACGATACAGGGAAGCCTTGCCTATTTCGGCACATACTCGGTCAACGAGGAGGACAAAACCCTCGTCTCTCGCATTGAGGGTAGTACGTTTCCGAACTCGGAGGGGGAGCAGCAGAAACGAGTGATCACCCGCCTAACGATGGATGAGTTGAGGTACATCAACCCTGTAACGACGCTCGGTGCGCGAGCCGAAGCAGTATGGAAACGAGTCAAGTAGGCGCAACGCGAAAATCCTAGTCATGTCGAAAGTACTCTGCTGGGTGATTCTGTTCTGCACCGCGCTTCCCGCCCAGGACTGGAAGCAGTCCCTCACCTTCCACGCCTCGTTTGATCGGGGTCTCGACGCCGATTTCGCCCGGGGCGACAAGCGCATCTACACCGCTCCCGATTACAAGGCTCAGAGGGAGGCCAAACCGGGTCTCGATCACCCGGATATCACGGTGGTGGCCGGCGGGATCACCGGCTCGGCGCTGCGGTTCGGCAAGAAAAACGTCAAGGCCATCTTCTATCAGGGCGACAAAAACGTCCCGTTCCGAGATGGCGATTGGACCGGCAGCATCTCCTTTTGGCTTAACCTCGATCCCGATCAGGACCTGGAGCCGGGATTTTGCGATCCGATCCAGGTGACCGACAAGGCTTACAACGATTCCGCTATCTGGACGGACTTCACCAGGGACGACAAGCCACGCCACTTCCGCCTCGGTGTTTTCGGGGATCTGAAGGCCTGGAACCCCACGAACCTTCCGAACGACAAGAACCCCGCGGTCGACAGGCGGCTCATCACGGTTGCCAAGCCGCCCTTCCGACGCGGGACCTGGACGCATGTGGTCATTACGCACAGCGGTCTGGGAAGCGGCCAAGGCGTGGCGAAACTTTACCTCGATGGGAAACTCCAGGGAACTACCGAAACGATCGGCGAGCCGTTCCGCTGGGACCGAAGCCGCGCGGCCATTCGCTTGGGGGTCAACTACGTCGGACTCTGGGATGAGTTGGCTATCTTCAGCCGCGCCCTTTCGGACCGGGAGGTCGCCGAGTTGCACCGGCTAAAGGGCGGGTTGGCATCGCTGCGACGCTGAGGTCGGCCCGAGGCAGGCGCAGAGGGTGGGAGCCGCGGCCACGCCGCCATTATGTTTTGAGCGGCCTGCGGCGTGGCAGGCGCCATACCTCGTGCTGGCGTCGATCCTGGCGTTCATGGATATCACTTCCCGCCGGCTGGCATCGCAGGCAAGACGGACCTGGTGGCGAAGCTGGCCGGGGGGCTTACCGGTTAGAGCGCTCGGGAACGGAGTGCTGGACCGAGAGGGTTCTGGCCAATTCGAGATTCTTCCGAACCCGGTCGGAATGCGGCAGGAGCTGCGCGGCTCGTTCAAAATGGCCTAGCGCTTCATAGGCCTGTCCCGCCTGGAGGCAGATTACTCCCAGGTCATTGTGAGTGATGGCTTCATAGTCATCCAATTTACGCCCGGGAGCGATGCGGCGCAGGAGAGGGCTGATCGCGACAAAAGTCGTCATCGCGTTGGTATCGACAGCGGCGGAGGTGGCGAACTGGCAGAAACTCAGGTGGACGTGCAACAGCGCGGAGGCGAGCAGCACGAGTCCGGCGGCCGGACGCCAGCGGTCCCAGGAACGGGTGGCGGCTCCGGCAAAGGCGACGATCATCAGCAGGGGGACAAAATCCTGCATATAGCGGCGGCTGGCGCCGTCGAAACAGAGCAGGGAAAAGAAGGTGAGCGAGGCCGCGGCGACCGCCGCGAGCAGGAAGATCCGCAACGCGGGGGCCGCCGGCCCGGGGCGGCGGAGGACGGTCCAGGCGAGGGCGCCGAGCAGCAGGAAGGGAGATGCCAGGAATAGGGAAGACATATCTTCAGCGCGCCCGGTGGTGCGGCGGGGCTTCCAGCCTTCGTGAGTGATCCAGGGAAAATCGGCTCCGAAGCGGATCGGCGCGAGGACATAGTGGCAAAAGTTTTCCGGAGCGCGGCGGAGGTCGAATACGCCGCTGTGGGCGTGTTGCAAAGCCTCGTGGCCGGCCGCCGGGAGATACTGCAAGCCGAACTCGAAGGCGGACCCGAAGCGCGCGTAATTGTAGGCCGCCGTCAGGAGTCCGGCGCAGGCCAAGGGGAGCAGCAGCAGAGCCAGGTGCGTGGCGAGGGTGCGGACCGGGGACCTGCGAATCCAGAGGAACAGACCGACGGCGGCGACTACGGCGGCGGCTGGCAAGGCATAGGAAGTCCGGGTCAGAACCGCCGCTGCGAGGCCGCTGCCGGCCACCAGCAGCCACGCGGCTTGGACCGATTCGAGGTAGCGCAGCAAGGCCCCGAAAGCGGCGAGCAGCAAGAGCGCGGCAATCGCGATGCTCTCGTGGTAGATAGTGCCCTGAAAAGCGACGAGACAAGTGGGAGTGGCCAGAGCAAAGGCGAAGAAAAAC
Source organism: Terriglobia bacterium (assembly GCA_041482115.1). Classification (GTDB taxonomy): domain Bacteria; phylum Acidobacteriota; class Terriglobia; order Bryobacterales; family JACQDG01; genus JBGPDC01. The sequence goes on along the minus strand of JBGPDC010000031.1, from coordinate 32,788 downwards.
CACGAGCAGAGCCACCGCGGGGCGGCCGGGAAATAGAGACGCCGCAGGGTCAGGATAATTTCCAGAAATACCAGGGCGCTTAACCAGCCCGCCACCAGGCAGGCGGCGCGATCGGTAAGCGTGGCGTCAAAAAGCCGGAAAATGAGGTGCAGGGCGGCTGGGAACGGTCCCCATTGCAGGTAATAATGTCCCTGAAATGGAACCATGTCCTGGAGCGGGCCTTGAGCGGGCGTGGGGGCAATGTAGAGGTGGCCCTGCAGCAGGCCATCGGCCAGCAGGTTGTTGTAGCCCATCAGGTCACTGAAATCGAATTGGCCCCAGGTGCCCAGGAAAAGGTAGGCGACCAACAAGATGCCGGCGAGAACCAATTTGCGCTTTCGAGAAAATACGCCGGGAGCGTGGAGAGCCGCCCGAGAGGAGGGGACCGCGCCTGGAGCGGAAGCCGGTTTACCAGGCCGACGGTGTGCCATTGGGAAACGATTCTAGCAATCTCCGGGGGAACTTGAAAGAACCCAGCCCCAAGCAAATGTTAAGCTGGCGGCTCCGGGATGAAAAGGAAGCGAATATCACCTGCACGGCGCGGGCCCGGGCCGGCTCCGGCCGCTCCGCGGCCACTCGAACGCCGGCTGCCCTGGCAGATCGCGGCCCTTGCCGCCGTGGCTTGCGGGCTGCGGGTCTACGACCTGGAGCACCTGCCCATTGCGGGCGACGAGAGTGTCTACGTGCGGTGGGCGGAAATCATCGTCCACCAGAAACAATTCTTCATATCGTTATTAGACGGCAAGCAGCCGCTTAGCTATTGGCTGTACGCACTGACGCGCCTGGTGGGGGAGGACGATCCGCTGTGGGGGCCACGATTCATTTCGGCGCTGGCGGGAACGCTCAGCACGCTGGGGATCTTCGCGATCGGGCGGCGGCTGGCGGGGCGGACGGCGGGATTCGTCGCGGCGGCGCTCTACGCGGTGTTCCCCTACGCGCTGCTCTACGACCGGCTGGCGTACACCGAAAGCCTGGTGAACCTGGCGGGGGTGGCGATCGTGTGGAGGTCGCTCGCGTGCTTCGGCGACGAGCACGGGAGGTGGAAGCCGGCGGTGCTGCTGGGCCTGGCGCTGGGGCTGGGGTTCTTCATCAAGTCGACGGCGGCGCTGTTTGCGTTCTTCCCGGTGGTGGCGGCGCTGTGGTTGAAGCCCGCGCGGCGGTGGACGCGGCTGGCCGTGGCCTACGGGATCGCGGCGGCGTTTCCGCTGGTCTCGTGGGTTAGCGTGCCGCGCGCGCCGATGATGCAGACGCACAACCTGCTGGTACACCAGACGAGTTTTTTTGTCCCGCCGCGCGAGCTGCTGGCGCATCCCTTCGCGGCCGCGCCGGCGAACCTGCGAGCGCTCGCGGAGTACACGGGGGCGTACCTGACGTGGCCGCTCGCGGCGGCGGGGCTCGCGGCGCTGGGGTACCTGGCGTGGAGACGGTCGGGGGGGGCGGTGGCGGTGGCGTCGGTGGCGGTGCTGCCGCTCGCGGTGCAGGTGTTCATCCTGGTGCAGAGGCCGAGCCGTTACCCGTTCCCGCACTTCTGGCCGTGGCTGGTGCTCATCGGGATGGCGGTGGAAGCGCTGCGGCAGGAGAGCCGGTTGCGGCAGTGGGCGGTGGTCGCCGTCGCCGTGGTGGCGCTGCCGGCGGCGGTGAAGGGTCTCGGGGTGGTGGGGAATCCGCAGGAGTGGCTCTACCGGGAGGATGCGCAGACGTTTGCGGGGTCGGGTCCGGCGGCGGGCTACGGGATCGCCGAGGCGGCAGCATACTTGCTGCGGGAGGCGCGCCAGGGACCGCTAGTGGTGTTCACGGATCCGATCTGGGGTCCGCCGGCGGACGCCATGTTCGCTTACGTGAACGAGCGGAACGGGATTCGCGTTTACGAGGCGTGGTGGACAACGATCTCGCCGGATTATCCGATCGTGCCGCCGGCGCGGATCGAGGTGCTGAAGTCGCAGTACGAGCGGGTGGCGGCGGGGACGCTCGACCCGCGGGAATTGCGGCGGGTTTATTACGTGACCGAGACGCAGTACACGCCGGCCGCGGTGGTGGCGCAGCGGGAGCCCCGGGCGCAGCGGGTGGCGGCGTTTCTGAAGCCGAGCGGGCGGAATGCGATTGAGGTGTACCGGCTGCGGTAGACGGCGCCGGTGGCCGCCGCCGGGGGGCGCGAAAGGGCGATTTGGCGATCGATGAGTCAACGCGACAAGCTTCTGAAGCAGATCCTCGACGGCACTTCTGACGCGAATATTCCCTTCGACGGGATGTGTCGGGTGCTACGCAATCTGGGTTTCAAGGAGCGAATTCGAGGAAGTCACCACATCTTCACGATAAGCGGTGTCGTGGAGATTCTGAACGTGCAACCGAAAGGCGCAAAGGCCAAGCCGTATCAGGTCAAGCAGGTTCGCAAGCTGCTGCTAAAATACCGACTAGAGGGTCAAGCCGATGATTCGGTATGAGGTCATCATCTACTGGAGCGACGAAGACCAAGCCTTCATCGCGGAAGTCCCCGAGTTGCCTATGTGCGCGGCCGATGGCGCAACCTACCAAGAAGCCCTGGCCAACGTCGAGGTAATCATACAGGAGTGGATTGAGACCGCCAAGGAAGAAGGGCGTCCAATCCCGGAGCCGAAGGGCCGCTTGTTGTTTGCATAGCCCGCGTCCGGGAACCAGGTGAAACACGCCCGTGATGCGGCGCTGGAAGCCTTGGAGCCTCTGCTGGAGGAGATCCGCAGGCTCGATGGCCTGAAGGAGACGAAGCGGGGCGTCTTCTACCGGAAGGGCGCGGCGTTCTTGCATTTTCACGAGGACCCGGCAGGTCTGTTCGCGGATGTGCGGGTCGGTAAGGAGTGGAAGCGATCGCGCGTCAGCACGCGCGCCGAACAGCACCGCTTGGGGCGCGATATCCGGCACTTTCTGGAGCGGCGCACACCGTGAACTGCTGACGCTCGGAGAACGCTCGGTCCACCTGGGTGTTACACTTGCTGCTTCCAAGGAGACACGTATGAAATCCGTCAATAAGAAGCTGCTGTTCGCCCTTGCCATCACGGGCCTGCTGCTGGCCGTCTCGGCTTCGGCGCAGATCTATCGCTACTACAGTCCCGGCACGATCTGGCAGGTCACGGAGATCCGTATCAAGTCCGGCATGGACCCGGCTTATCTTCAGTACCTCGACACCCAGCTCAAGAAGGAATGCGAGGCGGAGATCAAGGCCAAGTTCATGAAGTCCTATAAGATTCTCCGGACGATTGACGACGATGTGACGTCGTGGAACATGCTCATTCTCCGCGAGTACCCCAGCCTGGCGTCTATGGAGGCCAACGAAGAAAAGGCCGACGCGGTGACCCGGCAGGCGCTGGGCGAAGACGACACAAAAATGATGCGCGGTTACGAAGACCGCTCGAAGGTACGCGAGGTGATCCGCGAGCGAACCACCCGCGAGCTGATTCTGAAGTAGCACTGGCTACACCGGGCGCTCAACCGGGGCAGGGTCGGAAGGTGACCGGTTCGCCGGGAACCGCTAGGATTCAATTGTACCGCCGCCTTCCCGCAGCTTCCGCTTCTTCTCCTCCAGTTCCTGCAAGCGCTCGGCGAGGCGCTTTTCGGCGCCGCGGTCGGTGGGGAAATAATAGCGGCGGCCGCGGAGCGACTCCGGCAGGCACTCCATGCCGACGACGGCGTCCTCGTAGTGGTGGGCGTGTTCGTAGTTTTTCGCGTAGCCGAGGCTGGACATGAGCGGCGTGGGCGCATTGCGAAGGTGCAGTGGGACGGGCTCGGCAGCGGTCGCCTGGGCGTCGTCGCGGACGCGGTTAGAGGCCTCGTAGACGGCGTCCGACTTGGGCGAGGCCGCGAGGTAGACGGCGAGCTGCGAGAGGGCGAGATCGCCTTCGGGCTGGCCGAGGAAATGCACAGCTTGGACGGCGGCGGCAGCCTGCTCGAGGGCGCGAGGGTCGGCGAGGCCGATGTCCTCGACGGCCATGCGCATGAGGCGGCGGGCGAGATAGAGGCGGTCCTCACCGGCTTCGAGCATGCGGCTGAGCCAGTAAAGCGCGGCGTCGGGGTCGGAGGCGCGCACGGATTTGTGGAGCGCCGAGATCAGGTTGAAGTGCTGCTCGCCGGCCTTGTCGTAGAGGGCGACTTTGCGCTGGATGGCGTCCTCGACGGCCTGGGTGGTGATCTCGGGGGCGCCTTGCGAAGCGCTGCGGGCCGCTTCAAGGGTGTTGTAGGCGGAGCGGGCGTCGCCGCCCGAGTAGAGAGCGATCTGCTGGACCAGGTCGTCGGAGATCCGGAGGCCGAGTTTGCCGGCGGCGCGGTGAAGCAGAAGCTGGATCTCGCCGATAGTGAGGGCGCGCAGCACGTAAACCTTGGTGCGCGAAAGCAGGGCCGAGATGATCTCGAAAGACGGGTTCTCGGTGGTGGCCCCAATGAGGATGATGTCGCCGCGCTCCACGTAAGGGAGGAACGCGTCCTGCTGGGCCTTGTTGAAGCGGTGGATCTCGTCTACGAAGAGGATCGTCCGGCGGCCGTAGTGGCGGAACTTTTCGGCGTCGGCCATGACGGCCTTGATTTCCTTGATGCCGCTGAGCACGGCGCTGAAGGGCACGAACTCGCAGCGGGTGAGGCGGGCGATGATGCGCGCGAGCGAGGTCTTGCCGACGCCGGGCGGTCCCCAGAGGATCATCGAGGAAAGCTGGTCGCGCTCGATCTGGGCGCGGAGGGGCTTGCCGGGGCCGAGGATGTGCTCCTGGCCGAGGAAGTCCTCGAGGCGCTCGGGACGCATGCGCTCGGCGAGGGGCGAGTCGGAGGGGGCCGGGGAGGACGCCGCTTCGAAGAGGCTCATGCGCGGGTCCGCTGGCGGGAGGCTTCGTAGAGCAGCACGCCCGCGGCGAGCGCGGCATTGAGCGACTCGACGCCGCGGGTGGGGATGCGAAGGCGCTGGCAGCCGTCGGCGAGGGCGCCGCTGAGTCCGTGGGCCTCGGAGCCGATGAGCAGGGCGGCGGGGACGCGGAGATCGGCGCGGCTCAAAGGGACCGCGCCGCGCGGGTCGGCGGCGTAGAGGCGCAGGCGGCGCTGGCGGAAGGCGGCCTTGGCAAGGTCGGCATCGAGGCCCGTGAGGAACGGCAGGCGGAAGAGGGAGCCGGCCGAGGCGCGTACGGCCTTGGCGTTGAACGGGCTGACCGCGCCCTTGAGGAACAGGAGGCCGGAGGCGCCGAAGGCTTCGGCGGCGCGGACGATGGCGCCGGCGTTGCCGGGGTCCTGGACGCCATCGAGGACGATGACCAGGGGTGTCCCACTAAAGAGTTGTTCGAGCTTCCATTCCGGCAGGCGGACCAGCGCGATCACGCCTTGGGCGGATTCGGCGCTGCCGAGCGTGTCGAAGAGGTCGTCGGGAACTACCGTTAGGCGGATGCCGCGCAGCCCGCGGATATGGGTCTCGACGGCGCTGCGGACGCGCTCGGCGGCAATCACGGCGGGCACCGGAAGATCGCTGCGGAGGGCTTCCTCAAGGAGGTGGAAGGTCTCGGCGACGAGGAGTCCGTCGGTGGTGAGGGTACCCCGGTGGACGGCGCGGCGGAGGTCCTTGAGCAGCGGATTGGCGGGGCTCGTGACAACCGCTGCTTTCACCATGGAGCTTTTCTCGTAATAGAGCTTCCTCGTAATAGAGCCTTCATCGTAATAGAATTGCGGGGTGACTGTCGTGGTGCGGGTGGAGGCGGCGCGGCTGAGCCGGAGTGCGATCGAGCGGGTGGCGCGCGGCATACGGGCGGGACAGGTGGCGGCGATTCCGACCGACACGGTCTATGGCCTGGCGGGCGACCCGTTTCAACCGGCGGTGGTGGAGCGGATTTTCCGGCTGAAGGGGCGCGCGGAGGAGAAGCCGATTCTGCTGCTGGCGGCGTCGCGGCAGCAGGCCGAGACACTGGCGGCGCGGCTGCCGGAGGCCTTCGCGGTTCTCGCGGCGCGGTTCTGGCCGGGGCCGCTGACGATGATCGTGCCGGCGAGCCCGCGGGTGCCATGGGCGATCACCGCGGGAACAGGGACAGTCGCGGTGCGGGTGCCGGGAGCGGTGCTGACGAGAGAACTCATCCGGGCGGCGGGCAGGCCGCTGACGGGGACGAGCGCGAACCGCTCGGGAGGGAGGGCGGCGGAATCGGCCGCCGAGGTGCGGGAACAGTTTCCGGTGGGGCTCGACTGGATTCTGGATGGCGGGCCGGCGCGAGGCAGCGCGCCTTCGACCATCGTCGACCTGACGGGAACGCCGCGCGTGGTGCGGGAAGGGGCGATTCGGGCTGAGGCGGTGTTATGTCCCGGCTGAAGCGGGCGCTACTGGCGATGACCGCGATGGTGGCGACCTACGGCGCGCTCGTTTACGCGCAGGTGTGGCGGCAGGCGAACCGCGACGAGGCGGCGCCGGCTGACGCCATTGTGATATTTGGGGCGGCGGAGTATCGCGGGTATCCTTCACCGGTGTTGAGGGCGCGCCTCGACCACGCGCTCAACCTCTACGAGCGGGGACTCGCGCCCCACATCATCACAACGGGAGGACACGGGGGTGATCCGCAGTTTACCGAGGGCGAGGTGAGCCGCAGTTACCTGGCCCGGAACAACGTGCCGTCAGAGGCCATCGTGGTGGAGAACGAAGGTGAAACCACCGTCGAAAGCGCGGCGGCGGTGGGCGAGATCATGGACCGGCTGCGGCTCGGGTCGTGCATCGTGGTGAGCGATGGGTATCACATCTACCGTGTGAAGAAGATGCTGGAGGCGCGGGGCATCCGGGCGTTTGGCTCGCCCCGGTCGCCGGGGAACGACTCGGCCGCGCGGCGGGCGTGGTATTACGCACGGCAGACCCTGGGCTACCTGCTGTGGCGGATCGGCCTGCGGGTGTGACGGGCGGACGGCGCGAGGCCCTGCTGCGGAGGCTGGTGTGGCTCGGCGTGGCCGTCGCGCTGATTACCGAGATCCTCGGGGCGCTGCATGGGCTACGGCGGGGACCGCTGGTCGCGGCGTGGGTTGCGGCTGGCGCCGGAGCGGTGGTGTTCCGGAGGCGACGGGGCCGGCAGCCGGCGGGCGGCGTCGTGGTGATTCTGGCCCTCGTGGGGATCATTGCGCTGCTCAGTCCACCGAACAGCGCTGACGCGATGGCGTACCACCTGCCACGTGTCGTGTATTGGGCGCAGTCGGGGAGCGTTTCGTTTTTCCCTACTCCTTATTACAACCAGATCATGCTTCAGCCGCTCGCCGAGTACTTCGCGCTGCACAGCTACCTGCTCTCGGGCGGCGACCGGTACGTGAACCTGGTGCAGTGGATGGGGTTCGCGGGGAGTATCGTCGCAGCGTCTCTGGTTGCCCTGGCGCTCGGAGCGGGCCGGCGGGGACAGGTGCTGGCGGCAGTGTTCTGCGCGACGATTCCGGGGGCCATCCTGCAGGGGTCGGGCGCGAAGAACGATCTGCTGCTGGCGCTGTGGCTGGCGGCGATGGCGTACTTCGGGCTGCGGTACGCCGAGGGCGGCGAGAGCCGGGATTTGCTGTGGACGAGCCTGGCGCTGGGGCTGGCACTCGCGACCAAGGGAACCGCGTACCTCTTTGCGCCGGCGCTGCTGGTGGGGGTGTTTGGTCCGGCGGCGTGGAGGGAGAGGGCGCGGCTGGCGCGAGCTGTCCCGATGGCGGCGCTGTGCGTACTGGCTCTGAACGGTCCGCAATATTGGCGGAACATGCAACTCAGCGGCTCGCCCCTCGGCTTCGATTCGGCGCAAGGGGACGGGCTGTTCCGGTGGCGCAATGAGTACCTTGGAGTACGACCTACCGTTTCGAACCTCGTGCGTAACCTGGCGGTACACCTGGGGGCGCGGAGCGCGGCGTGGAACCAGGGCGTGTACCACTTCGTGGTGCGGGCGCACGAGCGGGCAGGCATCGACGTGAGCAACCCGGCGACCACGTGGCGTTGGGAACATTTCCGGCCGCCGGTGAACTCGAACCACGAAGCCGACGTGCCGAACCGCTGGCACTTACTGCTGCTGGCGGCGGCTGTATTGCTGATGTTCCGGTGGGGGCGGCAGTGGGGCTGGTACGGCCTGGGAGTGGTCCTCGGATTTGTGCTGTTTTGCTTCTACTTGAAATGGATGCCGTGGGTGACGCGGTTGCAGGTGCCGCTGTTCGTCGCGGGCGCGCCGCTGGCGGGCAGGCTCGCGGAGGGTCTGCGTCCCCGCGTGTTGCAGGTGCTGCTGGGGCTGTTCCTGCTCAACAACGCGCGTCCGTACGTGGTCGAGAATTGGGCCCGGCCGCTTCGGGGGCCGCGGGCGGTGTGGCGCGTCCCGCGGGACGAGCAGTATTTCGCCGACATGGGGCAGTGGGACAATCGCGCGGATTATCTTCGGGCGGTCGAGGCGCTCCGCGGGGGTGGCTGCCGGACGGTCGGGATCGACATCAGCCAGTTTCAACTGGAGTATCCGCTCCAGGCCTTACTGCGGGAGGCGGAGCCGGATGTGAGGTTCGTTCACACCGGCGTGGAGAACGTTTTGAGCCGCTATGAATCGCGGCCGCCGCCCGAGCCGTGCGCGGTGGCGTGCCTGGGTTGCGCGGGGAACCAGGAGAAGATCGAACGCTACCGGAAGTGGGGTCCGCCCGAGCAGTGCGGGACATTTTTGGTGTTTGGAAGGCGCTGAGGCTTATCGCCACTCTCGGCGCAGCCGGCGCTGGTAGGCGAGGCCGTCGCCCTTCTTCCAGATGCCACGGGTTTGCTCGAGCAACTCGGAAAACGAGGCTTGCCGAGCGCGGCGGGTCACGCGGTGCGGCGTTCGTAGCTTTGAACTCGACTTCATTGGACACGCCTAGCGAGCGCGGAGATGACACAATCTTATCATCGTGCGCAACGTGCTCGTCATCGGTGGGACCCTCTTCATCGGCAAGGAACTCGTGCGGCGGCTGGGGGAGCGCGGGGACCGGATCACCATTCTGCACCGGGGGCGGAGCGCGTTGCCGGACGGCGTGGAGGAGATCCGCTGCGACCGGAACGACGTGAAGGCGGTGCGCAAGGCGCTCGGGGGCCGGTCGTTCGACGTGGTGTTCGACAACGTCTACGACTGGGAGCGGGGGACGACCGAGGAGCAAGTCGCCGCCGCGCCCGAGAGCCTCGCGCAGTGCGGGCGTTACGTTTTTCTCTCGAGCGTCGGGGCCTATGTCGAAGGACTCGACCGCCGCGAGGACGACCCGCTCGGCTACGATTCACCGATTCCGTATGTGCGGAACAAGGCCCGGAGCGAGCGGCGGCTGTTTCGGTTGCACCGGGAGCGCGGGCTTGCCGTGGCGACGCTGCGTCCGCCCTTTGTCTATGGGCCGGAGAACCCGTTCTACCGGGAGGCGTTCTTCTGGGACCGGCTGCGAAAGGGGCGGCCGATCCTAGTCCCCGAGGATGGTTCGACGTGGATGCAATTCGTCTACGTCAAGGACCTAGTCGAGGCGATGCTGCACGCGGCAGAGGCGCCGGACGCGGCGGGACAGGCCTACAACATCGCGAACGCGGCCCCAGTTACGCAACTGGAGGCCGTCCGGGCGCTAGGGGCGGCGGCCGGCCTTGCGCCACAAATAATGTTCGTGCCCCGGGAGCGGCTTCTCGCGGCCGGAGGTCAGGTGTTCCGTCCACCCTTTTACTTCGGGGATAGGTTCGATCTGCCGCCGATCACCCAGCAGACCGAAAAGGCCCGGCGGGAGCTGGGTTTCGAGCCGACGTCCTTCGCGGCAGGCCTGGCGGAGACGTGGGCCTGGTATAGGCAGCAGCCGGAGAGCTCGCGGCAAGATCAGGCCCTCGAAGTTGACACTACCGCCGGGCAGTTCTCATAATAATACTTAAGCACCTCGGCTTTCCCCTTATGAGTGCAATCGCCGTCGGTGGCTGGCTCGCGCAGCCCCTGCGCTTTTACCAGGCGTCCATCGGAAAGAAGATCGTCATGGCCGTGACGGGCGCGATCCTGTTCGGCTATGTGGTGGCGCACCTGCTTGGGAACCTGCAGATTTACCTGGGACCGGAGCAGATCAACGACTACGCGCGGTTCCTGCACTCCAAGCCGGGGCTGCTGTGGGGGGCGCGGCTGGTGCTGCTGGCGAGCGTCGTGCTGCACATCACCGCCTCGGTGCAGTTGTGGGCGCTCAAGCGGCGGGCGCGTCCGATCGCTTACGTGAAGAAGGAAGACCTCGGGGCTTCCTACGCCTCGCGCACGATGATGTGGAGCGGCCCGATTATCGCGGGCTTCATCGTGTTCCACCTGCTGCACCTGACGACCGGCGGCGCCGGGCTGCCCTTCCGCGAGCTGGACCCCTACCACAACGTGATCTACGGGTTTCGGATTTTCTGGGTGTCGGCGGCCTACATCGTCTCGATGGTGCTGCTGTGCTTCCACTTGTATCACGGGCTGTGGAGCATGCTCCACTCGCTCGGCATGGACGACGAGCGGCGGCGGCCGGGCTTGCAGCGGCTGGCGGCGGGATTTGCGATTTTCATCGGCGCCGGAAATATCTCGATTCCGGTCGCGGTGCTGCTGGGGCTGGTGCGCTAATGACACTGGACGCCAGGTGTCCGTCGGGGCCCGTCGAAACCCGCTGGCAACGGCGGAAGTTCGACATGAAGCTCGTGAACCCGGCCAACAAGCGGAAATTTCAAGTGATCGTAGTGGGGTCGGGCCTCGCAGGAGCCTCGGCGTCGGCGACGCTGGGAGAGCTGGGGTATAACGTCCGGTGCTTCTGCTTTCAGGATTCGCCGCGCCGGGCTCACAGCATCGCCGCGCAGGGCGGCATCAACGCGGCCAAGAATTATCAGAACGACGGCGACAGCGTCTACCGGCTCTTCTATGACACGGTGAAGGGCGGCGACTTCCGGGCCCGGGAGTCGAACGTCTACCGGCTCGCCGAGATCAGCCTGAACATCATCGACCAGTGCGTGGCGCAGGGGGTGCCCTTCGCGCGGGAATACGGCGGGACGCTCGAGAACCGTTCCTTCGGCGGGGCCCAGGTGTCGCGCACCTTCTATGCGCGCGGCCAAACGGGCCAGCAGTTGCTGCTGGGCGCTTACCAGGCGCTCGAGCGGCAGGTGGCCACGGGGCAGGTGCGGATGTTTCCGCGCACCGAGATGCTCGACGTGGTGGTAATCGACGGACGGGCGCGGGGCATCGTGACGCGCGACCTCACCACCGGGAAGATCGAGTCCCACATGGGCGACGCCGTAGTGCTCGCCACCGGCGGCTACGGCAACGTTTTCTATCTCTCGACCAACGCCAAGGGCTCGAACGCGACGGCGATCTGGCGGGCGCACAAGCGCGGGGCACTCTTCGCCAACCCGTGCTTCACGCAGATCCACCCGACGTGTATTCCGGTGACGGGCGATTACCAGTCGAAGCTCACGCTGATGAGCGAGTCGCTGCGGAACGACGGGCGAATCTGGGTACCGCTAAAGAAAGGCGACCCGCGGCCGCCTCACCAGATCCCGGAGGCCGAACGCGATTACTACCTCGAGCGCCGGTATCCGAGCTTCGGGAACCTGGTGCCGCGCGACGTGGCGTCCCGGGCGTCCAAGGCGGAGTGCGACGCGGGCCGAGGCGTGGGCCCAAGCGGCTACGGGGTCTACCTGGACTTCACGGAATCCATCGGGCGCCTGGGGAGAGACACGATCGCCGAGCGCTACGGAAACCTCTTCGAGATGTACGACCGCATCACCGGAGAGGATCCTTATACGGCGCCGATGCGCATCTACCCGGCCATCCACTACACGATGGGGGGCCTGTGGGTGGATTACCACTTGATGAGCACCATCCCGGGGCTGTTTGTGATCGGCGAGGCAAACTTCTCCGACCACGGGGCGAATCGGCTCGGAGCGAGCGCGCTGATGCAGGGCCTGGCGGACGGGTACTTCGTCCTGCCTTACACGCTGGGCGACTACCTGGCCTCGACCAAGCTCGAGAAAGTAGATGCCGGCCACAGCGATTTTCGGGCCGTCGAGAACGAAGTAGTGTGCCAGATTAAGAGGCTGCTCGAGATCCGGGGCCAGCGGACGGTCGATTCCTTCCACCGGGAGCTGGGCAAGCTGCTGTGGGAAAACTGCGGCATGGCGCGGAATGCTTCCGGTCTAAAGGGCGCGCTCGAAGCGATCCGGGGACTGCGCGAGGAATACTGGCAGAACGCCTGTGTGCCCGGCACGGGCGAGGAGTTCAACCAGTCCCTGGAGAAAGCCGGCCGGGTGGGGGATTTCTTCGAGCTCGCGGAATTGCTGTGCTACGACGCGCTCGAGCGGAACGAGTCATGCGGCGGGCATTTCCGGGAGGAGTGCCAGACCCCGGACGGCGAGGCGCAGCGGGACGACGAGAATTATTCCTACGCGGCGGCGTGGGAGTTTCGCGGCGTGGGACAGACGCCCGCGCTGCACCAGGAGCACCTCAGCTTCGATTACGTCCACCCTTCCCAACGGAGCTACAAATAGTGAACCTCACTCTGCACGTGTGGCGGCAAAAAGGCGGGGGGTCGGAAGGCCGCATGGTCCGGTACGAGGCGAAGGACGTCAACCCGCACATGTCGTTTCTCGAAATGCTCGATGTGGTGAACGAGGCGCTGACCGCAAGGGGCGAGGAGCCGATTGCGTTCGATCACGATTGCCGGGAAGGCATCTGCGGGATGTGCGGCTTCATGATTAACGGCGTGGCGCACGGTCCGCAGCGGGGCACCACGATCTGTCAGCTCCACATGCGCCACTTTAAGGATGGCGACGAGTTGTACCTGGAGCCGTTTCGCGCCAAGGCGTTTCCCGTGGTCCGGGATCTGGTGGTCGACCGCAGCGCCTTCGACCGGGTGATCGCGGCGGGCGGCTTCATCTCCGTCTCGGCCGGCAGCGCCCCGGAAGGCAACTCCGTCCCGGTGCCGAAGGACGACGCCGAAAAGGCCATGGACGCGGCGGCCTGCATCGGCTGCGGGGCGTGTGTGGCGATGTGTCCCAATGCCGCGGCGGCGCTTTTTACCGGGGCCAAGATCGCGCACCTGGCGCGGCTTCCCCAGGGCCAGCCGGAGCGCTACCGGCGGGTGCGGGGCATGGTGGCGCAGGTGCACCAGGAAGAGTTCGGGCACTGCACGAACATGGGAGAATGTGAGGCGGTCTGCCCTAAGGGCATCCGGCTCGAGGTGATCGCGTTGATGAACCGCGATTTTCTGCGGGCGAGTTGAAGAGAGGAGAACGGAGAGCGATGAAAAGAATTCTGATCGGCGTACTGGCAGTGGTGACAGCGGGGTGGGCCCAGCAGGCAGCCGCGCCGCCGGCGGGCGACAAGGCGGCCGCGGCGCCCGTCGAGCGCGATCCGGGGGAATACGCCACGATCAATACTTCGATGGGACCGATCGTGTGCCTGCTCTACCGCAGCCAGGCGCCCCTGACGGTGGCCAACTTTGTCGCGCTGGCGCGGGGCACGAGGCTGTGGACCGAACCCAAGACGGGCCAGCAGGTGAAGCGTCCCCTTTACACCGGCACCATCTTCCATCGCGTGATTCCAGGGTTCATGATCCAGGGCGGCGATCCGCTGGGGAGCGGGATGGGCGACCCGGGCTACAAGTTTAAGGACGAGATCTCGCCGATGCTCAAGTTTGATCAGCCTGGCCGGCTGGCCATGGCCAACTCGGGACCGAACACGAACGGCAGCCAGTTTTTTATCACCGACGCCCCGACGCCGCACCTCAATGGGCTGCATACCATTTTCGGCCAGGTCGTGGAGGGACAGGCGCTGGTGGCGCAGATCGCGCGCGTACCCAAGGACGGCAACGACAAGCCACGCACGCCGGTGGTGATTAAGAGCATCCGGATCGAGCGGTTCCCGCGTCCGGCCGCGACTCCGGCGACGACCCCGGCGAAGACCGAGGGCGCGCCGGCGGCTCCGGCGAAGAAAGCTGCTCCGGCTGCGGCGGCGCCGGCAGCTCCGGCAAAAAAGTAAGGTAACGAACGACAAAAAAGGGCCCGGCGGCTGGAAGGGTAACTCCGCCGGGCCAGGTTCAGGCGGGAAAGTCTTGGCCTCTTACGGGCCGTTAGCGGGTTAGACGAAGCCGGCGAGAAAATGGCAGCAGGCCGGGGCAAGAACTCCGCAGCCTTTCGCCGGGCCTTGCTCGGCTGGTTCAGCCGCCACCGCCGCGACCTCCCCTGGCGGCGCACTTCCGATCCCTACCGCATCTGGGTCTCGGAGATCATGCTACAGCAGACGCGCGCCGCGGCGGTGATCCCTTATTACGAGCGGTTCTTGAAGCGCTTTCCGAGCGTAGCGGCGCTGGCGCGCGCCTCGGAAGCGGCGGTGCTGGAGTGCTGGAGCGGCCTCGGATACTACTCGCGGGCGCGGAACCTGCAGCGGGCCGCGCAGCAAATCGTGCACGAGCGGGGCGGGACGTGGCCCGAATCGTCCACGGAGTGGGAGAAGCTGCCGGGTGTCGGACCCTACACCGCGGCTGCCGTCGCCAGCATCGCTTTCGGGGAGAAGACCGCGGTGCTCGATGGCAACGTGGCCCGGGTGATGGCCCGGCTGACCAATCACTCCGGGGATATCCGGTCGCCGCGCGTGCGGCAGGAGCTGCGGGAGCACGCTCAGGAGTTCCTCGATCCGCGGCAGCCCGGCGAGTTCAACCAGGCTGCGATGGAGCTCGGCGCAACGCTGTGCCTGCCGCGCCGGCCGCAGTGCGGGGAATGTCCGGTGGCGCGCTGGTGCGAGGCGCGGCGGCTGGGTCGCGAGAACGAATTGCCGGTGAGGCTGGCGCCGAGGGCGGCGGTGGAAGTGCGGTTGGAAATCGCGGTGGTGGAGCGCGGGGAGAAGCCGGCCCAGGTGCTGCTACAGCAGCGCGGGAACCATCTCTCGCTCATGCCCGGCTTTTGGGAACTGCCGGAGGCGGGGGTGGTGCGGCTCACGCGGCGAGAGCACGTCGGGGAATTCCACCATGCGATTACCTATCATGACTATACGGTAACCGTGGTGCGCGGGCGCCTGCGCGGAGGGGCGCCGGAGCACTGTGAGTGGATTTCAAAGGACCAGCTCGGCCGGCTGCCGCTCGCCACCATTACCCGCAAGGCCTTGCTGCTGGCGGCGGGCGCGGAGGCGGAAGCTACAGTGCGGCGTGGCGCAGCCGCAAGGCGTTCCCGACCACGGAAACCGAGCTGAAGCTCATGGCCGCGCCCGCCAGGATAGGGCTGAGCAGGATCCCGAAGAAGGGGTAGAGGACTCCCGCGGCGATGGGGACGCCGAGGGTATTGTAGACAAAAGCGAAGAACAGGTTCTGGCGGATGTTCCGCATCGTCGCGCGGCTGAGGCGGCGGGCGCGGACCAGGCCCGCGAGATCGCCCTTGACCAGCGTGATGCCGGCCGATTCCATGGCGACGTCCGTACCGGTGCCCATCGCGATGCCGACGTCGGCGCGGGCGAGAGCGGGCGCGTCGTTAATGCCATCGCCGGCCATGGCCACGCGGCGGCCCTGCGACTGGAGCCGCGCGATCACTTCGCTCTTCCTCTCCGGAGAGACCTCGGCTTCCACGTCCTCAATACCTAGCTCGGCGGCGACGGCCTGGGCGGTCGAGCGGCTGTCGCCCGTGAGCATGACGATGCGGAGTCCTTCCTCGCGGAGGGCGCCGAGGGCATCGCGGGCGGTGTCCTTGATCGGATCGGCAACCGCGAGGAGACCGGCGGGCCGTCCGTCCACGGCGATAAACATCACCGTACGGCCTTGGCGGCGGAGGTCCTCGGCGCGCGCGGCAAGAGGCCTCGGGTCCAGGCCAAGTTCTTCGAATAACCGGGCGTTGCCGAGAGTGACGGACCGGCCGCCGACCGTCCCGGTGACGCCGCGGCCCGTAAGCGAGCGGAAGTCCGCCACGGGGCCGAGCGCCAGGCCGCGAGCCCCGGCCGCCGCGAGGACGGCCGCGGCCAAGGGATGCTCGCTTTGCGCCTCGAGGCTCGCGGCGAGGCCGAGCAACTCGTCTTCCCTGCCCTGCCACTCGGACACTCCCTCGAGCGCCACCAGGCGCGGCTGGCCGGCCGTGAGGGTGCCGGTCTTGTCGACGACGAGGGTGTCGACCTTCTCGAGAATCTCGAGGGCTTCGGCGTTCTTGATGAGGACGCCGGCCTGCGCGCCCCGCCCGACGGCGACCATGATCGACATTGGCGTGGCGA
Organism: Terriglobia bacterium; assembly: GCA_041482115.1. Taxonomy (GTDB): domain Bacteria; phylum Acidobacteriota; class Terriglobia; order Bryobacterales; family JACQDG01; genus JBGPDC01. The sequence continues at coordinate 16,604 of JBGPDC010000031.1, read as the reverse complement.
GTCCGAGGGCGCACGGGCAGGCGATGATCAGCACGGCGACGGCATTTACGAGCGCAAAGGCCAGGCGCGGCTCGGGACCGGCCACGGCCCACACGGCGAACGTTACCGCCGCGGCAGCCACGACGGCCGGGACGAAGTAGGCCGCGACAGAGTCCGCCAGGCGCTGCACGGGGGCGCGGCTGCGCTGCGCCTCGCCGACCAGGCGCACAATCCGGGCCAGCAGGGTGTCGGCGCCGACCCGCTCGGCGCGAAACACGAAGCTTCCGGTGCCGTTGATCGTCGCGCCGGTGACGCGGTCGCCGGAGCCCTTTTCAACCGGAATGGACTCGCCGGTGACCATCGATTCGTCGATGGACGAGGTCCCCTCCAGGATCACGCCATCGACCGGCACCTTCTCGCCGGGCCGGACGCGCAGGATATCTCCGGGGTGGACGTGCTCGAGCGCCACGTCCTCTTCAGTTCCGTCGGCGCGGACCAGCCGCGCCGTCTTGGGGGCGAGGCCGAGCAGGGCCTTGATGGCGGCCGAAGTCCGGCTGCGGGCGCGCAGCTCGAGCACCTGGCCGAGGAGCACCAGCACGGTGATAGCGGCCGCGGCCTCGAAGTAGACTGGCACGGCATGGTCCCCTTCGTGAAAGGAGCTTGGGAAAATGCCCGGCGCGAGGGTGGCGACGAGGCTGTAGGCGTAGGCCGTCCCTGTGCCCACCGCGATCAGCGTGAACATGTTGGGGCTGCGGTGCACGATCGACGCCCACCCGCGCTCAAAAAACGGCCAGCCGGCCCACAGGACCACCGGAGTCGCCAGGGCTAACTGAATCCAGTTGACAAGTGGCCCGGAAAGACTGTGAACCATCGCCAGCAGGATCAGCGGAGCCGCAAGGGCGGTCGAGATCCAGAAGCGGCGGGTCATGTCGAGCAGCTCGGGATTGGGGCCCTCGTCTAGTGTGGCGACCTCCGGCTCGAGGGCCATGCCGCAGATGGGGCACGTCCCCGGACCTATTTGGCGGACCTCCGGATGCATCGGGCAGACGTAGACCGTGCCGGGCGGAGGCGGCGGCTCCGCCGGTGGCGCGCCGAGCGGCGTGATTCCGACCAGCCCGGCCGCGGCCGGCTTGTTCAGGTAGCGGGCGGGGTCGGCAGCGAACTTTTCCTGGCAACCGCGGCAGCAGAAGTAATACGTGTGGCCGGCGTGCTCGTGCCGGGCGGCGGCGCGGGCCGGGTCCACACTCATGCCACACACGGGATCTTTCACGGTGGGACCGGGGACGGGCTGGAGCACAGTCATAGCGTTGGAAACGTCCGCACTCTAGAGATTAGCGCGGCAGCGAAAAGGATGCGGAGACACCCCGCCGTATGGTTAAGAACTGTGAATCCTGCAAAGGGAAGAAACTTCCGCGGCCGGCGGCGGGTTCTAATGGATGTATGCGGCGGGCGCTTCTGACTTCTTTGCTGTGGCTGACGCCGGTGGCGACCTGGGCTTTCGTTACCGGGGCGGATCCCCGCCTGACGGGGGGGCCCTTCCCCACCGAATTCGATTGCACGGAGTGCCACAGCAACACGGCGTTGCCGTTCGGGCCGAACAAGGGGCCCGGCAACGTAAGTTTTTCGGTCCAGAAGTACACGCCTGGAGCGAAACAGCGCATCACGGTGACCGTTAACGATCCCAGTGCGCGCCGCTGGGGATTTGAGATCACGGCGCGGCCCGCGAATGCGCTCGGCTCGCAAGCGGGCACGTTTCAAAACATCGACGGCAACGCGCAAGTCATCTGCGACAACCTCACCGCCGGACCGTGTCCCACTGGGATGTTGCAGTTCGCCACGCACACGCGGAATGGCACGCGGCTCGGCCAGACAGGCCCGATCAGCTTCGACGTCGACTGGACCGCCCCCGCGAGCGACGTCGGCGACATCATCTTCGCCGCGGCCGGCAACGCCGCCAACGGCAACGATCAGCCCACCGGAGACAACATCTACACTGCCCAGGCCAGGATTTCGGCGGAGAGCCTCGTAACGCTGAACCCCAAAATCAGCGCCGGGGGCATTGTCGGAGCCGGGCTCAGCACTCCGCCGGTGCAGGCCATCACGGCGAACAGCATTTTCTCCATCTTCGGGACGGATTTCGCCCCGGCCGGGACGTTCAAAGGCGCAGAACTCGTGAACGGGAGACTCTCGACTAATGTGGGGGGCGTGTGCGTGGAGGTGGCCGGCGCCCGGGCGCCGCTCTTCTTCGTTTCAGCGGGGCAGTTGAACGCGCAGGCGCCAACCCTCTCCGCCACGGGGCAAGTGCCGGTAGACATCGTCTTGAATTGCGGCACCTCCAACGAGATACGCAGCAACGTAGAGAGCGTCATGATGCAAGCCGCCGCTCCTCAGTTTTTCTTCTTCGTGCAGAACGACAACGGGAAGAATCCTATCGCCGCCATCAACGCGGTTAGCTTCGGTCTGATGGGGACCACCGGACTCATTCCCGGGGTGACTTTCACGCCGGCCAAGCCGGGCGATATCGTGGCGCTCTATTCCACGGGCCTGGGCGCGACGAACCCGGCCTACCAGGCGGGCGAATTGCCGGGCGGTATTGGCTCGACGACCAGTCCGGTCACGGTGACGATCGGCGGCGTAAACGCGGACGTCCTCTACGCAGGCGTGGCGCCGGGGCTGGCCGGCCTCTACCAGATCAACATCCGCGTGCCCGACAGCGTACCCGACGGGAACCTGCCTGTGAGCGCCAGCGTGGCCAGTGTGTCAACGCCGGCAGGCGCTTTCCTGACCGTGAAGCGGTAGAATACAGGTAGAGTCCCGCGTGTTCAGCCGGTTCGTACCGGCCCTCGCCATCGCCCTGGTGGCCCTGGCCGCCGGGGAGGGCCTCCCCGGACCCCAAGCCCCGAAGATCAACGTGGGCGGCGTGGTGCATGCCGCCACCAACCGTCCCGCGCCCAACAACTACATTTCGCCGGGGGCGATCATCTCTATTTATGGCACCGGCCTCGCCGGGGAGACGCGCGAAGTCCGGGCCAGCGACCTGGTCAACGGCTATCTGCCGGAGACACTGGCGAATGTTTCGGTCTACTTCGGTCTCGCGCCGGCCCCCCTCTTTTATGTCTCGCCGACGCAAATCAACGCCCAGGCGCCGACCGGGCTCCAACCCGGTGAGTGGGAAGTGACGGTGCGGTACAACCGGCTGGAGAGCCGCGCGACGGTGACCGTGCGGGCCTATGCGCCGGGCTTGTTTCCGGTGGCCCGCCACACCGACGGGCGCCTCGTGGATGGCAACGGACCAGGCCGGTCCAGGGAATGGCTCCTGTTCTTCGGCACCGGATTCGGGCCTACTACCCCGGCGCTGCTGGCTGGAGCGCTCGCGCCGCTCGAGCCGGTCCCGATGGTGGATGCCCAAGGTCGAGAGAGGGCCATCGAAGTTCAGATCGGCGGGGTTACTCTCGATCCTGCGGATATCTACTACGCGGGCCTCGCGCCGGGATACGCGGGCTTGTATCAGTTCAACCTGCGGGTTCCGCCGGGAACAGCCGGTCTCGCCGAGGTGCTCGTGAAGGTGGGGGAGGAATGGACGCCGCCGGTGCGGATTCCGGTGGCGCCCTAGCCTACACTGTAAGTGTTTGATTCCTTTAGCACTGTAGCGGGGTATTGTAATGAAAAGGCGGATTAGGCTACAGATAGCGTAGGTCGCACTGTGCCTCGTAATCTGGCTCACTCTGCTAGCTTGCACATCAACTCTCCTGGGAGTGACCTATCCCAGCGGGTTTTCGGAGGCGCTGTTCGTCACCGGCCTGAGCAGTCCGACCGCGATGGCGTTTGCGCCGGACGGGCGGCTCTTCGTATGCGAGCAAGCCGGCGCGCTGCGGGTCGTCAAGGCCGGCGCTCTTCTGGCGACGCCGTTTCTGACCGTAAGCGTGAACGCCACCGGCGAACGGGGCCTGCTCGGTATTGCGTTCGATCCCAACTTCACGGTCAACAACTTCCTCTATGTTTACTACACGACCGCGGCGAGTCCCATCCACAACCGCGTGAGCCGGTTCACCGCGAGCGGAGACTTAGCCGTGCCCGGAAGCGAACTGGTGATCCTGGACCTCGATAACCTCTCCTCCGCGACCAACCACAACGGCGGCGCGATTCATTTCGGGCCGGACGGCAGGCTGTTTGTCGCGGTCGGAGAGAACGCCAACGGGGCCAACTCGCAGTCGTTCGGCAACCGGTTGGGAAAGATCCTTCGCATCAACTCGGACGGCACGATACCAGGCGACAATCCGCTTCTGGCGCAGACCACCGGGGCTAACCAGGCGATTTGGGCCTTGGGGCTGCGGAACCCGTTTACGTTCGCCTTCTACCCGACCAACGGCCGCCTGCACATTAACGACGTGGGCCAGAGCGCGTGGGAGGAAGTCAACGAAGGAGTCGCCGGATCCAACTACGGCTGGCCGACTTACGAGGGTTTCGACGGCGGCGATCCGAATTTTCGCGATCCTCTGATCGCCTACAGCCATGCCACTGGCCCCGGGACCGGGTGCGCCATCACCGGCGGGGCATTCTATTCGGGAGCCCAGTACCCCAGCACGTATATGGATTCTTATTTCTATGCTGACTTCTGCGGCCAATGGATCTATCGCCTGCCTCCGCCTTCTTACAACGTCGCGACGGCGTTTGCGACGAGCCTGGGCAAGAGTGCGGTCGACCTGCAGGTCTTCAACGCGGATCTCTATTACCTGACTCGGGACGCCGGCGGCAGCGTCTACCGGATCTTCTTTTCGACCAGCGGCCCGCCGTCGGCAGTCTCGGTGACCCCTTCTTCCGGCAGCGGATCGCCCCAGACCTTCAGCTTCTTGTACTCCGATCCCAACGGGTTTGGCGATTTGTCCTGGGCGCAGATGATCGTCAATGCGAGTCTCACCGGCCTGGCTGGCTGCTACACGCATTACGGCCGGATGGGGAACCAGGTGTTTCTGCTGAACGACGGCGCGACAGCTTGGCTGGGTCCGGTGACCTTGGGAACTGCCACCAGTGTACAGAACAGCCAGTGCCTCGTAAATGCCGCGAGTTCGTCGGCTTCCGGGGTTGGCAACAACCTGACGGTCAATCTCAACTTCACCTTCAAGCCCGCTTTTGCGGGCGCGAAGAACGTCTACATGCAAGTCCAGGACAACGGCGGCCTGGGCACCGGTTGGCAACCGCGGGGAACTTGGACAACGGGGCCTGACTCGCCTCCGGTGGCGGTTTCGGTGACCCCCTCTTCCGGCAGTGGATCGCCCCAGACCTTCAGCTTCTTGTACTCCGATCCCAACGGGTTTGCCGATTTGTCCTGGGCGCAGACGATCGTCAATGCGAGCCTCACCGGCCTGGCTGGCTGCTACACACATTACGACCGGCTGGCGAACCAGGTGCTTCTGCTGAACGACAGCGCTACAGCTTGGCTGGGTCCGGTGACCCTGGGGACCGCCACCAACGTACAGAACAGCCAGTGCATCGTGAACGCCATAAGTTCGTCGGTCTCGGGGGTTGGCAACAGCCTGACGGTCAATCTCAACCTCACCTTCAAGCCCGCTTTTGCGGGCGCGAAAAACGTCTTCATACAAGCCCAGGACAACGGCGGCCTGGGCACGGGCTGGCAGCAGCGAGGGACCTGGACGACGCCTTGAAGGCTCCACGCGGATAGTGCAACCGGACGAGCAAACGCGAAGCCGATCGAGTTTCGCGCTCGAGCGCGGCGGGCTGGCTCCGGGCGGTTGGCTGCAAGCAAGGAGCGTCCTCGCCGGGGCGAGCCTACCGCCCGGCCGAAGCCGTATCGGCTACAATAACAGTAGGAGTGTGAAATGAAGATCCTCACGGTGGCCGCAGTTACGGCCCTGGCGTTCGCTGGCGGGGCCGGCGCGCAAAGCGAGGAACCTAAGACCGGGGCCCCCGAGAACTACGTGGTGAAGTCGGGGACGCGCGTGCCGCTGGCGCTGATCAACAGCGTCAGCACCAAGCAGGCCGCGCCGGGCGACCGCATCTACCTGGAGTCGACCTTCCCCATCCTGGTGGAGGGCAAGATAGTGATTCCCCCGGGCACCTATATCGCGGGCACTGTCACGCAGGTGAAGCGGCCCGGCCGGGTGAAGGGGAGAGGCGAGCTCTATCTGCGGTTCGACTCGATGATCCTGCCGAACGGCGTCACCCGGGATTTCCGCGCGCGGGTGGGGGCCATTGACGGCCGGGCAGGCGAATCGCTCGACCGCACGGAAGGCAAGATCACCTCCGAGGGCAACAAGAGCGGCGACGGACGCACGATCGGCGAGGCCACGGCGGGCGGCGCGACCGTGGGCGCCATCGCGGGGGCGGCCGGCGGACACCCGGGCATGGGCGTCGGCATCGGAGCGGCGGCGGGCGCGGCGGCCGGACTGGTCGGCGTGCTGCTGTCACGCGGCCCGGAGGCCACGCTTCCCAAGGGATCTTCGCTCGATATGGTGCTCGACCGCGATCTGACCTTCACCCCCGCCGAGCTGCAGTTCCCCAACGGCCAGCAGCGGATCACGGTCGATTCGAGCGCCGGCCCCGTCACCCAGAAGGACCGCGAAGCCGGCATCCCGCGGGTGGGCCGGCGGTATCCGTACTGATCCGTGGCGCGCGGCGCGGCCCGTCCGAGCGTCAGCGAGATTTTTCGCGTTCTGTTCCGCCATTACGGTCCGCAACACTGGTGGCCCGGCGAAACGCCGTTTGAGATCGTCGTCGGCGCCATCCTGACCCAGAACACCGCCTGGACCAACGTCGAAAAGGCTCTCGCACGGCTGCAGGCCGCAGGGGCGCTCACGGTCGAGACCATGGAGGCCCTGCCCGAGGCGGAGCTCGCCGGGTTGATCCGGTCGTCCGGGTACTACAACCAGAAGGCCAAGAAACTCCGGAGGTTCCTGTGGTATCTGCGGGAGCGGCACGGCGGGTCGCTCGAGCGGATGTTCTCGACCGGGACCGCCCAGTTGCGCCGGGAACTGCTGGCGCTGCCGGGCATCGGAGAGGAAACGGCCGATTCCATAATGCTCTATGGGGGCGGGCACGCCGTGTTCGTGGTGGACGCCTACACGCGGCGCATCCTCGGCCGGCACGGACTGCTGGCGGAAAAGGCGAGCTATCGGGAGATCCAGGAACGGCTGCAGCGGGCCGTACGGCCGGCGGCGGCGATATATAATGAATTTCACGCGCTGCTGGTCGCGGTGGGCAAGCAGCACTGCCTGCGAGGGTCGCCCCGTTGCGCGGGCTGCCCGCTGGAGCGTTTTCCGCACCGCACGGAGTAGCGCGGACCGCCGCCGGTCCGCCGGGAGATCGGGCGTGGAGCGCCGCACACAAAAACAGCGCTGGTACCTGCTGGGCTTGAGCCTGCTGCTCGTGGTCCTGATGGCCACGGTCTTCTGGCAGACCTCCCTTTCCTTCGGCGAGTTCCGCCCCACCGACCTGGAGCAGACGCTCGTCCTGTGGGCCATCTCTACGGTGGTGTTCCTGGGGATGGTCACGCTGGGGTTCATCCTGTTCCGCAACCTGGTCAAGCTCTACCTTGAGCGCCGGGTCAACCGGGTGGGGGCAAAGATCAAAACGCGGCTGGTGGCCGGAGCGCTGGCGCTGACCATTCTGCCGACGGTGTTCCTGTTCTTCTTCGCCTTCAACGTCCTCAACCGGACGCTCGACAAGTGGTTCAGCCAGCCGATGGAGCAGGTCCAGAAGGTATCGCTCGCGATCAGCCAGCAGCTCCAGGAGGCGGCGCGCGATAAGGTGGAGACGCTGGCCGAATGGGTGGCGTCGCTCCCCGAGGTGACGACCGCGGCTGCGAGAGCGGCGAACACGCCGTCGCTCCAGGCGGCGCTCGAGCGCTTCGCCCGCGAGCAGCAACTGGAATACATCGCCGTGGGCGCGGAGGGCGCCGCCGCACCCTGGGCGGAATACGCTGCGTCGCGCCCGCTCGCCAGCCTATGGTCGAGCACGGTGGAGCTGCGGCCTACGGGCAGCCCGGGCGACTCGGTGTTTCTCGAGCGGGCCGGCCAGTCGCCCATGGCGCTCGCCGCGCGGCCGGCAGGACACCGCACCTGGGTGGTCGCCGGCTGGCAGATGCCCGCCAACCTCACGGCCCAGCGGCAGGCCATGGACGCGCAGTATCGCTCCTACCAGGAGCAGACCCGGTACTGGCGCTTCATGCGCTACTTCTACGTCGGGATGCTGTCGCTGATCACGCTATTCATTTTGTTCGTGGCGACCTGGGTGGCGCTGTTCCTCTCCAAGCAAATCGTGCTGCCGATCGAGAAGCTGGTGCAAGCGACGGGACAGGTCTCGAGCGGCCACCTCGATTACCGCGTCGAGACGCAGGCGATCGACGAGCTGGGGCTGCTGGTGCGGTCTTTCAATGACATGACCGCGCAACTCGAGCGCAGCCGCGAGGAATTGGAGGCGCGGCGGCAGTTCACCGAGGCGATCCTGGAGGCGATTCCGACCGGCGTTATCTCGCTCTCGCCCAAGGGTGAGATCCGGCGGGTGAACCCGTCGCTCGGCCGGATCTTTCCGCCCGAACGGGTGGGGCCGGCCCGCTGGCTCGACGATTTGTTCACGATGCGCGAGGATCTGGCGCGCGTGAAGCGTCTGGTCCGGCGGGCGCAGCGGACGGGACTTGCGACGGCGTCGCTCGACTTGACGCTGGGCGGTCAGGTGCGCCACCTGGCGCTGACCGTTGCGGCGCTCGAGCCCGAGGACCCGTCTCCGGGGGCGGCGCGGGGCTGCATCCTGGTGCTGGAGGACACGAGCGAGCTGCTGCGGGCACAGAAGTCGGCGGCGTGGCAGGAGGTGGCGCGGCGTGTGGCCCACGAAATCAAGAACCCGCTCACGCCCATCGCGCTTTCGGCCGAACGCATCAGCCGGCTCGTCGAGCGCTACCGGCCGGAGCAGGACGTGCGGGCGCGCCTGGAGCTCGACCGCCTGCTCCACAGTTGCACGGCAACCATCGTCCGCGAGATCGAGACTCTCAAGACCCTGGTGGACGAGTTCTCGCAGTTCGCCCGCTTCCCAGCCGCGCGGCCCGAGCCGGGCGATCTGAACGAAGTGGTCGAGGCGGCGCTCGAAAGCTGCGACGGGCGTACCGGAGTCGTGCGGATCGAGCGGCGTCTCGCGGCCGATCTGCCGCTCATCGCGGTGGACGGCGAACAGTTCCGCCGGGCGGTGGTGAATCTGCTCGAAAACGCCCTGGAGGCCATGGGCGGGCCGGAGCAGCAAGGCGTCGAGCCGGTCCTCACGATCGCGACGGCGCTCGGCGCAGCGGGGGATAGTGTGGAGCTGGTAGTGGCCGATTCCGGCCACGGGATCGCTCTCGAGGACCGCGAGAAGCTGTTCCTCCCGTACTTCTCCACGCGCAAGCGGGGCACGGGACTGGGCCTGGCGATCGTGAGCCGCATCGTCGCCGAGCACAACGGGGCGATCCGGGTGGAGGATAACCAGCCGCGCGGGACGCGCTTCATCGTGGAGATGCCGACGGTCGAGGCGCGGGTGACGGCCGAGGTGCACGGGTGAAGAAGCAGTGGATCCTCGTCGTGGATGATGAACCCGGCATCCGCGAGTCGCTGGGGGGCGTCCTGGAGGACGAGGGCTACGCGGTACGGGCCGCCGCCTCCGGCGAAGAGGCCCTCGCCCAGCTCGAGTCGCGCATCTTCCCGGTGATGCTGCTCGACATCTGGCTGCCCGGGGCGGACGGCCTCGAGGTGCTGGCTCGCGTCCAGGAGCTGGAGCCGGTGCGGCGGCCGGCCGTAATCGTCATCTCGGGCCACGGCACCATCGAGACGGCGGTGAAAGCCACCAAGCTCGGAGCCTTCGATTTCCTCGAGAAGCCGCTCTCGATCGAGAAGGTAACGATCACGGTGAAGAATGCGCTCGACCACCGGCGGCTGCTGCTCGAGAACGAGCGCCTCCGTGAGGAAGTGCAGTCGAAGTATCACATCATCGGTGAGAGCGTGCCGATGAAGGCGCTGCGCCAGCAACTGGCGCTGATGGCGGCGACCAACGGACGGGTGCTGATTTTCGGCGAAAGCGGCACGGGCAAGGAGCTGGTGGCGCACGCCATCCACGCCCAGAGCCTGCGGGCCGAGGAGCCCTTCGTCGAGGTGAACTGCGCGGCGATCCCCGAGGAGCTGATTGAGAGCGAGCTGTTCGGGCACCTGAAGGGGTCGTTCACCGGCGCCCACGACGACAAGGTCGGCAAGTTTCAGAAGGCCGACGGCGGGACCCTCTTCCTCGACGAGGTCGGCGACATGAGCCTGAAGACCCAGGCGAAGACGCTGCGGGCGCTCGAAGAGCAGCGCTTCGAGCCGGTGGGGGCCTCCGCATCCGTACAGGTGGACGTCCGGGTCGTAGCTGCGACCAACAAGCACCTGGACGACGAGATCGAGCGCGGCAACTTCCGCGAAGACCTCTTCTACCGGCTGAACGTGATCCCGTTCTATGTGCCACCGCTCCGCGACCGCAAGGAAGACATCCCGGTGCTGGTGAACTATTTCGCGAACGAGTTCACGACCGCTTACGGGAAGAAGCCCAAGGAACTGACCCCGGCCGCCTATGACGCGCTGATGGAGTACAGTTGGCCGGGGAACGTGCGCGAGCTGCGGAACTTCATCGAGCGGATCGTGATCATGAACCCGCAGGTCCGCGTGGACGCGCGGCACCTCCCGCTGCCCGCCGTCCGGCGTCCGGGAGAGGGTGACCGGCGCACCCTGCCGCAATACGCGAGCCTGCAAGAGGCGCGCGCGGCCTACGAGCGCGAGTACATCCTCAAGAAACTCGCCGAGTCCAACGGCAACGTCACCCGCACCGCCGAAATCCTGGGTCTGGAGCGCAGCAACCTCTACCGCAAGATGAAGGCTCTGGGGATCGCGGTGAAGGAGTAGCAGGGATCCCAGCTCAGGCCTTCCCCTTATCGTTTCGATAAATTTCCGTGATAGCCTGGAGGTGAGGAGGCTCCCTATGCGAATCGGTGTCCCGAAGGAAGTTAAAGATCATGAAGCGCGAGTCGCCTTGGTACCCAGCGGCGTGGTGGCGCTGCGAGAGTCCGGCCACGAGGTCTTGGTGCAGGTCGGGGCCGGCGAGGGTAGTGCGATTTCCGACGAGGAGTACCGCTGGGCGGGGGCCGAGATTGTCTCGGCGGCGGCGGAGGTGTGGCGGCGGTCCGACCTGATCGTGAAGGTCAAGGAGCCGCAGGCGTCCGAATACGCATACCTGAGGCCAGGACTTATTCTATTTACCTACTTACATTTAGCGCCTCTTCCTGAACTAACAAGCAAACTCCTGGAGGCGCAGGTCAGTGGGGTCGCCTACGAAACGATCGCCGAAGAGGATGGCTCTCTGCCGCTGCTCACGCCCATGAGCGAGGTCGCGGGCCGCATGTCCGTACAGGTGGGCGCACAATACCTCGAGATGCACAACGGAGGGCGGGGCGTCCTGCTGGGAGGCGTGCCGGGGGTGGCTCCGGCCGATGTGGTGATCCTGGGGGGCGGAGTGGTGGGCACCAACGCCGCCAAAGTGGCGCTCGGGGCCGGGGCTAGTGTAAGTATTATCGACCGCAGCCTCAAGCGCCTGCGCGAGCTGGACGACATCTTCCACGGGCAACTGATCACGCTGGCCTCGAACGTGTGGACGGTCTCCGAGTCGGTAAAGCGGGCCGACCTGGTGATCGGGGCCGTGCTGGTGCCGGGAGCCTCGGCACCGCGGCTGGTCCGGCGCGACATGGTGGCGAAAATGAAGAAGGGCGCGGTGATGGTGGATGTGGCCATCGACCAGGGCGGGTGCTTCGAGACTTCTAGGGCGACCACGTTTACCGACCCGGTCTATAAGGTCGACGGCGTGATCCACTACTGCGTCTCGAACATGCCCGCGGCGGTGCCCCACACCTCTACCTTCGCCCTGACCAACGCCACCTTCCCCTACCTGCACCTGCTGGCGGACCAGGGGCTCGAGAAGGCCATCGAAGCCAACGCCGCGCTGCGGCAAGGTGTTAATACGTACCGTGGCGAGCTGGTGCATGCCGGGGTGGCGGAGTCGCAGGGGCGGCCCTGGCGGGAACTGGAGAGTCTCGCCGCATGAGACCTCCACCGGTTTATGTTGACACCTTTGGATTCAACGCATTAGAATCCGGTACAGGCTAAGGAATAATGAGGCGTCCATTTGCCCTATCCGGCAGGAACCTGGGAGTCCTGAGTGCGATCATCCGCAGCTACATCACTACGGGCGAACCTGTCGGCTCGGGTACGGTAGCGAGGCGGCGCCGGGACGGGCTGAGCCCGGCCTCGATCCGCAACGTGATGGCGGAACTGGAGAGCCAGGGGTACCTCAGCCATCCCCATACGTCCGCCGGGCGCGTACCGACGGAAAAGGCGCTGATGTACTACGTTCACAGCCTGGCGCGCACCCCGCATCTGGAGCCCTCGGAAGCCGATTTCGTGCAGGACAGCCTGGGCCAGGCGAACAGCCTGGAGGAGCGGCTGAACCGGACCTCGCACGTGCTGGCGGCCCTCACCGGGCAACTGGCGCTGGTGGTGCTGGCGCCCCTCTCGGAAGCCGTGCTCGAACATGTCCAGTTCCTGCGCCTGGCGGACCATCGCATCCTGGTGGTGCTGGTGGCCCGGGGCGACGTGGTGCGGCACCGCATCATTCGCATCCAGGAGGAGATCAGCCCCGAGACTCTGGAGCGCATCGCCAACTATGTGAACCACGACTTTGCCGGCTGGAAGCTCTCCACGGCGCGGGTGGAGATCCTGCGGCGGATCGAGGAGGAGCGGGCGCTCTTCGACGACATCCTGAAACAACTGCGGGTGCTCTGCCTGCACGGCTTCCTCACCACGGACTCCGGCGCGCAGGTATACCTGGAAGGCACTCCCAATCTGCTGCAAGGCGCACAAGGTCTCGAGCCGGAGCATCTGCGGCAGCTCTTGCAGGCGCTCGAGGAAAAGGAAAAGCTCATCGAGCTGCTCGACCAGTGCCTGCGCAGCGACATGCGGCTCACTTCGGTGGCCGGACGCGAGGACGAGGCCCTTTACGTGCGCATCGGCCTGGAGGGCGCCGAACCGGCCATGCGCGACTATGCCGTGATCGGCGCAGTCTGCCAGATCGAGCCCGGCCTCGCCGGGCGCATGGCCGTGATCGGTCCCACGCGCATGCACTACGACCGCGTGCTTTCCGCCGTGGCCCACGTCGCCAGCGTTTTCGAACATCTCGCCGAAGCGGATTAGCCCTCCGCCCCCGTCCCGAGCCGCGCCCGCCGATTCTGATAACATTAAATTGATGGACGATCCGACCCAGGAGGTGCTTCCGGGAACGCCCGCCACGGGCGGCCCCTCCCCCGAGGACGGGACCACCGATCTCGAGGCCCTCGCCGCCGACCGCGACCGGCTGGCCGCCGAGCGGGAAGACCTGTGGGACCGCTTCGTCCGCAAGCAGGCGGAGTTTGAGAACTTCCGCAAGCGCACCGCCCGCGAGAAGGAAGAGGTCCTCCAGTTCGCGGCGATGGAGGCCATCCGGGGGCTCCTTCCCGTGCTCGACGACTTCGAGCGGGGGTTGCAGGCGCCGGGCGGCGACGAGGAATATCGCAAGGGGATGGAGTTGATTTACCGCCGGCTTTACGACCTCCTGCTCCAGATGGGGATGACGCCCATCGAGGCCCTGGGCAAGAAATTCGACCCCCACCTGCACCAGGCGGTGGACCGGTTGCAGACCGCGGTAGTGGAGGACCAGACGATTGTCGAAGAGTATCAGCGGGGCTACGAGTTCCGGGGCCGGCTCCTGCGGCCCGCGATGGTAAAAGTAGCGGTGCAGGGCTAGAGCAGCGTGTCAAAGCGGGATTACTACGAAATCCTGGGGGTCGGACGCGACGCCAGCGACCAGGAGATCAAGAGCGCCTACCGCAAGATGGCGCTGAAGTATCACCCCGACCGGAATCCCGACAATCCGGCCGCGGAAGATAGCTTCAAAGAAGCCGCCGAAGCCTATAGCGTGCTGGGGGACGGGCACAAGCGGTCCACCTATGACCAGTTTGGGCACCAGGGCCTCGCGGGCGCCGGAGCGGGCGGCTTCGATCCGAGCCAGTTCACGGATTTCGCCGACATCTTTGGGGACTTCTTCGGCTTCGGCGACCTGTTTGGCGGCGGCGGACGGCGGCGGACGCAAGCCCATCGCGGGGCCGATTTGCGCTACGACCTGGAGATCAGCTTCGAGGACGCCGTCAACGGGCTGAACACCGAGATCAAGTTCCCCAAGCTCGAGAGCTGCCCGCGTTGCAGCGGGCGCGGCGCCGAGCCGGGTTCGAAACCCACGGCCTGCGCAACCTGCGGCGGGCGGGGCCAGGTCCGCTACCAGCAGGGCTTCTTCACCGTGAGCCGCACCTGCGGCGCCTGCCGGGGCTCCGGACAGACCATCGCGAATCCTTGCAAGCAGTGCCGGGGCGAAGGGCGCGTGCGCGTGGAGCGCAAGCTCAAGGCCAACCTCCCGCCGGGCGTCGACAACGGGACGCGGCTGCGCCTGTCGGGCGAGGGCGAGCCGGGGCTGAACGGCGGTCCCCCCGGGGACCTTTACGTCGTGCTGCGCGTGCAAGAGCACCCCATCTTCGAGCGCGAGGATAGCCATCTCCACTGCACCATTCCGATCAACGTCGCCCAGGCGGCGCTCGGGGCCGAAATCAAAGTCCCGACGCTCGAAGGCGAGGAGGCGCTCAAGCTTCCGGCCGGCGTCCACCACGGGGCCGAGGTTCGGCTGCGTGGCAAAGGGGTGCCGCACGTGAACGGGCACGGCCGGGGCGACCTCGTAGTGCACGTCAACCTGGTAGTTCCGGCCAAGCTCAGCAAAGAGCAGCGGAAGATCTTCGAGCAATTGCTGGAAGTCCTGCCGGCCGACAACCAGCCCGCCGAGAAGGGGATCCTCGAGCGGGTGAAGGACTATTTCGGACAGTAACCTCCCTACCCGCCGGAAGCCTACGGAGGATTCGCTGCTAGACTGGGTGCCTTCGGAGGGCGCCTCGCGTGAAACCTCTACTAATGTTTGGACTAGTGGCGATTGCAACCGTCGCCCTGGGTGTTTTATCTGCCGAGCCGGAAGAGATGGTGGCCGTAAAGAAGCCGTTCGGCCAGCATTGGGACAAGGCCGCGCCGAAAGCCGGCGGCACCCAGATTCTGTATCACGACGGCGCCGTTCTGCTCGGAACCGTGCCGGTCTACCTGATCTACTACGGCAACTTCCAAAACAGCACGAAGGCTATCCTGAACGATTTCTTCACCGGTCTCAGCGGGACTGGTCAGTTTGCCGTTAACACGACCTACGATGATGGCGCCGGACACTTCCTCTCCGGTTTGCTCGACTACTCCTCCGCGAGCGTCTTTCTGGATAGCGGAGCCTCGCAGGGGACCCAGGTCAATTCCAGCGCCGTCCTGAAGATCTTGCAGCATGCGCTCGCGCCCACCACGACGGGTCATCTTCCGGTGGTCGATGGGGCCGTTTATTTCGTTCTCCCGGCGCCCGGCATCAAGGTGGCCGGGTTCTGCACCAGTTTCTGCGCCTATCACTCCAGCTCGGCCGCCGTCGTGTCCGGGCACACGATCCGCTATGCTCTCGTTCCGGACCCGGGCACGAACCAGAAATGCACGGCGTGCGATGGCAACGTCTCCTTGGGAGAGACCGGCACTCCCAATGGCGATCCGGGAGCCGACGAAATGACCGATTCGATCATGCACGAGCTTTCCGAGACCGTGACCGACCCGGATGGAGGCGGCTGGTATACGTCGAACGGCGCCGAGAATGGCGATCTCTGCAACTACAACTATGGAGCGGTGCAGAAAATCGGCGGTATCTCCTACAATGCACGCTGGCTCGGGCGGCGTTTTCTGATCCAGACGATCTGGGAAAACAAAGGGGCTGGATTCTGCGCTAATACCGTTCAATAAGCGCGGCGCCCCTGCTAAAAATCACGGATTACCGCGTGCCCGCCAGCGCTTCCGCCAGCCGTTCCAGGTCCGCTTCGTTGTTGAAGAAGTGGGGCGAGACGCGCAAGGTCCCCTGCCGCACGGCCACCGCCACACGCGCGTCCCGCAGGCGGGCAGCGAGCGCGGCGACGTCGGTATCCGGAAAGCAACCGACCGCCAGGGAAGAGTCGTAGTAGGAAAGGCGGTCGGCCGGGACCACCGCGCCGGCGGCGCGCAGCAGGCCTCGGGCCGCTTCCGCCAGGCCCAGCACGCGCCGCTCGATCCGCTCCACGCCGAGACCCAGCATCATCTCCAGAACCGCGCCCAGCGCGAAAATGCCGGAGAAATTCTGGATACCGCCCTCATATTTCTCGGCGCCTGCCGGCAGCTCCGGCGGCCCGGTGTGCAACTGCTCGACCTGGCGCCAGTCCCGGTGGCTGCGCCAGCTATAGAACGCCGGCTCCAGCCACGCGCGGGTCTCCGGCGCAATGTAAGCGAAGCCGATGCCGGGCGGGGAGCACAGCCACTTGTAAGCGTGAACGGCCAGCATGTCGACCGGCACGCTGCGAACATCCAGTTGAAGCGCGCCGATACTCTGGGTGGCGTCCACGTAAAGCCGGACTCCGCGCGCGCGCAAGGCCCGCCCGATCTCGGCCAGTG
>JBGPDC010000030.1:0-37141 GCA_041482115.1 Terriglobia bacterium | reverse complement strand
GCCATCGCCGAAGCCGCCCACAACCGCATTCTGCTGAATGCCGTGCAATTGATCCGCAATCTGATGCGGCAGTGGATCATGCAGACCGTCCAGGTGCCCCACACCACGCCGGAGGCTCTGGCCCAGCATCGCCGGATTTTCGAGGCCATTTCGAACTGCGATAAAGAAGCGGCGCGCGCCGCGATGATCGGCCATCTCGAATCGATGGGAGAGCGGCTCCTGGCCGCGCGGCTCACCGCCGGGCCGGCCCTTTAATCCTCCCTGCGCTATAATCCGTCCGGTTCGGGAGGACCGGACGATGAAAGTCCCGTTTGCCATCCTGCTGGCGTGCTGTGCGCTGCGGCCCGCCCCGGCGCAAGAGCCGGCGATTGTGATCCGGGCTCGGACGGTCATCGACGGGAAGGGCGCTGTCCTGCGAAACACGAACATCGTGATCCGGGGCTCGCGGATCGCGGCGGTCACTTCCAGTACCTCGCTGCCGGTGACCTACGACCTGGGGGATCTGGTGGTGATGCCGGGCTGGATCGACACGCACGTGCACATCCACCGCCACTTCGGAACAGACGGCCGCCCGGCGCCCTTCAACGAACCGCCGCAGCAGGCGATGCTCTACGCGGCAGCCAACGCCTACGCGACGCTGATGGCCGGATTCACGACCTTGCAGAGCCTCGGCGCGGGAATGGATCGCGATCTGCGCGAGGGCACCGCGTCAGGGCTGCTTCCCGGACCGCGCGTGCTGACCTCGCTGCGCGCGATCAACGAGCGCACCGGGGACGTGCCCCAGATCCGGGAGGCCGTCCGGCAGATGGCCAAGTACGGCGCCGATGTCATCAAGATCTTTGCCACGAAGAGCATTCGGGATGGCGGCGGACAGTCGCTCAGTGACGAGCAGATCCAGGCGGCGTGTGCGGAGGCCAAGGCCGTGGGGTTGCGACCGGTGGTGCATGCGCACGCGGCTAGTGGGGCGAAGGCGGCGATCCGCGCCGGCTGCGGGACGATCGAGCATGGCATGCTGATCGACGACGAGACGATTGAACTGATGGCCCAGCGGGGGACCTATTACGACCCGACGCTCCTGATCCTGCACTACATACTTGACAATAAGCCGAAGTTCCTGGGCTTCGGGAACTACACCGAGCAAGGCTTCTCCTATACGGAAAAGGCTGTAGCGCAGGTGAACCAGGTCCTACGGAAGGCGCTCGCGCGCCACGTGAAAATCGTGCTCGGGACCGACTCGGACGCCGGAGCGCACGGCCGGAACGCGGAAGAGTTCATTTACCGGGTACGCGACGGCGGACAGGCTCCCATGGACGCCCTCCTGAGCGCCACCTCCCGGGCGGCCGAGTCCTTGAACCTGCAAGGGAAGATTGGCAGCATTGCCCCAGGACTCGAAGCCGACTTGATCGCAACCAACGGCAATCCACTCGAGGACATTACGGCGGTGCGCCGGGTCGCCTTCGTCATGCGAGGCGGACAGGTCTATAAAGGAGGCGTCGTCTCGCCGCCTTCCCCGTCGCAACGTTAGAAGTTTTAACAGGCTTTCCCGTTGACACGGAACGAGGGCGGGGTTATAAATGGTCCGACAATCAGGCCGCGCGTCCAGGCGCCGCCTTTCGGGGGGTTTGGAAATGGTTCGCATTTGTCTACGGGATATTCTGCTGGCGGCTCTAGTGCTGTGGAGCGGACCGGCTTACCCGCAGTTGATCACGGGCACGGTCACGGGCTCGGTGCAGGATTCGACGGGCGCCGCCATTGTGGGCGCCAGCGTTAAGCTGGCCAATACGGGCACGGGCGCCGTCCAAACCGCTACCTCCGACAGCTCCGGCAACTTCCAGTTCGTGCTGCTGCCGCCGGGCAATTATATGGTCGAGGCGAGCAATCCGGGCTTCCGGGCGTTCCGGCGCGACGGCATCATCGTAGAGGCGGCGCGGTCTCTGGCCGTGCCCGTGATGCTTCCCGTGGGCCAGGTAACGGAGACGATCGAGGTGGTGGGCGGCACGCCGCTGCTCGAACCCAACACGTCGGACCTGGGAACCACC
Organism: Terriglobia bacterium; assembly: GCA_041482115.1. GTDB lineage: Bacteria > Acidobacteriota > Terriglobia > Bryobacterales > JACQDG01 > JBGPDC01. Next base: position 35,102 of record JBGPDC010000030.1, on the reverse strand, counting down.
GTGGATGCCCAGAAGATCGTAGAGCTGCCGCTCAACTCCCGGAACCCGATGGGGCTCGCGAACCTGGTTCCGACTGTCCGGGGCGTCGGTTTTTTCGGCGGCCAGGTGCTGACCTCCTGGCGCATCGGCGCGGTCAACATCGGCGGCGGCCAGCCGCTGACGAGCGCTTTCCTGCTGGACGGCGTGCCGAACGACAAGCTGGGTGACGCGGCGGGAGCCAATACCTACCTCACCACGGACGCTACCGAAGAATTCAAAGTCATCCTCAACTCGATGTCGGCGGAGTTCGGCCGGACGGGCGGCGGCGTCATCAGCGTGATCAGCAAGTCCGGCGGGAACGCCTATCACGGCACGCTGTTCGATTACCTGCAGAACAACAAGTTCAACGCCAACGACTTCTTCGCCAACTCGTCCGGCGTGCCGCTCGCGCCGATCGCGCAGAACCAGTGGGGCGGCGCGCTCGGCGGACGCCTCAAGCGCGACAAGCTGTTCTTCTTCGGCAGCTTTGAAGGGTTCAACCAGCACCTTTCGCAGACGGCGATCGTCACCTCGCCAACCGACCTGCAGCGCCGGGGTGACTTCTCGCAGACCTTGGCCGCCAACGGCCAGTTGATCACGATTTACGATCCGCTCAGCACCAGGGCCAATCCGGCCGGGGCGGGATCGATCCGCACGGCGTTCGAGGGGAACCGCATTCCGGCGAACCTGCTGAGCCCGCTATCCCAGGCGATCTGGGCGATGTATCCGGCGGGGAACTTGCCGGGTAACCCCGTCACCCGCACGCAGAACCTCTTCCTGATCGGCAAGGCGCCGACGGACCGGCAAAACGGCGGCGTGCGCGTCGACTATAACCTGAACGCGAACCGCCGCTTAGCGGTGCGTTACACGCGCGACGTGCTGAACGAGGCGGTTCCGACCGGGAACTACTTCAAGAGCATCCTCGACAACGACAAGCCCATCGTCTACGTGCCCCGCCACAGCGGCATGGTGCAATACACCGATACGCTGAGCCCGACGATGGTGCTCGAGGTGCGGTCGGGCATCAACCGCGACTACGACCACGGACTGCCCGGCAGCGACGTGGGACAGTACGCGGGCAAGGGCTTCGATCTTTCGACGCTGGGCTTCCCGAAATCCCTCATCAACCAGTTGCAGACCGGACCGAGTGCGATCGGGTTGTTCCCGCAGTTGCTGATCGGCGATCTGGCGGTCGCCGGGACGGGCAACGGCCTGGGATCGCCCGGACCCGGCTTCCGGGCCGCCTACACCTGGGGCAATAGCGCCTCGCTGACCAAGATCAAGGGGCAGCACAGCATCAAGACCGGGTATCAATACACGTACTACGTGGGCAACCCGTATGACCGGACGCCCATGAGCTTCACGTTCAACCGCGGGTTTACGCAGGGTCCCAACCCGACAGTGGCGAGCACGACGGCGGGATTCGGCCTGGCGTCGTTCGAGCTGGGTTATCCCTCGGCGGGCACCGCGACCTATGTGGCCAGCCGCGAGTTCAGCGAGAAGAACCACGCCCTATTCCTCCAGGATGACTGGAGGGCGATTCGGAAGCTGACGTTGAACCTCGGGCTGCGCTGGGAATACCAGGGGCCATTCACGGACCGCTTCAACGAGATGACGAACTTCGACCCCAACGCCCCGGCGCCGATCACGGTGCCGGGCCTGTCCTTGCGCGGGGCGCTGATTTTCCCGGGCGTCAGCGGGGTGCCGCGCGGGGTGGTGGAGGCATCGAAAAAGCACTTTGGTCCGCGCGTTGGGTTCGCGTATCACGCGCTCGATAAGTTGGTGGTCCGGGGCGGCTACGGGATCAGCTATGTGCCGGAGAAGGGCATCCTGGCGCCGGCCTCGACCGGATTCGGCAGCGTCAGCACTATGATCAACACGCTCGACAACGGGCTGACGCCCTACAACACCGTTAACAATCCCTTCCCCGAGGGACTGACTCTGCCCACCCTCAGCAGCCTCGGGCCTCGCACCGGTCTGGGCACCGCCGTTTCCGGGCAGATCCGGAACGTGCTGCCGGGTTACGTACAGCAGTGGAATTTCTCACTGCAATATTCGCCCTGGAACAACTGGCTGTTTGAAGCCGCGTATCTCGGCAACAAGGGGACCCACCTGCAGACGCTGCAGGGCATCGCGCTTAACCAGATCGCGCCGCAGTTGCTCGGTTTGGGTAATGCGCTGAACCAGTCGGTAACGAATCCATTCTTCGGCCAGTTCTCCACCGGGCCACTGAGCGCCCCCACCGTGGCGCGCCAGCAGTTGCTCCTGCCCTACCCCCAATACGCGAGCGTCAATGGCGGCTGGAGCTACAACGGGAACTCCATTTACCATGCGTTGTCGCTCAAGGTGGAGAAACGGTTTTCGCAAGGCTTCACGATCCTCGCTTCTTACGTTGCCGGCAAGCAGATTGACGGAGCGGTAGGGTCGGGCGGTGCGGTGCGGACCAATGGCTCACCGGAAACCGGCGTTGTGAACTGGTACAACCTGTCGGCGGAGCGGTCGAAGGCAATCTACGACATCCCCCAGCGGATGGTGTTCACGAGCTTGTGGGAGCTGCCCTTCTTCAAGCATGCGCCGCATGCCTGGGAGCGGCAGCTACTGAGTGGCTGGAACATGAACGGAATCCTAACCATGCAAAGCGGTTTCGCGATTGCGCTGCAATCGGGATCGTCCACCCAGCGCCCGAACGTGGTAGCGGGAGTGGACGACCACGCTGCTGAACAGGGCCTGACACGGTGGTTCAACAAGGACGCCTGGACGCCGCCCGCTCCCTTCACCTACGGGAACTCCTCGCGCACCATTCCAAACCTCATGAGCGACCGGATGTTCTCGCTCGACTTTGCGCTTTACAAGAAGTTCCCGATTACGGAGCGGTTCAAGCTGCAACTGAAGGGCGAGGCCTACAACCTAACCAATACGCCGACGTTCGACATTCCGGGACGCGACGTGACGACCCAGACCTTCGGAGTCGTTTCCGCAACGGCGCTGAACCCGCGTCCGCGGTCGGTCCAGGTATCGGCACGACTTACGTTCTAGAGGTATACTCCTCAGGCGGGTGATGCTCGGAGGGTGAAACATGAGAACCCCGATCGTGCTTGCGCTTCTTTTTACGTCCGCGGCCACGGCACAATCCGTGGGTAAGTTCACCCCAACGGGAAATTTGACCAGGCAAAGGCTATTTCACACCGCGACTCTACTGACGAATGGCAGGGTCTTGATTGCTGGTGGCTTCGCGATTCTTGCCGGCTGGCCTGCCTGGGCCAGCGCGGAACTGTACGATCCTTCCACCGGAACCTTCACCGCCACGGGCGACATGACGGCGGCCCGTTACTTTCATACTGCGACCGTGCTTCCGGACGGCAAGGTCTTGATAGCCGGCGGTAATAACAGCATCGCTGGCGGCAGCTTTTTGATCCCGCTAGTGTCTGCGGAGTTATACGATCCTGCCACGGGCGCCTTCACCCCGACGGGGGAAATGACTACAGCACGGTCGGGGCATACGGCGACGTTGCTCAACAATGGGAAGGTCTTAATAACTGGCGGCGCTCCCAATAAGCCTTCTGCCACTGCCGAGCTGTACGACCCTGCCGCCGGAACCTTTACTGCGACGGGCCGGATGGCAGCAGCGCGTTGGGGGCTCAAGGCGACCCTCCTCGCGAGCGGCAAGGTGTTGATCGACGGCGGACGGAGCGAGGACGATTTTGACGATCGCCCCAACGCCGAAGTCTACGATCCGGACACCGGCGCCTTCACGGTGTCGGGCAAGAGCGCCTACGCCGGCACCTTTCCCGCGGCGTCGACGTTGCTGACGAATGGCAAGGTCTTGGACGTCTTGACGTACTCGTGTGATCCCAGCGACCTCGCGGAGGTGTACGAGCCGTCTGCGGGAACATTCACCGCCACAGCCAAGATGAACAAGGCGCGGGGGTACAGCACCGGCCTCCTACTCCCTGACGGAAAGGTGTGGGTCGCTGGTAGAGACGGGAGTTCCTGGCCCAACGGCAGCGCCGAAATCTATGATCCGGTTACGGGCAGGTTCATCAGGACGGACGATCTGGTCATGAACCGGGAAGAGGGCCACACGGCCACGCTGCTGCCGGATGGAACGGTCCTGCTGGGCGGCGGATGGATCTGCTGTGGATACTCGGTCGATACTGCCGAGATCTATCGTCCGGCGGTCTTGGCGCCGGCGCCGGCGCTGTTCTCGGTTTCGGGAGATGGGCGAGGCCAGGGCGCCATCCTGCATGCGAATACCGATCGGCTCGCCTCTTCGGGCAGCCCTGCTGCCGTGGGGGAGGCCCTGGAAATCTATCTCAGCGGCTTGACGAACGGCAGCGTTATTCCTCCCCAGGTCATCGTTGGCGGGCGAATGGCCGAGGTGCTGTGGTTCGGCAGTGCGCCGGGATATCCGGGTTTGAATCAGGTGAACATCCGCGTGCCAAAGGGCGTGGTGGCGGGGCTGGCGGTGCCCGTGAGGTTGCTGTACTTGAGCCGGCCGAGCAATGAGGTGACGATCGCGGTGCGGTGAAAATTGCTGAGGCGTATGAACATCGGATTTCTAACCTCCTTCTTCCTTTGTGCACTCTCAGCGCTTCTTGTGAGCCCACTCGACTTCGCTTACGGGCAGTCGGTCACGGTGCCGGGGACGGCGACTATTCTATCGATTGACGCCCCGTTTACGAGCCCTCAAAGATCAGCCCATGGTAACCATTGTGCAAATCCTTATGCCAGCGGGTCATTAGGATGCTGTCTACAGCCCAACGTCCGTTGACGTTTTGACTCGCAGACCCTACAATTTAGGTGGATGGTATGACCATCATGCCGCTATTGGTGTGTCGCTGAGATTGGGAGGAACCGCGTTGAGGGAGGCCCATTCCGCTGCTGTCGCTGGCGTCGTCATTCTGTCAGCCTCTGTCGCGCTGATCAGCAGCCTCAGCAGTCTATCCGGCCAGTCCGCCTCTTTTTCTCAGAGCGTCCAGCCGGTGCTTGCCCGCAACTGTTTTGCCTGCCATAACGAGAAACTCAAGACCGGCAACCTGAACCTCGAAGCACTGCAAGACAACTCTCAGGCCAGCCAGCATCCCGAAATCTGGGAGAGAGTCCTCGACAAGCTCACGGCCGGCCAGATGCCGCCTCCCGGCCAGCCGGCCCCCAGTAAGACCGAAATCGCGGCCGTCACCCACTGGATCGACGACCTGCTCCAGCGCTCCGGACCGAACCGCGCCGCCGACCCGGGACGGGTTACAGCGCGCCGTCTCAACCGCGTCGAGTACCACAACACCATCCGCGACCTGCTTGGCGTCGCCGTTCACGCGGCCGACGAGTTCCCCGTGGATGATTCGGGCTACGGCTTCGACAACATCGGCGACGTCCTGACCGTCTCGCCGCTGCTCATGGAGAAGTACCTCACCGCCGCGGCCAAGATCTCTAAGCTGGCGATATACGGCGAAACGTTGCCGCCCAAGCCGACCGTGCTGGTCCGCCTGATGCCCAAGAAAGGACACGAGACCGGCGTTCCGCCCGCGGGCGGCCTGACGCTTCCTTTCTCGATGCGCGGCGCCATGTACGGCAGCTTCGTGTTCCCGGCCGACGCCGAGTATGAGATCCGCGTCCGCGTCGCCAATTACCGCGGCCAGGATCCCAACGACCTCTCGCCCGAGCAACTCGCCCAGATCGAAGCGCGCCGGAAAGCCTTCCTCGCCCGCAAGAAGCAGGGCGGCGGCGCCCCCAAGCGCGTCCGCCGGGAGCCTACCGCCGAAGAGCTGAAGGCCCGTGAGGACGCTGCCCGCCAGGCCTTCCCGCCGGTGCAACTGGTCGCTTCCCTCGACGGCCGCCAGATCCTGACCGGCGTCGTCGAAGGTGACGTAACCTTCGAGTATTCGCGAGGCGAGTTCATCGCGCGGGTTCCCGTCCAGGCCGGGGAGCACTTCCTGCGCGCTTCCTTCCCCGAGCTGGCGGACCTGGACGACCCCCGCAGCAACGTCAACCCCGACGGACGCCGCAAGCTCTACGTCGACTACACCGACATCGTCGGCCCCTTCAACCCCAGCGCAGCGCCGCCCGAAAGCTATAAGCGGATCTTCCTCTGCGGCCACGCCCCGGGCCACCACCAGCCTTCCTGCGCCCGCCCCGCCGTGGAAAACCTGCTGCGCCGCGCCTACCGCCGTCCGGTTACGAAAGAAGAGGTGGACGCCAAACTCCGCCTGGTCGCCCTCGCCCAGAAGGAAGGGGACGCGGTCGAAGAAGGCCTGCGGATAGCGCTCGAGGCGGTGCTCGTCTCGCCGCACTTCCTGTTCCGCCTCGAGCGGGACCCGCCCTCTGCCACCGCCGCGCATTTGGTCACCGAGCACGAGCTCGCCTCCCGGCTCTCGTATTTCCTGTGGGCCAGCATGCCGGACGAGGAACTGCGCCGCCTGGCGGACCAGGGACGTTTGCGCCAGCCGGGCGTCCTCGAAGCCCAGGTGCGCCGCATGCTGAAGGATCCCAAAGGCGCCAACCTCGTCGATAACTTTGCCGCCCAGTGGCTCCAGCTTCGCACCCTCGGCCGCACCAAGCCCGACCCCGACCGCTTCCCGGTGGTCGACGAGGAACTCCTCGACGCCATGAAGCGCGAGACCCAGCTTTTCGTGAGCGCCGTCGTCCAGGAAGACCGCAGTATCCTCGATTTGATCGACGCGCCCTTCACCTTCGTCAACGGACCTCTCGCCCACCACTACGGCCTCAAGGACGTTCACGGCGAAGAATTCCAGCGCGTCTCGCTCGATGGCGAGCAGCGCGGCGGCCTGCTGACCCAGGCGTCCATCCTGACCGTTTCGTCGTACCCGACCCGGACCTCGCCGCCGGTGCGCGGCAAGTGGGTGCTCGAGAACCTGCTGGGCACCCCGCCTCCGCCCCCGCCGCCGAACGTCCCGCCGCTCGAAGAAGCGAAGCTCGGCAATACCTTGACCATGCGCGAGCGCATGGAGCAGCACCGCAAAGACCCCGCCTGCGCGCCCTGTCACACGGTCATGGACCCCATCGGCTTCGGCCTCGAGAGCTATGATGCCGTGGGCGCCTGGCGCACCAAGGACGGCGCCGTCCCGATCGATACGTCCGGCGTGCTGCCGGGCGGAAGATCCTTCAGCGGCGCGAAGGACCTCAAGCAGATTCTGCGCAGCCAGTCCGACGCCTTTACGCGCAACGTCACCGAAAAGCTGCTGACCTTTGCGCTCGGACGCGGTCTCGAATCCTATGACCGGACTGCCGTCGATCAGATCCGCCGCCAGGTGGCGGCCAACGACAACCGGTTTTCGACCCTGGTTCTCGGAGTGGTCAACAGCCAGCCGTTCCAGATGCGAAGTGGGAGGGAATAAGGCCATGAACATCAGCCTGAAGAAAGAACTGCCCCGGCGGACGTTTCTGCGCGGCCTCGGCGCCTCGCTCGGCCTGCCGCTGCTCGACGCCATGGTCCCGGCCTTTGCCGCCGCCGCGACGACTTCGTCGAAGATCCCCGCCCGCATGGCGTTCGTCTACTTTCCGAATGGCGTCCAGATGGACCACTGGACCATCAAGGCCGACACCGACATCTCCGCGCTGCCCGCGACGCTGCCGCGAACTCTGGAGCCCCTGGCGTCCCTTCGCGAGGACGTGACGGTCGTAGGCGGCCTGACGATCAACGGCGGCCGCGAACTAGGCGACGGTCCCGGCGACCACGGCCGCGCCGGCGCGAGCTACCTGACCAACGCCCACCCCAAGAAGACCTTCGGCAAGGATATTCAGACGGGCATCTCGATCGACCAGATCGTCGCCCAGAAAATCGGCGGCCAGACCCGCTACGCTTCGCTCGAACTCGGCTGCGAGGAAGGCATCCAGGGCGGCAACTGCGATAACGGCTACAGTTGTGCTTACAGCAACAGCATCTCGTGGCGGACCCCGTCCACTCCGAATCCGCCCGAGATCCGGCCCCGCGCCGTCTTTGAGCGCCTGTTCGGCAGCGCGGAGGTGGAGACCGATCCGGTCCGCCGCGCCCGCCGCCAGAGGTATCAGAAGAGTATTCTCGATTCGGTTCTGGAAGACGCGCGCAGCCTGGAAGGCTCCCTGGGTAAGACCGACCGGCGCAAACTGGACGAGTACCTGTTCGCCATCCGCGAAATTGAAACGCGCATCCAGAAGACCGAAAGCCAGAACACCCGCGCCGTCCCCTCGATCGCCGCGCCTTCTTCGAGCATCCCGGAGAATTTCGAGGAGCACGCGCATCTGCTGATGGATCTGATGACGCTCGCCTTGCAGACCGACTCGACACGCGTGATCACGTTCCTGCTGGCTCTCGAGCAGAGCAACCGCGCCTATCGCGAGATCGGGATTGCCGAATCCCACCACGGCCTCACCCACCACGGCGGGGATAAGGAAAAGATCGAGAAGTGCATCCGCATCAACCAGCTTCAGATGGCCCAGTTTGCCTACCTCGTCAAGAAGCTGAAGGCCACGCCGGAGGGCGACGGCACGCTCTTGGACCATGCCATGGTCGTCTACGGCAGCGGCCTCAGCCGCGACCATGACCACGACGACCTGCCGACCGTGCTGGCCGGCCGCGGCCATGGCGCCTTCCGTCCCGGCCGCCTGGTGCGCTTCCCCAAGGAAACCCCCATGGCGAACCTCCACGTCACGATGGCCGAGCATATGGGCGTCCCGGTGGAGTCCTTTGCGGATTCGACGGGGAAGCTAAACTACCTGTCCGACCTCGGTTAACGCGCCGCTCCCGCCGCGACCGTCTTAACGTGTGGCCAGCGGGCCGCCGCCTGCTGGTGCTACGAGAGTAGCGCGCGCTTACAGTAGTCGAAGCATCGGCGCACCGCCTCCACACGGTCCGCGCCCGCAATCTCCCACTCTATGTTGGCCGGGATGCCCCACTTCTCCTGACGTACCAGAGCCAGCACCTCCTTAATCGGTGTGTCGCCTTCACCGAACGGCATGTCAGGACCGTCGTTCCTTTTGCGGTCCTTGATATGCAAGGCAATGATGCTGTCATGGCGCCGGCGCAGGAGCTGGACGGGGTCGCCGTTGGCGGCAATATAGTGGCCAATGTCCAAGGTCATGACCGAATACTCGGAGAGCCCCTGGAGCGCGTTGTCGTAATCGGCTTCACTGCGGATGGTCCCCGCATGGTTGTGAAGGCCGACGCGCATCTTGTATTTTTTCGCGTAGAGATCGAGCCGCTTCGCCAGCTCCCGGCCTTCACTGCCGGCTGCCGTGATCACTGTGCGCCGAGCGCGCGCGTCATCTCGAAGGAGCGCTCGAGCTCGGGGTCCGTCATGTCCTCGCGGTAGTTGAAGTTGTACGCGTAAACGAACACGCCGGCGTCCCAGAACTTCTTCCCCACCGCTTCGAAATGCGACAGCGGCACGGTGAGCCGCCATTCGCGCAGCTTCTCGCGATCGGCCGGGCCGGTCCCGGGTCCGGAAAGTGGCTCCATGTGACGCGGATGGATTTCCGCTTCGCCGAACCCGATCTGCGCGATGGCCGCCAGGGCCTCGGCAATGGGCAATTGCGGCAGGCTGTAGGTATTGCAACCCACCACCACTCCATTGAAGGTGGACTTGATCCGGGGGAGCTTTACATTCTGGCCGAGTGCGCCGCCCCCGGACAGCACGGAACCGGCTCCGGCCGCCGCCATTCCCATGAAACGCCTTCGATCCATCTCCATGCTGTCTCTCCCCGCTGGGCCACGCTAGCCACGCGGCCATTATACCCGCAGCATATTTCCCGGCGCCGCCTCCGGATGTCGGCGCTCGCGAATAGACGTACAATGCGTAGTTCGGAGTGCCCCCCGGGGCGGCATTTCTGACGGTGAGGTGAACGATGCGGGTCAGCAATGGTTTGGCAGCCGCGGCTCTCTTAGGACTGACGATTACCCTACCGGCTCCGGTCCAGGCACAAGGAACGCCGGCAGCCACGGCGGGCCCCGGTGGCGGCCGCCGGATCGGAGGCTTCGTTCCAGGGCAGCAGCGGTCGCCGGGCGACCCCGCGCAGATCGCACGCGGGAGAACGCTTTACGGCATCAGTTGCACGGGCTGTCACGGCGCCGACCTCCGAGGCGGCGACCTGGGCGGACCGAACCTGCTGCGGTCCCAGTTGGCCCTGAGCGACCGGGACGGCGAGTTGATCCTCCCCGTCATCGAGGGCAGTCGTCAGGCCACGGGCATGGCACCGATCAGCATGAGCCCCGCGGACGGGAAGGCCGTGGCCGCTTACGTCCGCAGCGTCCTCGAGACCATCGGAAGGCAGGGCGTCCCTCCCGCGACCGGTGTACCGCCTCCCAGTGTGCTCGTCGGCGAGGCGAGCGCCGGCCAGCAGTACTTCGACGGGAAGTGCGCTAGCTGCCACTCCCCCACGGGTGATTTGCGAGGGATCGCCACAAAATTCCCCGACCCTAAGGTTCTACAGAACACTTGGGTGGCAGGCGGGGCTCGCAGTGGCCGTGGCCCGGCGCCGGCCGCGGTGGGCCGCCGTGCCGTCACCGTAACCGTGACTCTGCCGGAAGAGAGCAGCGTAGAAGGCCGGCTCGTCCGTATCGACGACTTCCTCGTCACGATGGAGCTGGCCGACGGAACGGTGCGCACTTTCGGCCGGAACGGCGACGTGCCAAAGGTTGACGTCCGCGATCCGATGAAAGCCCATAGAGATCTGCTGGCGGTCTACACGGACAAAGACATGCACGATGTGACCGCTTATCTGGTGACCTTGAAATGAGACTCCCAAAACTGCTGCTGACCACATCGTTGTTGCTCTCGCCGGCTGTCCTGATGGCGCAGGGCAAGGGAGTCGCTCCGGCCGACCTCCTCCGGCCGCTGAAGGACTCCTGGCCGACCTATAACGGCGACTACACCGGCAAGCGCTACAGCGCGCTGACCCAGATAAATCAGTCCAACGTCAAGAACCTCACGCTGGCCTGGATGATCCGGGTGACTCCGGGCGCTGGCAATGCAGGCGGACCAGGCGGGCGCGGCGGCGGCGGCGGAGGCGCGAAGCTCATGGTGGGCGGCGAGGGTCCGGGCGACATCGCCATTGGCGGCGGCAGCATCAAGGCCTCCGTGCTGCAGGTCGATGGCACTTTGTACTTCACCACGCCGGACAATGCCTGGGCCGTGGACGCGCGCGACGGGCGCGAGCTGTGGCACTACTTCTGGAAGACCAAGGGTGGCACCCACATCGGCAATCGCGGCCTCGCCATGTGGAACAACTACCTGTTCATGGAAACGCCCGACGACTACCTGGTCTCGCTCGAAGCGAAAACCGGCCAGGAGCGCTGGCACAAAGAGATTGCCGACCTGGCGCAAGGATACTTCTCGACACCAGCCCCGATCGTGGTCGGAAATCACGTGATCGTGGGCACCGGTAACGACATCGATGCGCCGGGATTTCTGCAGTCGTTTGATCCCGAAACCGGGGCGCTGCAGTGGAAGCTCTACACGGTGCCGATGAAGGCGGGCGATCCCGGACTGGACACCTGGGCCAGCCTGGACGCGGCCCGGCATGGCGGCGCTCAAGCCTGGATCCCGGGAGCTTACGATCCCGAGACGAAGCTCTACATCTTCGGTACCGGCAATCCGACGCCGGCCTTCATGACGGGCACCCGCGGCGAGGGTGACAACCTCTTCACCTGCGCGCTCGTGGCCGTGCACGTGGACACCGGCAAGATGGCCTGGTATTTCCAGACCTCGCCTCACGACATGCACGACTACGATTCCGCCCAAACGCCGGTCCTGGTGGACGCCATGTTCAACGGCAAAATGAGGAAGCTCGTGCTGACGGCGGCGCGTAACGGGTACTACTTCGCCCTCGATCGCGTCACTGGTGAGCGCCTCTTGACAGCCAAGTACGGGATGCTGACCAACTGGGCTAAGGGCCTGACCAAAACCGGCGGCCCGCAGCACGATCCCGTCAAGGATGCGACGGTCGCCGGCTCGCTGGTGTCGCCGAACTCCGACGGCACCATCAATTGGGAGCCGCCGGCCTATTCCCCGGACACCGGCCTGTTCTATGTCGCCGAGGCCAATGCGTACTCGATCTTCTATCTGACCGACGTGGACCCGCGCGGATCGATGGGCCTGGGGGGGAAGGAAGAAGTCCCCGTCGGGTCGGGCGGGACGTTCCTGACGGCGCTCGACTACCAGACGGGGAAGGTCGCGTGGCGGCATCCGTATTATGGCAATGGCGGCGGCGGTGGATTGCTCGCGACGGCCGGAAGGCTGCTCTTTGCGGGCGATGGCGCGGGCAACCTCGTGGCGCATGATGCGGCCACCGGAAAGCCCTTGTGGAACACGCGCATCGGAGGGATCACGAATGCGCCGCAGACGTACCTGCTGGACGGCCGCCAGTACTTGATCGCAGCGACGGGCGATACGCTGTGGTCCTTCGTGCTCTACTGATTTCGCGGGCGGCAGTGCTCAGAACGTATATTTCAAACCGAATTGCAGTTGCCGCATGGTCTTCGCGGAGGTAATGACGCCGAACGTCGCCGGACTGCGCGCATCCGAGCTGGGTGCGTTCCAGTTGGGATGATTGGTGGCGTTGAACGCCTCAAATCGCACGTTCAGCGAGTGGCTCTCGCGAATTCGTATGTTTCTGGCCAGCGACAGGTCCGCCTGCCTGGTGCCGGGTCTGGTGAGGGTGTTTCTGCCCATATTGCCGGGCTGATAACTCAGGTTCGGGTTGGTGTAGTCGAAGGCGGCGATGTTGTAAAACTGTTGCGCGGTGGGGTTGGACGGGATCGGGCTGATCCCGGTCGCATTCGGCATGTTGCCGAGCGTGTTGAGACCAGCCGTATCGCCGAGCTGGACGGCTCCCAGCGGCGCGCCGTCGGCCAGCGTGAGAATTCCGCCGAGCTGCCAGCCGCCGGCGATCTTGCTAACGACGCCTTGATTCGCCAGAGGTTTCCCGGCTCCGAACGGCAACTCATAGACGTAAGAAGCCACCAGCCGCCGGCCCACGTTGAATTGCGAGAGCCCTCGCTCCGCACGAAGGTTGTAGCTGTTGATCGGATAGAGGCTGTCCCCCGAGTTGGTGCGAATGGCGCTGCCGCCGTCAATGGCCTTCGACCAGGTGAAGCCGATCATGTACGTCAGGCCCTTGTGGAACCGCTGGGTCAGCTTCCCGCTAAGGGCGTGGTAGTTGGAGTTGTCGCCGCCGTCCACCTCCTGGATCCGGCCGAAGGCGGGCCACGGCTCGCGCTGCGTTACGCTGCGGGTGTCGGTTGGCCCGTTCTTGAGAATGGGCTGGTTGTAAAGACGGAAACGCGCGAGTTTGTGGCCTTGGTTCCCCTGGTAGCCGGTCTCCAGCACCAGATTGGGGGTGATCTCCCGCTGGACGTTGAACAGCCACTGGTTGACATAGGGCGTGCGGAGGTCTTGTATGTTGGCCAGAATCTGGGGCGCCACGAGGCAGGGGCCGGCCCACCCCGTGCACCGGGCGTTCTGGCGTTCGAGCGCCCAGGGATCGCCCAGGGCGGCACTGCGATCCTCAATACTCGTGATGAACAAGTCGCGTCCCGCCTGGTTCCGAGCCATGTCGAAAGTCGGGTTGCCCGTATCCTGCACGTAGAAGACGCCTCCCCCGGCCCGAATCGTCCAGCGGGCCGTGGGACTGTAAGACAAACCTAAGCGCGGCGCGAAGTTGTTGCTGTCGGGATTCACCAAACCACGCCCCATATACTGGTCGCCGGTTTGGGTGAGCTGTCCATCGGAAAAATGAAAGTTCAGGCCCTGATAGAAGTCCCCGGCGCCCGGCCGCGTGAGAATCGGGACTTTCGTGTTTTCCAGGATGCCGTTGGGACCCACACCGGGGTCGAACACTTGCGCATTCATGATGCCCCGATACTTGTCAAACCAGGGGCGCGCATTTTCGTAGCGCAAGCCGACGTTCAGTGTCAGCTTCGAGGTGATCTTCCAGTCGTCTTGCACGTAGGCGTAGTAGGAGCTGCGGCGCAGCAGGGCATCGGCCATCGCCACCACCCGGGCGGACGTGTTCGGCAGGCCCAGCATATAGTCGGCGAATATAAAACCGGTGGCGTTGCGGTTGGCGGGATCGAAAGTGGATTGCCCGTCGAAAAGGAACTCGCCCGTGGCCTTCTGGTTGCCAAACTGGTTGTAACGGTCACGCCGGATCTCCGCTCCGAACTTGATGGAGTGCCGGCCCTTCACCACCGACACGTTGTCGAGGAATTGAAAGGTGTCGTCCCGCGTCACCCAGGGAGTCACTCCGCCGAAGCTGTTGATGCCTTGCCCCAGGCCGATGGCCGGGACCCCGTAGGCCAGCGGGCTCGCCGCAAACAAGCCGACGATGTTGAGGGCCGCTTCCACGTCCCGGCCGTTGGCGTAATATCCGACGAGGTCGTTGTTGAATTGGTTCCAGTTGAAGCGGGCTTCGTTGACGGTGGAGGCGCTCAGGATGCGGGTGTTGGAGAGCATGCCCTGGCGGACCGTGGTCGCCACCTGCTGCGTGTCAGGCTGGAACGTCGCGGCGGGCTGCTGCAACTCGGTGCCCCAGCTAAAACGGCCAAACCAATTCGATTTGTTGCTCTCGACCCAGTCCACGCGCTGGTTGAACTGATCCGAGTCGGTGGGCGCGGAGGCGTTGCGAAGGAAATTGCGCGCCGCGACGGTATTGCCGGGCGTAGTCGGCGCCGGGAAAAACTCCAGCAGCTTCAGCGCCGCCGGAGCGAAGCGCGCCTTCGGAATCAGGTTGTTATCGAACCGCGTCGCCGACAGCGCCACTCCGGCGGAGCTAAAGGTGCGCGAAAGAGGATCGAAGATGTTCCGCCCCGCAAAGGAGAAATCGCCAGTGCGCATGCCATCGGTCGCTACCGCCGCGGACGTCTGGGTGGTCGTCCGGTCCCGGAGCTCTTCAAAATTCGACATGAAGAAGAGCTTGTCCTTGCCGTTGAAGACCTTCGGGATCGCGATCGGGCCTCCTACCGTAAAGCCGTATTGGTTGCGGCGGAAGGGGTTCTTGTTTCCCTGCGATTGCAGCCATTGGCGGGCGTCCAGCGCGGAATTCCGGAGGAATTCGAAGGCCGTGCCGTGGTAGTCGTTGGTCCCGGCCTTGGTAGTGACGTTGATCTGGGACGAGCCGCGGCCGAATTCCGCCGAATACACGCCGGTCTGAACCTTGAACTCCTGCAGCGCGTCCACCGACGGCTGGATGATATAGGAGTTGAAATTCGGGTCGGTATTCTCGACGCCATCGAGAGTGTAGCGATTGTATTCGAGGCGCTGCCCGGCGATGGAGAGGGAAGTTTGAGCGCGTGTGCCGCCCTGCAGGCCGCCGCCCCCGCCGGAGCCACCCTCGGTGGTCACATTCGGACTGAGGGTGACGAGCTGCAGGTAGTTACGCCCGTTGAGCGGCAGGTCGACGATCCGCCGGTTCTCAATTACGGTCCCCAGCGCCGTGCTCTCGGTGGTGAGCAGCGGCGCGCCTCCTGTAACCTCCACCTGCTGGCTGAGCTCACCCACCTGCAGACTGAAGTCAATGCGGGCTATAGCGCCGACTTGCAGCTCGACATCCTTGCGGGTAGCGACTTTGAAGCCGGGGTTTTCAACCCGAACGTCATAAAGGCCGGGAACCAGATAGGGCACGGAGTAGTTGCCGGTCTGGTTGGTGTTGGCCCTGCGAACCTGGTTGGTCGCCGGATTGGTTACGGTCACCTCGGCATTGGCGATCACCGCCCCCGTGGAGTCGGAGACGGCGCCCGTGATTTCCCCAAAGTTTTGCGCGGCCAGTGGCAGAACCGCCAGCGCGCTGAGAATCAACAGCGCCCCTCTGAATTGCCTGGGCATGCTAACCTCCCCGTTTGATATCGTGACCCGGCCGCAGCAATGGTCGACCGGCGAAATGTCTTCAGCGGGTTCATTTTAACCCCAAACTGCACCCGTCGCATGGTTTTGGCCGAAGTAAGTTTTGGCCGAAGTAATTACCCCCATACCGCCACGCTCCGCGGAGCGGCGAATTTCCGCTAAAGGCACGCTGGCTCAGCGGCCTCAGCTCCAGGGGGCAGGGGACGCCCAGCCCGATCGCCCAGCCCGATCTGCACGAGCCGCCCCATCTGCCTTATAATAAGCGCACGTTCAAGAAGGGGACGAAGTGCCTCTGCGGACTGCTCTTTATCTCGGGCTCTTGGCTTTCGGCCTGCAAGCCGCCGAACCGAGCTATCTGCATGACCTCCGCCCTATCCTGCAGCGCCAGTGCCAGGGTTGCCACCAGCCGGCGCTGGCCTCTTCCAAGCTGGACGTGACCAGTTTGGAGGCCTTCCGGGCCGGCGGCCAGCATGGCCCGGCCTTCCAGCCCGGCGCGCCGGCGGAGAGCCTCGTGGTGAAATATCTCAGCGGCGAATTGAAACCGCAGATGCCGTTCGCCCAGCCTCCGCTCCCGCCGGAACAAATCCAACTGTTCCGCGACTGGATCGCCGCCGGCGCCAAGGACGACACGCCGCCTGCCGCACGGGACGTCCTGGCCACCGGGCAGCCGATGGTCTACACGCAGCCGCCCGTGCTCACGGCCCTGGCCTTCTCGCCCGACGGCAAGACGCTGGCGGTCTCGGCCTACCGGGAAGTGCTTCTCCACTCGCCCGACGGCAGCCGCCCGCCGCGCCGCCTGGCAGGCGTCTCCGAACGCCTCCTGTCCCTCGCCTTCTCCCAGGACGGCGGGACGCTCGTGGCCGGCGGCGGGACCCCCGCGCGCTTTGGCGAAATCCAGGTGTGGGACGTCGCGGCCGGCGTCCTGCGCCGTTCCGTGACGCTGACCAACGACACGGTGTTCGGCGCGTCGCTCTCGCCGGACGCTTCACTTGTCGCCGTCGGAGCCGCCGACAACACCGTCCGCCTTCTCGAGGCGGCGAGCGGCAAGGAATTGCGCAAGATCGGCAATCATGAAAACTGGGTGCTCGGCACGGTGTTCAGCACCGACGGCAAGCGGATCGTCTCGGTCGGCGGCGATCGTGCCGCCAAGCTCACCGACGTAGCCTCGGGCGCCTTCCTTGAGAACCTGAACCTGCTGCGCGGCGAGCTGGCCGCCGTCGCCCGGCATCCCTCAAAGGACGTGGTCGTGATCGGCGGCGAAGACCGCACGCCTTACGTCTACCTGATGGACCGCCCGAAGAACATGAAGATCGCCGACGACTCGACCCTGGTCCTCAAGCTGGAACGCCAGGACGGCGCGATTTCCGCGCTGGCGTGGTCGCCCGACGGCCGCCGCATCGCCGTCGCCGGCGCCGGACCCGCCGTCAATATTTATGACGCCGGCACCGGCGAGCGGGTCGCCGCCTGCAAGGGACACACGGCGGGGATTTACACGATCGCGTTCAGCCCGGACAGCAAGGTCCTGGCGACCGGCGGCTTCGACGGCCAAGTGCGCACCTACGACGCGGCCTCGGGAAGCTTGCTGCACGCCTTCACGCCGGTACCGATCGTAAAAGAGACCAGCCAACTGGGGAGCGCGCCATGAAGCGTCTGGTAATTGTGATTGCGGTGGCTATCGCGCCGGCCCTGTTCGCCGCCGAGCCGGTAATTATCGAGCTGCAGCCGCGCGGCGCCGAGCTTGGCAAGACGTTCACCCTGATTGTCCGCGGCCGCAACCTGGGCGAAGGCACGCGCCTATCTTCCACGTTTGCCGCGGCCTTCACGCCGCTCTCCCCCTCGCGGCGCGACACCATGATGATGGCGCCCGGCCGCGCCGCGGCATTTCTGGTCGAGCCCAAGCCGGACGCCGCCCCGGGCGTCTATCCCATCCGCCTCGAGACGCCCACCGGCATCTCGAACGTGCTGCTGTTCACTGTGGGGACCTATCCCGAGACTACCGAAGAAGAGTCGCTCCCCTACGCGCGTCCCAATCAGAACGACACGGTCGAGACGGCCGAGGCGGTCCGCTCCTCGCCCATCGTCGTGAATGGAACCTTGCGCGGACCCGACCGCGACATCTTTCGCGTCTCTGGAAAGGCCGGCGAGCACCGCATCTTTGAAGTGGAGGCCCGCCGCTGCGGCTCGGCCATCGACCCCTTGCTGCGAATTCTGGACGCCTCCGGCAAGCAGCTCGCGCGCAGCGACGATGCCCCGGGCGCCAGCCTCGACGCCCGCATCGACTTCACCTTCCCGCGCGAAGGCGATTACTACGTCGAGGTGCACGACGCCCGCTTCAGCACGCAGGACCAGAATTTCTACCGGCTGAAGATGGGAAGCTATTCGTATGCCGAGGGCCTCTTCCCGCTGGGAGGCCGCCGCGGGGAAGCCGTCGAGGTGAGCCTCTTCGGAGGCAATCTCAAAGCGCCGGCGAAGGCGGTAGCCGATTTGCGCGAGGCCGGTCCCGACCAGCAGTTCACTACCGTGGCGCTGCCCCATTCGCCCGTGCTGCCCTTCCGGTTTGCGGTGAGCGATCTGCCCGAGCTGCTGGAGCCCGCCGCCGACGCCGTGACCCTTCCGAGCGTGATCAACGGACGCCTCACCCAGCCCGCGCAGATCAATCGCTACCGTTTCAAAGCCGAGCCGGGCGAAAAACTGCTCTTCGAAATGGAGGCCCGCGAGCTGGGCACCTCGCGCCTCGAGGCCATCCTCACGGCTTACGACGAACGCGGCAAGAAGATCGATTCCGCCGGCGACAAGCCACTGCCCGAAGACGTGTTTGCCGTTCAGGGCAGCAGCCGCACCAGCAACGATCCCTTCCTGAACGTCGAAGTCCCCGAGGACTCGCACGCCGTGACCATCACGGTCGAGGACCTCGCCCAGCGCGGCGGCCCCTTTTACGGCTACCGGCTCATCGCGCGGCGCCAGGCCGAGGATTACCGGCTCCTCGTCAACTCGCCCTATGTGAACATTCCCAAGGGGGGCACCGCCACCGTCACCGTCACGGTCGACCGCCGCGGCTATGAAGGCGCCATTCAGCTCGCGATCGCCGATCTGCCCCCGGGCGTCAAAGCGGAGGGCGGCGTCATCCCGCGCGAGTATCTCGGCACCAATAACGTGCGCCCCACGAGCCCCCGCGGCGTGATCACCCTTACGGCGGACGCCGCTACGGAACTGCCGCCGCAACAGCTTGTCGTTTGGGGCGAGGCTCAGCTCGCCGGCGGCACGGTGCTGCGCCACCGCGCCCACGGTACTGGCCTCGCGGTGGACGTCGCCGGCGCGACCGCGCAAGGCGTGGTCGATCGCCAGCGCCCGCTCAGCGCGCCGTGGCTCGGCCTGGACCTGCCGGCCGCGACGACCGAGCCGGCGCTCGCCACCCTTGAGATCCGCCAAACCGGCAAGACTCAGTTGGAAGAAGGCGCGCGCTACCAATATGAGTACCGGTGGAACATCCGCACGCCGGGCGCCCAGCCGGTCCGCAATCTCGACGTGGACATCGTCGGCGCGCGCGACATCCGCGTCACCGACCAGAAGCGTCTGCCGGGCGAAGGCTCGGAAGTTGTCACCGGCACTTTTCTCGTCAGCACCACGAAGGCCACCGACCTGGGCCGTTACGACCTGGTAGCGACCGGCCGCCTCACGGTGGGGGGCAGGGAAGAGAGAATCGTATCGCGCGCCATCCCGTTTGAAGTTACGGCAGGGAGTATAGCGCCTGAGGTGGCATCTAGATGATCTGGCAGCGTCTACTCGTTAGCGCGATCGCGGCCGCGGCCCTCGCCGCCGCCGCCGAACCGCCCCCGGTCACCTTCCTGCGGGACGTGGCGCCCATCCTCAACAAGGTGGGTTGCACCTCCGGCGTGTGCCACGGCGCGGCCAAGGGCAAGAACGGCTTCAAGCTGTCGTTGCGCGGCTACGATCCGCAATTCGATTACGAAGCGCTGCTCTACGACCGCTCCGGACGCCGCTTCAACCGCGCCGACCCCGCCCGCAGCCTGATGCTCGCGAAGCCCACGCAGGAGGTGCCGCACGGTGGGGGCTTGCGCTTCGAGGTCACCTCCGACTACTACAAAATCATTTACGCCTGGATCGCGCAGAGCACGCCCTTCGGCGATCCCAAGGTCGATACGGTAGCGCGCCTGGACGTCGAGCCTCAGGAGGTCTTCCTCGAAAAGCCCGGCGACACGGCAAAGATTCAAGTGACCGCGGCCTTCGGGGACGGCGCCCAACGCAACGTCGCGGCCGAATCCAACATCGAGAGCAATACGCCCGACCTGGCCACCGCCGACGGTGTCGAAATCAAGGGTCTGCGCACCGGCGAAGCGGCCCTGCTCGTGCGCTACCAGGGCAAGTTCGTCACCGTGCCCGTTACCGTGCTGAACCCCAAGCCGGGCTTCGTGTGGCGGCAGCTTCCGCAGAACAATTATATCGACCGCCTGATCGACGCCAAGCTGCAGCGCCTCAAGATCCAGCCTTCCGAGGTCGTCGACGACGCCGGCTTCCTGCGGCGCGTCACGCTCGACCTCACCGGCCGCACCCCCACTCCCGACCAGGTGCGCGCCTTCCTCGCCGACAAAACACCCCAGAAGCGCAGCCGCCTCATCGACCAGTTGATCGGCAGCCCGGCCTTCGTCGATCACTGGACCGTCAAGTGGGCCGACCTGCTCCAGAACAACCGGAAATATCTTGGCGAGAAGGGCGCCTACGAATTCCGCGAATGGATCCGGGCGTCCTTCGAGGCCAACCAGCCCTACGACCGCCTCGTGCGCGAGCTGCTGACGAGCCGTGGCAGCTCCTACGAGAACCCCGCCGCCAATTTCTTCCGCGTGACGCGCGAGGCCAAGCCCACGATGGAGAAGTCCACCCAGGTCTTCCTCGGCGTGCGGATGGTTTGCACCCAGTGTCACGACCACCCCTTCGAGCGCTGGACCCAGAACCAGTATTACCAGATGGCCGCGTTCTTCTCGGCGGTCGGCATCCGCCCCGGCTACGAGGTGGGCGAGGAGATCGTTTACGACCAGCGGGACGGCTACGACATGAAGCACCCCAAGGACAGCCGCATCGTCCCGCCCAGCTTCCTCGTGCCGGCGTCTTACGGGGGCGGCGCGATTCCCGCCGATGGCAAACGCCGCGACGCGCTCGCCGCCTGGATCACTTCCCCGGACAATCCGTTTTTCGCCAAGTCCACCGTGAACCGCGTGTGGAGCTATTTCTTCGGACGCGGCATCATCGAGCCGGTGGACGATCTCCGCGCCTCGAACCCGCCCAGCAACCCGGCCCTGCTCGACGCGCTGGCCAAGGATTTCGTCGATCACAATTTCGACCTGCGCCGCGTGATGCGCACCATCGCCAACTCGCGCACCTACCAGTCGGGCATCGCGACCAATGAGTGGAACGCGAGCGACGCGGACAATTTCTCCCACGCCGTCCCGCGCCGCCTCGGCGCCGAGCAGCTTATGGACGCCCTGGCCCTCGCCACCGGCGTGCGCCCGGCATTCCCCGAGACTCCCGAGGACACCAACGCCGAGCAACTACCGGATCCGCACGTGGGCAAGGACGGCTTCCTCGACCTCTTCGGGCGGCCCGCGCGCGAATCTTCCTGCGAGTGCGAGCGCCGCAGCGACCTGAGCCTGCCGCAAGCCCTAAACCTCGTCAACGGGACGACGGTGTCCGAGGCCGTGGCCGATTCGAGTGGACGCGTGGTGAAAGCCATCCTGAGCGGGCGGCCCGACCGCGACATTGTCGAAGAGATCTACCTGGCGTCGCTGAGCCGTCCTCCCACTGCCGCCGAGATCGAAAAGGCTCTCCAATACCTGGCCGCCTCCGATGGCAGTTCGGGCGCACGCGGACGCGCCGCCCGAGCGCAAGACCTGATGTGGGCGCTGGTGAATAGCAAAGCGTTTCTCTACAACTATTGAGGTGCATGTATGCTGGTAATTCCGGGCCGCCGTTGTCATACCTGTGAAGGTCCCACCCGCCGCGAGCTGCTGCGCTCCGGCTCCATCGGCCTCTTTGGACTGAACTTGGCCAGCTTCTTCCGCGCCGAGCAGGCCGCGGCCGCTTCGAAGTACGCGGGCTCGCCCAACTTCGGCCGCGCCAAGTCCGTCATCATGGTCTTCCTGCAAGGCGGGCCCAGCCACATCGACATCTGGGACCCCAAGCCCGACGCCCCGGCCAACATCCGCGGCGACTTCAAGCCGATCAAGACCAAGATCACCGGCACCTATGTCAGCGAGACCATGCCGATGATGGCGAACGCGCTCGACAAGTGTACCCTCATCCGGTCGATGAGCTACACGCCCAACGGCCTGTTCAACCACACCGCGGCGATTTACCAGATGCTCACCGGCTACCCGCCCGACCGCGTCTCTCCTTCCGGGCAGCTCGAGCCGCCCAGCCCCGCGGATTTCCCCACCGCCGGCAGCCACGTCTCGAAGCTGAAGCCGCCCACCGAGCCCGTGCTCCCGTTCGTCGAAATGCCGCGCCCCTTGCAAGAGTCCGGGATCATCGGCAAGGGCGGCGCCGCCGGCTTTCTCGGCAAGGCCTACGATCCGTACCGCCTCTATCAGGACCCCGCCAAGCCCATCCAGCTTGACGATCTCACCCTGCGCAAGGACATTCCTCCGGCCCGGTTGCAGGACCGCTTCGAGCTGCTGAAGGGCATCAACGGCTCCATGCCGGACCTCGAAAAAGCGCTCGGCAAATCTGCGCTCGACGAGTATTACGAGAAGGCGTACAAGCTCGTGCTCTCGGGCAAAGCGCGCGACGCTTTCGACCTCGGCAAAGAGCCCGAGAAGGTAAGGGATCGTTACGGCCTGACCACGTTCGGACAGGGACTGCTCCTTTCGCGGCGCCTCATCGAGGCCGGCACGCGATTCGTGCAGATGAACTGGCCGGCGGTGGCGAACGGCAATCCCGAAGTGGACTCCTGGGACACCCACGCCTCCAACTTTAGCCCCCTCAAGAACCTGCACTGCCCCAAGCTCGACCGTGGCCTCTCGGCGCTGCTCGAAGACCTGGACCAGCGCGGCTTGCTGAAGGAGACGCTGGTGGTCGCGGTGGGAGAGTTCGGCCGCTCGCCGCGCATCGGCGTGAGCACCTCGGGCAACTCCAACGCCCCCGACGGCCGCGACCACTGGCCTTACTGCTACAGCGCCATCATCGCCGGCTGCGGCATCGCCCGCGGCGCGCAGTATGGCGAGTCCGACCAAACGGCGTCCTCTCCCAAGGACAAGCCCGTGCATCCAAACGACCTGCTCGCCACCGTCTACTATTCCCTCGGCATCGATCCCGACATGGAAATCCGCAACCACCTCGACCAGCCAAGAGAGCTGGTGAAAGGCAAGGTAGTGACGGATTTCTGGAGCTGACATCCGTGGCCGGAGTGCATTTTTGCGCTAAAAACACGCTAAAGTGCATCCAAAAGCGCCTTTTCCGCGCCGAGAAAATTAAATCGGTCGTTTGATTCAAACACTCGTCTGAAATGTTTTCCCTCTCCTGGACCCGCAGCGAGGGAGCTAGGAACGGCAAAGATCCAAAGCGCGGCGCGTTTCCTCCACGCGTCCGTGGCCCAGGCGCTCGCGGAGTTCGAGAGCGGCGGTGAGGCGCTGGCGGGCGAGCTCGTTTTCGCCGAGCCGCACGTGGGCGAGGCCGCAGAAGTGGAGACCGTCCGCCTGTCCCCAGGCGTATTGGCAGTCCGGGTGTTCGAAGCGGTCGAGCGCGGTGCGGGCGTTCTGGAGGGCTTTGCGGGCGTCTCCAGCGGCGAGGTACGTTTCGGCGAGGGCGAGGCGGAGGTCAATGGAGAACCCGCCGAAGCCGCACGTGTCTGCCAGAAGGATGCCAGCTTCCGCCTCGGCAATAGCTTGCGGATAATCTCCCAAGTGCCGGTGGAGTTCGCAGGCCGCGTGGAAGCAGCGAAGCTGGAGGTCGACTACACCGGACCGGCTGGCGAAGGCACGGGCGTCCTGAAGGTGCTGGGCGGCCTGGGCCGGATCGTCTGGAAGGAGAAGCCGGGCGAAAAGGGCGTTGGAGGAGCAGAGATCCACGCTATAGTTGTTGTGAGTCGCGTGCTTCCGGTTGGCTTGCGTTTGGCGGAGTGCGCCGGCTCCGTCGCCGCAACGGAACTTACCCTCGGCCTCCCAGATCCCGCGTAAGCTGGATAGGGGTGCGCCTTGGAGTTCGGTGGCGCGCTCAAAGTCGGCTGCCGCAGTGGTGATGTCTCCCAGGGCAAAGTACGCTGCTGCTCGATAGCTGAGAGAGTCCGTGATTTCGGTATCGTCCTTCGCTTCCGTTGCGAGCGAAAACGCGCTGTTGGAGTGTTCGAGGGCCTCTCGGAAGCGTCCGGCGTAGAGTTCGACCTCAGCGAGATTCTGGGCGACAATCGATTCATTCTTGCGGTCTGATGCGCTTTGGCGCAACCTGCGGCAATAGCCGAAAGCTCCACGTGCCTGGGCGAGGTCGCCTAGATTCATGGCGAAAAGGCCAAGGCTGGCGACGAGCACCGATCGGTCGCGTAGGGGCAGATGAGGCTCGATGAGAGGAAAGTCATCCCGTGGGACGAAGCGTTCCAGGATACGGACACCACGGGCGTTCTCTCCCAGCACCCAGGCGAGGTTTTCATATCTACCCAACCCGTAGCAATACAGATCGAACGCCTCCTGAACGCGGCCGGCGAGCAAAGTCTGCTCAATCAGCAGCTCGTATTGATCCAGAATCGCCGGGTCGCTCGGATTTGCCGAAGGCCGCGCTTCGAGGCTGGGAGCCAGCCTGGCGCGCACAGACTCGTGGACGGATTCCGGCTTCGTCCCCAAGAGATTCCGGAAGAATTCGCGGAGGAAAGGGTGAGCGGAGTAGACAACCTGCCCATCGGTCTCATAGCGAAACACCAGCCCAAGCGCCTTGAGCCTCTCCAGATGCTTCACCAATTGGTGATCTGCAAGGCCGATGAGAGCCCCGGCCACCTCTCCGCCGGACTGCACGATCCAGCCGAGAAGCTCGACCTTCACTCCTCGCGGAAACAGCGAAAGGCGGGCGAGGAGGTCCTGCTCCGGGGCAGTGAGCGCCTTGGCGTACTGTTCCAAAATGCGGTGGAGCCGCCGGGCCTTGGGGTCGGACTCTTTGGCGTCCTCCAGCGAGAACTCCGGCGCCCGGCTAGGATCGCCGCCCGCAAAGTTGCCGAGATAGGAACCGAGGACGGCCACGGAAAGAGCATGATAGAGGCCGCCGATGCTTAACGGGTCGATGAGCAGCGCTAGCGCAGCATCGTCGCCTTTCACGTTCCAAGCCCGCAGCACTTCGAGTGCCACCGGAAGTTCGAGGTCGTCCAGCACGATGGCGCGGTGTCCGGCGCCGGTCCAGCCGTCGAGATCCACCAGCGGGAAGCGCGACGTCACCAGGGCGCGGGCACTCCCTATGCCCCCCGCCAGCGCGCGCACCAGGCGCTTCAATTGCAGATCTTCGAGTTCGCCGCGGCGGCGGTGACCCTCTTCGCTCTGGACACGCTCGAGCCCGTCGAGGATCAGCACATGCGGCGCGTCGCCGGCAAGGGCCAGTTGCAGGCGCTCCAGCATTCCGCCGGCGGGTGTGTCCTTTTCGCCGGTGAAGTAGATGTAAGCCTCGCGCAGAAAGGCGTCCGTATGCGGATCTTCGTAGAAGGACCAGACGAAGACACCGGCGCGGTCCGAGAGCGTTGCCTCGTGCAGAGCTTTATCGACGAGCGCCGTCTTGCCGGTGCCGCCCGCGGCGACCAGGGAGACAACACGGTCCGGAGTAACGGGGGCTTGCAGCCAATCCTTCAACTCCTGGAGCTTGCCCTCGCGGCCACGGAAATGCTGGGCCGGTTGCAGCGCGTGGCAGAACAGCGGTTGCCAGACGCGGGCGGTAGCGGCAGGCGCATGGCCCGGTTGCGGGGCGAACTTGGCCAGCGCGACCGTGACATGCGTTGTCAGATTCTCCAAGCTCGTGAAGGTCTGCCGCACACACTCCCTCTCCAGGTAAGCTTTGAACTCCTTCAGCTTCTGAACCGCCTTGAAAACCTCCGGGGCTTTCTCCGCCGGTTCCGAAACGAGCCGGTCCTGTTCCTTGACCTGGGTCCAGGGGGCGTTGGGATCGACCAGGAACGCAAACACAGGCTTGCCGGCGCGCTTCGCCGCCTCCACTTCGAGCCAGGTAATGGAGCGCTCGCCGTCACCGCCCAGATCCGGCGGCGGGACGTAGCCGTAGCGGTGGGCGACGATGCAGATCACCGCATCCGCTTCGGCCGCCATGCGCATGCATTCGCTTGCCGGCTCACCGCCCAGCGCGGAGAAGGTCTCCATCCCGATCGGAAGGTCTTCGAGGCGCAGCACGGCGTCGCGGACCTTTTCGCGATAGTCGCGCAGGTCCACTGCCGTAGACGAAATGAAGATGCGAAGAACCGGGCGCGTTGCCACTTGGGAAAGTGTAACGCAGCTATGACTTCCAAGCCTCAACCCGAACTATTCATTTAAAAGGTGGCAAATTTGCCACCTTTTCTTTTGCCGCCGCCCGCTGGGTTAAAGCGGCTCCCCCAACACGATCAATACCAGGCAAATTTGCCCGGTATTGGATCACTTCTGCTGCCCCCTTGAAGAATCAGTAACTTGGCGGGGAGCAAATTTGCTCACTTCTCAAGGCGAGCGCCGCAGCCCCTACAGCTTGTTCAGACCCTCCGTCAATTCGATATACGCCCCCCACGGATCGGTCAGGAACGCGATCGAGATCCCCAGCGCCGGAACTTTCCGGTAGGGCACGTCAAACTTGACGCCCCCTGCCTCCAGCTTCTTGCAAAAGGCTTCCAGGTCCCGAACCTCAAAGCCGATGTGGTCGAGCGAGCGGCCCTTCGTCCCCACCACCGTATCGGTCGAGTTCGTGAAGCTCAGGTTCACCCCGGGCAGATCGGCCGCGTCGAACGCGCCGCGCTTGCCGCCCTTGGCCCCAAACATCTTCACGTACCACGCCACCTCTTCGAGTGGCACGTGGCTGAAGTAGTGGATGTGGTGATGCGCGAGCGGCACGGTCATCGAGGTGTCCTCGATCAGCTCGATTTTCAAGTCGTCGGGGCCCATCACGAACGCCTGCACTTGTTTCGCCGCCTCGTTGTGGAAGATGTCTCCCGTGGCCCGGCCTCCCGCCACTTCGGTGCGCGTGATGAAGTTGGCTCCGGCGGCCCTCATGCGGGCGACGGTCGCCTCCATGTCCTTCACGCGGAAACCGAGGTGGTTGATGACCGATCCCTTGGTGCCCCCGCTCGGCTCGCCCTGCCGGAACATCACCAGCACGTCGGGCAGCTTCATGACTTCCGCCGGACCCAGCTTGACCACGGTCGCCCCCATGACCTCGGTCCAGAACTTCTTCTGCGCTCCGACGTCGCGGGCCGTGAGGTGCAGGTGTCCCATCCCGACACCGGCGGCGTTCGGCGCTGGCAACTGCGCGGAGGCGGGAACCGTGGCCAACGCGCCCAGCACCACGCACGAGCCGATCAGCATCGCAATTTTCATTTCGTCCCCCTAAGCGGCTCTCATTATATTACGGTGTGGCGGCCGGGAAATGCGCCTCGTACCAGCGGATCGAGCGGTCGAAGCGGTCCACCACGTGACGCGATTCCCGGATGCCGTGGCCCTCGCGCGGGTAGCGTACCATAACCGCCTCGACGCCCACGTCCCGCAGCGCGACGTAATACTGCTCGGCCTCGGCGATCGGCACGTCGTTGTCGTTCTCGCCGTGCATCAGCATCGTCGGCGTCGCGGCCTGCGCCACGTATTTCAAAGCCGACCGTTGCCACAGCAGGTCCATCAGATTGCCCTGGTGGGGGAAGATGCCGAACTCCATCTGCTCGTATTGGTTGTAGTAGGTCATGTAGTTGTAGCTCACCAGGTTCGCGATGGACGCGATGGGGATGGCCGCCTTGAAGATGCGCGTCTGGGTGATGAGCCACGTTGAAAGCTGGCCGCCGTAGCTCACGCCTTCGACACCCAGCCGGTCGCGGTCGATCCACAGGTTGCGGCGCAGCGCAGCGCTGAGACCGTAGAGGACGTCCTGGGCCTCGTTGCCGTTCTGGTCGCCGAAGACGGCGTCGGCGAACTTCTGCCCATAGCCGGTGGACCCGCGGTAGTTCACCATGAGCGTCGCCCAGCCGCGCCCTGCGTAGACCTGGTTCTGGAAGTTGAAGGCCGGTCCCTGCTGGCCGTGCGGACCACCGTGGATGTTCACGATCAGCGGGTGCCGCGAGCCGGTGGTCATGCCGAGCGGTTTGGTAAGGAACGCCTCGACCTCGTATTTGTTGTCGTTGCTGATAAACGTGAACGACTCCACCTCGGCCCGCTGCTTCCCGGCCAGCACCTCGGCATTCAGATCGGTGAGCTTCCTCGCCGCCTGCCCCGGCCGCTTCAAATAAAGCTGCGCCATATCGCCCAGACCGGTGAACGCATAGGCGACGGCGCCGTCCTTCGCCACCGACCATCCGCCGACCGCGCCCCGGTCGCCCACCACCAGCTCCGGCTGGCCGCCCCCCGCCGGCAACCGGTAGAGACGCACGCTCCCGCGCTCCTGCACCGTGAAGTAAACCCACCGTCCGTCCGCCGACCACTCCGCTGGCCCCTGGCGGTTATCGAGCGCCCCGCCGAGTTCGCGCCGCTCGCTGCCGTCGGCGTTCATGAGCCACACGTGGGTGTCTTCCATCGTGGTCTCGAGGTCGGTCAGCCCGCGCCGCGTGGCCTGATAGGAGATGGTCTTGCCGTCGGGCGACCAGCGCGGACGATACTCGGCGCTCTCCGTCGCCGTCAGCCGCCGGATCGTGCTGTCCGCCACCCGCAGGGCCAGCACGTCGTAGTTGAAGAACTGGTCCTCGTTCGGCTCGCGGTTCGAGATGAAGAGGATCTCCTCGCCATTCGGCGACCAGTCGATGGAGTGCTCGTAGTGGTTGCCCGTGGTCAGCGGGCGAACCTGGCCCGAGGTCACCTCCACCAGAAAAATGTGCAGCCGCTTGTTGTCGTTGAAGCGGGTGAGCCCCTCGGCGGCGTCGGGCTTGTAGAGATAGCGGGTGATGACCACCGGATCGCCGGTCGCGGCCTCGGTCTCCGGCCCCGGCACGGCCGAGACGAACGCGATGCGCCGCGAGTCGGGCGACCACGCGATGCGGCGGCCAGTGTCCGGCAGCGGGCTGTTGGTGCCCTCGAGGGGAGCCAGGTACCGCGCCCCGCTCCCATCCGGACGCGCGACGATCAGCCCCGAACGGCCGCCAGCGTGCCCCGAATACGCGATCCACTGGCCGTCCGGCGACCACGCAGGCTCGGACGATGCTTCCTTCTCGACCGCCAGGCGCACCGGGTTTCCGCCGGCCAGGTTCAGGATCCAGAGCTGCGAATAGGGACGGCCGAGGCCGTCGTTGTTCACCACGGTGTACGCGAGGCGGCCGCCATCGGGCGAGAATTCCACGTCGCCGACCGATCGCATCCGCAACAGGTCCCGGGTCTGAAGGGCGTTCGACTGCGCCGCGGCGGCTCCGGCGGCGAGCAGAGTGACTACGGCTATCCGATGGAGCATCATAATCCGGTGCCTCCCCCTCTTGGGATTATGAGGCTTCTGCGCGTGGCGTCAAGCCGGTCAGTCCATGATTCGTGCCTCTTCGAAGGACGCGGCGTGGCGGTCGTCCCGCGCGACGCGCTCGATCCGGAGTTCGAAGCGCGCGAACTCCCGGCGGGCGTCGTTCCGGAACCGGCGAAAGGCCCATCCGGCCGCTCGAAACACCCGCTCGTGCTGCTGCCACAGCAGGAGCGCCGTGCCGTGGAATAGCAGGGCGTGGAAAGCCGCGCGGAGGCTGCGGGCCCGGCCTGACAGAGGCCGCCGCACCAGGCCGATCGTCAGGGCCTGGTATTCCACGTGGGCGGCTTCGTCACAGAGGATGCGCCGGCAAATGGACCGGAGCAGGGACGAGCGCGTCGAGTCCCGCAGCGCTTGGTAAAAGGGAATCGCCAGGATCTCGGCGGTGGCCAGCACCATCACGCAGATCTCCAGGCCCGCCAGCTTGCGCAGCCGGCGGAAGATGCCATCGACCCAGTGACGCTCGAGCCGTGGGATTCGCTCGCGGTCGAGAAAGCGTCCCAGCAGGCCGCTGTGGCACTGCTCCTCGGCGATGAAGAGCTGCAGCGCCGGCAGAAACCAGGGGTCAGCGGCGAGAAGCCGATGGGCGGCCGCCCTCTTCGTGAGCCCGCGGCCCCGCGCCCATTCACCGAGCTGGAACTGCTGTACGGCGCGCGCCACGAGCTTCCGTTCGGCGGCGTCGAGGGCCGCGGAGTCTTGCCAGGGAAGTGATCCGGCGCCGTGATGGTTGTCTAGAAAATGCTGGTACCAGCGCTCATAGGCCGTCATGCAGACGATCATAGAGTACTTTGTAATATAAAGTCAAGGATTATTTTGTCCGATAGAAGGTCAATTGGTTATCGCCGTGTCGCAGCTCCCGCACCCGCTCCAAGGCGCCGTAAAGCGCTTCGAGCGCGAGCCGCCGGTCGTGCTGAATTACCACGAGGGGCGGCGGCGCGAGACCGAGCGCCGCCAGGGCCGCTGCATACTCGCGCTCGTCATGGTAAGGCGGATCGAGAAACACGATGTCGCCGCCCGCTCCTGCGAGCGCTCCCGCGGCCGAGCGCGCCAGCACGGTGGCCCGCGCTTCGAGCCCCAGCGTCGCGAGGTTCTCGCGGAGCAGGGCCACTGCCTTCCGGCCATTTTCGAGGAACACGGCGCGCGCCGCCCCCCGGCTCAGCGCCTCGATTCCTACCGCTCCCGTGCCGGCATAGGCGTCCACGAAGACTTTCCCTGCCACCTCTGCGGCCAGCACGTTGAACAGGGTCTCGCGCAGCCGGTCCGGCGTAGGCCGCACCGCGCGCCCCGCGAGCGTCTTCAGCCGGCGCGACCGGAATTCTCCCCCGATTACTCGCATCTGGTGCTTCAGGATAACGCACCGCACGGGGTGAGTGTGCCGGGTTGACCGCCGTCTGACAACGACATAAAATGTCAGACATGGCGACCGATCGCATCACTGTGCGCCTCGACCCCGGGCAGCGCCGGCGGTTGGAGGCGCGGGCTCGGCGGGACGGCAGTTCCGAGTCCGAGGAGATCCGCCGCGCCATTGAGCGATACCTGCGCAGCAGCGAGAAGCCGGTAACCTGTTATGATCTCGCCCGGCGCCTGGGGATCATCGGACGTGTCCGGACCTCTCCCCGGGATCTCTCGACCAACCGGAAATACTTGCAGGGCTTCGGCAGGTGATCAGCGGGCGCGTGCTCGTTGACACGGGTCCCCTGGTAGCCATCTTTCTCTCCCGGGATGCGCATCACGCGCGCTGTGTGGGGCAACTTCAGAAACTGTCCCCGCCACTATTCACGTGCTGGCCGGTTATTACGGAGGTCGCCTGGCTCCTGCGGCGCTTTCCACTGGCGGTGGAAGGTTTTCTGGGCAGCTTTGAAGCCGGCCTGCTGCGACCCCTCGAACTGGACGACCATGCCTTCCCCTGGATTCGTTCCTTCTTGGCCCGGTATCGCAGGCTCGAACCCCAAGTGGCGGACGCCAGCCTGGTTTATCTGGCGGAGCGCGAAGAGATCGATACGGTCTTCACGCTGGACGTCCGCGATTTCTCTATCTATCGCCTGCGAGGAAATCGCGCCCTGCGCCTGTTGCCGTCTGGGGAGATCTGACCGGGAAAGACCGCTCCCTCACGGTCGCGGCTCTGAAAAACTGCGCTCAGGCGGCGGGAGGGGAATCGTGCCGGTGGCGCCAGGCGCGGGCGAGTGCCTCCTCTTCCGCGAGGTTTTGTACGGCCAGCCGCGTTTCGCGCACCATCAGCATGCAGCCGCCCACCAGGGCGGTAACCGCGAAGGCTCCGATGGCGAGTCCCAGGATCGCCGCGGCCTGAAACGCCTTACGCTGTTCATAGAACGCCAGCGCCGAGCCTACGACGGAAATCAGGGCGGCGGCGGCGAATGACCCGAGCGAGGCGTAGAAGATCCGCAGTGCCCGCAGCAGCAACTCGGCGCGGACGTGCAGCCGGTCGAGCTGCTTGACCCGGGATTCGCACTGCGGGCTGCCGGCTTCGAACGACATGATCTCCGCCGTGAGGGCGCGCGTCCGGTCGACCACGCGGGCGATCCGGTTGCCGGTCCCCAGGCTGAGCACCGAGCAGGCGTTGGTGAGGATGGCCGGAGCCACCACCGCCGTCAGCACCGCAAACGGATTGTCGCTTCCCACCGGCATCGTGGCTCGTAAATAGGATAGCTTGATTACGTCTTTTCTTCGCGCCCGGGGGCCGGCCGCAGGGAAGAATACACTGCCATGATCGCGACCACCAGGTTGGCGACAATCACCGGCAGCGCGCGAATCTGCAGCCCGTAGGCGATCCACATGGAGGCGGCCAGGGCCTGCACCCGCCGCAACATCACCGGCCGCCGGCATAGATACGAGGCGGCGAAAGTGGCGGTCGCGACCCATCCGATCCAATCCGGCATGGCTCGTGTCCCCTTTCAGGCCGGCAGGGGCGAGCGCTCGCCCAGTTTTTCAATCGTCAGCCAGTCGGTGCGGACCTTGTCCCATTCCTGAAGCGCCAGCCCATGAGCCTCGAAGAAGGTTCGGATTTGGGAGGAGTCCCATCCCAGGACGTCTTCCAGTATCGGAACCATGACGCTCAAGGCATCCTCGCTGAGCACGGTGCGCTTGGCGATCTGGGTGATGTAGATATTTTCGGAGACGGCGATCGTCAGGCCTTCCCGGCGATTCACGTGCAGCATGACGTTCACGTCGGAACTGCCGTCGCCCACGTAGATCACGCGGTCGTGGCTGACCTGCAGTTGGGTGCGGAGCTCTTCGAGCACCGCCACCTTGCCGTAGCCGGCCGGGACTTGCAGAATCGACTGGATCTCGCCGGACGACGGATCGTACTGGAAGCGGGTTCCGAAGATGCGGTCCGCCGGGAGGATGCCCTCGAGCGCCGCCTGGATCACTTCCTCCGGGGCCGCCGAGACCACGTAAAAAGAGAACCGGTAGCCATCGAGCGCGTCGAGCAGCCGCGACAATAACGGGATGTTTTGTTTTAGACGAATTCGCTTGCCGGTCTCATAGAGGTGCTCTTTGCGAACTTGCCGATATTCGGGATCGTGCAGCAGCAGGTAGGCCAGCTCGCCCCCCTGCTGCACGAGATGAATGCGGGAAAGCCCGGCGATCTTATCTTGAAATCCGGAGGTTCCGAGCAGGTCGCTCAGCACCATTCCGGAGTCGTGAAAGCTCAGCGTCTGGTCGAAATCGCTGGCCAGTAAGTATTGCTTGGTAATCCGGTTGCGTTCTGACGCCATATCCGTCCCATCCTTTCGGTTCGGCCGCTATCCCGGCGGCACACCCGTGGCGCCAGGACAGTTTCACGCAGTTTGTAGAGTGGCGACGGGGCCGGGAAGATGAGGGGCGACTGACCCCTCTGCCAGGAAGATCTTAGCAATAGGATAGCATACACTTTCTCTCTTGAATAGATGCTTTCGCTCCGGGAAGCGCTTCAATTTGGAATCAGATACTTACGGCGCGAAGGTACGGCGCTTTACCACAGCCGGCCTGGCTTCTCGGGAGGGCGCACCATAGCGTCGCCCGGCCGGCGCAACGCCTTTTGAAACTCGGGAACATTTTGCAGCGTGGCGTCGGCCCGAAAACGCGGCAGCGGGTGGGGGTCCGTGTTCAACCGCAGCCGGGACGGCGGCGAGGCGCCACTTGCGGCTAAAAGGGTTTCGCTCCCGCGGCGTCGATGGCGGCTGTATCGAGGCACCTCGCGTAGAAGTCGCCGATGCGGCGCGTGTCGGCGTTGCCCGTTTTGCTCGCTGCCGCGGCCTCCAGAATGGTCTTCAGCCGCTCGCGGTTGGCTTCCCGGAGCACGTAGGCGTGACCCCAGGCGGAGTACTGCGCCGGGATGGGGTTCTGGTCGAGCCAGGTTCCGTTGGCATACTGCCAGAAGTCGTCACAGGGCTGGCAGGTGGTGTCGAACGCCGACGGTCAATGCCGCTTTTCGTACCGATCTGAGTAATACATAAAACGCCGGCTGCGGCGGAAAGGAGGAAGAGTTGTAAGTTTGACTTCATGGGTAGATCCTTTTGGTTAGGACCGCTCCCTCACGGTCGCGGCTCGGCTACGGCGTTCGTTGATCGAGAACAGTTCGTTGACCGGAAGCAAGTGACCGAGCTGGCGCGTTGGCAAACGGCACGAACAGACGCCATAGTTTCTCAATTTCTCAATTTCTCAATTCTCTCATCCTACCTGTACCAGGCCGTAGCGGCGCTGCCAGTTCTCGCGGAGGTGGGTCACGAGGCGCCGGAGGTCGTCCGCGGAGGGCGGATTTTCCACGTAGGCCGTCGCTTCGGACCGCGCGATTTCGAGCACCTCGCGGTCCCGCAGCAGGTTGGCTACCCGAAACACCGGCAGCCCGCTTTGTTTCGTGCCGAAGAACTCGCCGGGACCCCGCAGCTTCAGATCCGTCTCGGCGATCTGGAAGCCGTCGTTGGTCTGGGTCATGGTCCACAGCCGCTCCCGGGCCGCCTCGGTCATCTCGCCGCTCACCAGCAGGCAGTAGCTCTGCGCGCTGCCGCGTCCCACGCGCCCGCGCAATTGGTGCAATTGTGAAAGTCCGAAGCTCTCGGCCTGCTCGATCACCATCACGCTCGCGTTCGGCACGTCGACGCCGACCTCCACCACCGTGGTCGCCACCAGGATTTGAATGCGCCCGGCCTTGAAATCCTGCATCACGCCGTCCTTTTCGGCCGCCGGGAGCCGCCCGTGCAGCAACTCCACCGTGAGATCGGGAAACACCTTTTGCGAAAGGTGCGCGTGCATCTTCTCCGCCGCCTTGATGGCGCGGGTCTCCGACTCTTCAATCACCGGATACACGACGTAGGCCTGGCGTCCGGCGTCGATCTCGCCCCGCACGAAGCTCCACACCGCTTCGATCTCGTCCTCGGTGTGGTGCCGGGTGATAATCGGCTGCCGCCCCGGCGGCAGCTCGTCGATCACGGACACGTCGAGCTCGCCGTAGACCGTCAGAGCCAGCGTCCGCGGGATGGGCGTCGCTGTCATCACGAGCACGTCGGGTGTTTTCCCCTTTTGCAGCAGCTTCAGCCGCTGGATCACCCCGAAACGGTGCTGCTCGTCGATGATCACCAGACCCAGCCGGGCGAACTCCACGTC
>JBGPDC010000029.1:0-37325 GCA_041482115.1 Terriglobia bacterium | reverse complement strand
TCCACGATCAGCTTCAGCTCGTGCAGGCATTCGAAGTAAGCGATCTCGGGCTGGTACCCGGCTTCCACCAGCGTCTCGAAGGCCGCCCGGACCAGCTCGCTCGTCCCGCCGCACAGCACGCTCTGCTCGCCGAAGAGGTCGCTCTCGGTCTCTTCCTGGAACGTCGTCTCGATCACGCCCGCCTTGAGACATCCCAGCGCCAGCGCATAGGCGAGCGCCCGCTGCTTGGCCTGTCCCGTCGCATCCTGCGAGACGGCGAGCAGCCCCGGCACGCCTACGCCTTCCGTGAAAAGCTCCCGGACGCGGTGCCCCGGCGCCTTGGGCGCGATCATCGAGCAATCGACCCCCGCCGGCGGATGGATCTGCTGGAAATGAATATTGAACCCGTGCGCGAACATCAGCGTCTTGCCCGGCGTCATATGCGGGGCAATGTCTTTCTGATACAGGTCACCCTGGATGTGATCTGACACCAGGATCATGATCACGTTCGCAGCCTTGGCCGCTTCCGCCACCGTCATCACGCGCAGCCCGGCCGTTTCGGCCTTGGCCCAGGAGCGGCTGCCGGCGTAGAGGCCCACCACGACGTCGATGCCGCTGTCGCGCAAGTTGAGCGCATGGGCGTGTCCCTGGCTCCCGTAGCCGACGATCGCAACCGTGCGGCCCTTCAGATCGTCGATGTTTGCGTCCTTCTCGTAATAGATCTTTGCCATTCCCTCTCCAATCGTCTAAACGCTTACGTTCGCTTTCTTGCCCGCTCCGGCCTTGCGATTTTCCCGCGTCGTGCGCGGCATGGCCAGCGCCCCCGAGCGGATCATCTCGCTATCGCCGTACGTCCGGATCACTTCGAGAAACGCATCGAGCTTTTCCGACGCGCCCGTCACTTCGAGCGTGTAGGCGCCCGGCGCGGCGTCCACCACCCGCGCCCGGAAGATCTCGGCCTCCTTCAGAAATGCCTCGCGCATCGAGTCGGGCACCTGGACCTTCACCAGCATCAGCTCCCGGCACACCACCGGCGCTTCGCTCAGGTCCACCGCCTGCACCACGTTGATGAGCCGCTGGATCTGCTTCACCAGCAGTGGCCGCATGGCGCCCTCGACATCGACCAGGATCGTCATGCGCGACAGCTCCGGATCGAGCGTCCGCGCCACCGTCAGGCTTTCGATGTTGTACCCGCGCGCGCTCAGCACTCCGGTCACCCGCATCAGCGCGCCGGGCTTGTTTTCCACCAGCAATGAGATCAGTTGCAGCATAGCCGTCTAGTCGCCCGCCGTTTCCGCCACCGGCTGCGGCTCGTGCAG
Organism: Terriglobia bacterium; assembly: GCA_041482115.1. Taxonomy (GTDB): domain Bacteria; phylum Acidobacteriota; class Terriglobia; order Bryobacterales; family JACQDG01; genus JBGPDC01. The sequence continues at coordinate 36,027 of JBGPDC010000029.1, read as the reverse complement.
GATCATCTCGTTCACCGCCCCGCCCGAGGGGATCATCGGATACACGTTCTCCTCCGGCGATACCATCACGTTCAGCAGGTAGGGTCCTGGCTCCTCCATCACTTCTTTGAGCGCCGGCGCCAGTTCGCGCGGCTTCTCGATGGTGCGGCCCTTGATCCCGTAAGCGCTGGCCAGCTTCTCGGCGTTCGGGAAGCAATCCAGCGTCACCGAGGAATACCGCCGGTTGTGGAACAATTCCTGCCACTGCCGCACCATCCCGAGGTACCCGTTGTTCACGATGATGATCTTGATCGGCAGCCCGTAACTCGCAATGGTCGAAAGCTCCGGAAGGCTCATCTGGAAGCCCCCGTCGCCCACCACTGCAATGACCGGCCTCTCCGGGTTCCCCAGTTGCGCCCCGATGGCTGCCGGCAGCCCGAACCCCATGGCTCCCAGGCCCCCCGAGTTCAGCCACAGCCGGGGCTTGTTGAACCGGATATACTGCGCCGCCCACATCTGGTGCTGCCCCACGTCCGCGCTGACGATCGCCTCGCCGCGCGAGAGCTTGTCGATCTCCTGCACCACGGATTGCGGCTTGATTTCGGACTCCGACGGCGTGTAGGTGAAAGGATGCTGCTGCTGCCACTCGTGGATCTGCTCCATCCAGCGGCGCCGCGACGCGGCCTTTACCTTCCCCTCCGTCTCGCGCGCTTCCGCCATCACCTGGTTCAACTTCCGCAGCACGTGCTTGACGTCGCCCACGATCGGGACATCCGGCGCCCGATTCTTGCCCAGTTCGGCCGGGTCGATGTCCACGTGGATCACCTTGGCGTGCCGCGCGAACGCCTCCAGACGCCCCGTCACCCGGTCGTCGAACCGCACCCCGAGCGCGATCAGCAGGTCGGCGTTGGTGACGCCCATGTTGGCCGCGTAGCTGCCGTGCATCCCCAGCATGTTGATGCAGTTGGGATGCTCGCTCGCGAGCGACCCCAGGCCCATCAGCGTCTCGGCCACCGGCGCTTCGAGCCTCTCGGCGAACTCGCGCAATTCCTCCGACGCCCCCGCCGCCACGATGCCGCCGCCCGCGTAAATGTACGGCCGCTCCGCCGCCCAGATCATCTGCGCCGCTTTGCGGATCTGCCCCACGTGCCCCTCGAGACTCACCTTGTAGCCCCGCAGGTGCACAGGTCCGGCGTGATAGGCCGCCTCGCCCCGCATTACGTCCTTGGTGATATCCACCAGCACCGGCCCCGGCCGCCCGCTCGAAGCGATGTGGAACGCCTCGTGGATGGTCTGCGCGATCTCGTTGACGTTCTTCACCAGGTAGTTGTGCTTCGTGCACGACCGCGTGATGCCGAACACGTCGGCCTCCTGGAAAGCATCGCGCCCGATCAGGTGCTGCGGCACCTGCCCGGTGATCGCCACCACCGGCACCGAGTCCATCAGCGCATCCACCAGGCCCGTCGTCAGGTTCGTCGCCCCCGGACCCGAGGTCGCAAAACACACCCCGACCTTGCCCGTCGACCGCGCATATCCCTCGGCCGCGAAGCAGGCGTTCTCCTCGTGCCGCATCAGGATGTGCCGCATCGGGTGGTCATACAGGGCATCATAAATCGGCATGTTGGCGCCGCCGGGGTAGCCGAATACCACGTCGCACCCCTCCCGTGTCAAAGCCTCCAATATCAGTTGCGCACCGTTCAATAGCATTCCTCTACTCCCCCGTGCCCCCCAATGGGGCTCGCGTCAAACAAAAAAGGCTGCCTCCGGTTTCGCTTTCGCCCCGGATGGCAGCCTCTGGAATCTTGTTCCGAGCAGGCCTTCATCCGGGGCCGGCTACACCGACCACGATAATGATGACGCTGCTAATTCGGATGATCGCGAAGGGAAAGGGTCCGGGAACGGGAGGGGCCGGCTCGGCCGCAGGCGCTTCGGCCCGCACCGCCACACGCGGCTCGCGACTGAAACAAGGTCGCACTCCTTCGCTCGTTCGCTTCCACGACATTCGGAAGCCCGTCGGATCCTTACGTTTTCGCACGAAGCGAAATTCTCCCATCCACAGTGTAGAAGCAGCGCCGCCCCAGGTCAAGACTGGCGCGCTACATTTTTACTTATCACAACCATTCCGGGCCGCTCCTAAGTATTTGCTACCATGAAAGTTCCGTCTTTTCCATGGCCCTGCAATTCTTCAACACCTTAACGCACCGCGTGGAGCCCTTCGCCCCGCAAGACGGTCGCACCGTCCGCATGTACACCTGCGGCCCCACGGTCTACTATTACGCCCACATCGGCAACTTCCGCGCCTTCACCTTCGAGGACATCCTCCGCCGCTATCTCCGCTACCGCGGCTACTCGCTCGACCACGTCATGAACATCACCGACGTGGACGATAAAATTATCCGCAACGCCGGGCAAGCGGGCCAATCCCTGCGCGAGTATACGGCGGTCTACACGAAGGCCTTCGAAGAGGACGCCGCGCGGCTGCGTCTCGAAACCCCCGAGCGCGTCGTCCGCGCCACCGACCACATCCCCGAGATGGTCGAGGCCATCCAGAAGCTCGGGGAGCGCGGCTTCACCTACCAGATGGACGGCTCCGTCTACTACCGCGTCGCGGCCTTTCCCCGCTACGGCCAGCTCGCCCGCCTCGACGTGAGCGGCATCAAGGCCGGCGCCCGCGCCGATGTCGACGAATACGACAAGGCCGACGTCCGCGACTTCGTGCTCTGGAAGGCCGCCAAACCCGGCGAGCCTTTCTGGGACTCTCCCTTCGGACCGGGCCGCCCCGGCTGGCACATCGAGTGCTCGGTGATGGCCATGAAGTATCTCGGCGAGACGCTCGACATCCACGCCGGCGGCGTCGATCTGGTCTTCCCGCACCACGAAAACGAGATCGCGCAATCGGAAGGCATCACCGGCAAGACCTTCGTGCGCTGCTGGCTCCACGCCGAGTTTCTGCTCGTCGAAGGACAGAAGATGTCGAAGTCGCTCGGGAATTTCTACACCCTGCGCGACATTCTGGACCAGGGCTACACGCCCGAAGCGGTTCGCTACCTGCTGGCCGCCGTCCCTTATCGCAAGCAGCTCAACTTCACTTTCGAGGCATTGAAATCGGCCACCACGGCGATCGAGCGCCTGCGCAATTTCAAGCTGCGTCTCGATACGGACCGCTTCGAAGCGGGCGAGAATCCGAAGCTCACCGGCCTCGCCGCCGAGTCGCTGCGTAATTTCGAGGCCGGCCTCGACGACGACCTCAACACCGCCCAGGCCCTGGGCGCGGTCTTCGAATACATCCGCGACACCAACACCGCGATGGACGCCGGCGAGTTCCGCGACGGCAACCGCGCCGCCGCGCTCGACCTGCTCTCGCGCTTCGACGGCATCTTCGACGTGCTGGAGGTCGCGAGCGCCGGCCGGCTCTCGCCTGAAGAGATCCAGCGCGCCATCGACGACCGCCTCGCCGCCCGCAAATCCCGCGACTTCGCCCGCGCCGACCAGATCCGCCAGGACCTGGCGGCCAAAGGCGTCATCCTCGAAGACACCAAAGAGGGCACCCGCTGGAAGTATTTGTAAGCTTCCTCTCAAGCTCTGCGCCTGAGAGGATGTAGAAAAATGCCGCCTGGAAAGACCCGGAATTCTAACCGCCGACCAATCGTAGTCCGCAGTGTTGTGCCTGGGACCTGGCAGCTCGCACAGATTTGTGCGACACTGGAAGCGTGAAGGGAAGCGAGTTCCTGCGGAAGCTGCAGCGACTAGCCCGCGGCCGCAGTGTTCGTTTCCAGTACGACCCCAGCCTCGGCAAAGGAAGTCATGGACGGGTTTGGCTCGGTCCGGCGTCGACTACGTTGAAGGATCCGAAGAAAGAACTGGGCACGGGACTGCTTCGGGCCATGTGCCGTGACCTTGGGATTGATCCCCGTGACCTGTAAAGGAGACGCGATGTTCACTTTCGCTTATCCCGCTGTTTTCAAACATGACGAAGCCGGACGATCGCTCGTCAGCTTCCCCGATTTCCCCACCGCCCATACCGATGGGGCGGATCGAAACGAAGCGATGGAGGAGGCGATTGACTGTCTGGGTAGCGTCATTGCTTTCGCCATGGCCGACAAAGCGGAAGTGCCCAAGCCATCCCACTCAAAGCGCGGGCAGAAACTCGTGCCTGTGCCGTTGTGGATTGTTGGCAAGCTGGCGCTATATTGGGCGATTCGTGAAGTCGGGATCACCCAGTCTGAATTAGCGCGCCGCCTGAAGGTGCGCGAGACGGTCGTACGCCGGATGCTTGATCCGAACCATGGCACTCGGACGGAGAAAATTCAGGCGGCGCTAGAAGCGCTCGGCAAGCGTATCGTGACGGCCTATGACGATGCGGCATAGGCTTTCAGCGCGGCCGTCCAACTCGCGGTCCAGTTCGATGGTGAGCCTCATACGCTTCAGAGTATCATCGGGGCTGTCCACTGCTCCCGCTGTCACCGCTTGCGCCCTTTCCCCTCGCCGGCCTTGGGCGCCAGACTTTCGGCAAACTCGAACGCTTTCGCCATCCACCGTGCCAGATCGCCCGGCGAGCCCAGCATCGATTCGGGAACCACCACGTACTCCTTCATCACCCGGCCGGGCATCGGCTCGAACGGCTTCGCGCCGTCGATCGTCAGGCACGCCGCGCGATCCTCGGGCGCCAGCCGCAGAACCATGGTCTTCTGAAACAGGCCGGCGAACATGTTGCCGTTGACGAACGCCGCCGGGTAGCCAAACATCTTCCGCGGCGTCGCTTGCGGCAACGCCTCCAAAGCGGTGGAGAAGGTTTCGACGAGCGACGCAGGCGCTTTAGTCCACCTCGGCATAGCCGTAGCAGCTTTCTTTGATGGCATCCGTTCAGCCTCCGACACGGCCCCGGCGGCGCTGCCAGCCGTCAGAAATTGTCCGGCAGCATCGCGTCCCCCATCATCCGCAGCAGTTCACTCTTCGCAAAGTCAAGAGCCGGAAGAGACGGCTTCACCCGCACCGGGATTCCGAGCTCCCGGCCCAGCCCCTCCAGCAGGACTTGAAGCTCCGGCTTCCTCACTTGCACCTCGCGTGGCACTATGCGGCCAATCTCCATCGCCTGCAGAAAAACCCGTGCCAGCAAGTCTCCCGTCGGTTCCTCCGGGGAGCCGGCCTCGGGTGGAAAGGCGAACGCCGTTTCTCCGTCGATCGCCATGGCCACCCGGAACAAGGCCTTGCGCTCGTGCGGCTGGCCGATCGTCGCTGCCCCGTAAAAGTGATCCAGTTGTAGTACTTTTAGCGGCCGGAACTGGCTGTTACGGATCTTCTCCAAGCGCCTTTTATCGACTTGCGGAACGCGGGGCATCGGAAGGGCTGGCTGGGGCAGAGCCGCGAGTCGGATCTCTGCTCCGGCCACCAGCGGATACCGGTTCGACCCGCGCCAATAACCGGCTTCCGGGTCTTGGCGGAACCGGTCCCACACCTGTGTAACCGCTCGAACGCAGTGGTCCAGAGTGCGGGCTTCCGCCTCGGTCACGTACCAGGCATGATAGCCCGGCCGGATGGAGCGAAAGATGGGCGCCAGGCGTCCCCGTTTCAGGGGGTCGCCGAGCTGTCTGAGCAACGCTCGATCAGGCGCGGTGAGACGGCTCAGCCGTTCAAACTCCAGATAGACGCTGCGCTGCACGGCCAGGAAATCCCCCGCCGTGTGCATCTCACCCGATTGCAGCTTCAGGTATCCGCCATAGCCCTCCTCGCCCAAGTGGACGTGCAAGCAGAACACTTCACCCAGACTACCCAGGATCGAGCAGAAACACATCTGGTTCGAGCCAGGGTCCTCGACCACCACCAGTTGCGTCTCGAGCATGGTCTCCCACGGCTTCCGTGCCTGCAGTTCGCACGCGTCCTGGTAGAGCGATCGGATGGTGGAGAGAGAAGGCGGTTCCTCCCCGGCGAGTTCCCGCTCGAAGAAGCGGTCAGGCGGGGAGGTGGCGTTCCGTGGGGTACAGGTGGCGCGGCGCATGCCTAAGAATATACCGGACCGAGCTCTAGCGCCTCAGCCTCGGATCCATGGCGAAAGGGTGAATGCGAGCAATCCGGATCTGCCCGCTGTCCGGATGCTGCGGGTTAAGGAGCGTGTTCCAGGTCGCTGGCACGAGGGCGCAGGGCACTTGCAGCAGCGCCGTGCGTCCCGCGCGGAGCCAGTCGTCTCCCGCCCGCCGGGCCCTCTCCACGTCGTTCTCCCACCCAAGCGTCAGGACGCCCGCCTCTACCCTCGCGGTCGCCAGCGAATCCGGCGCTTCCATTTCCACGTAACGAAACGCGATCGGCAGGTCCTCCAGGTCGATCTCCGCATGCACCAGAAGTTCGAGCAGAGCCGTGGCCGGGTTCGGAGCGCAATAGACGATCCGCCGCCCTCGCGTGTGCCACCTTCCAGAGACGCGCAGCCCTCCGTTACCGTCCAGCGACGGATAGCGTGTGACCCGCCAGAGAATCACGCCACCAGACCGTAGTCGAGTTGTGTAATGAGTTCTTCCACGAGCCGTGCACTGGCGTCGGTGGCCAGCAGCTCGAGGGGTGCTTGGCCGTCAAAGCGGCGCTTGGGCTTCCGCATCCACCGCCAGGCGCGCTCCGTGTCGCCGAACGTCTCCTCGGCCATCGCCGTCACACGGGCCACCCGCACCGCGCGGTCAGATTCTTCTCTCGATAGTGGCTGGCGCCGGGCCACGCGGTGCGAAAGGGTCCGGCGTGGAATGACGAGTTGATAGACTTCGAGATCGGACAGTCCACCCTGCACCAGCGCCTGGATCGCGGCCGTGGATAGGCGCTTTTCAACCAGGTTGGCCAGGTCGCGGTCCGAGTGAATCCCGGAAACGCCCAGCTTCCCTCGCAGCCGGGCATACAGTCCCTCGCCGGCCGCCGGTTCTACCGTTCGGTGTGTCTCTGCCATAGCCGCGTGGCTCCTTGGGCAATTTGCCTCCATTATAGCGGCATTTTGCCCAGACGGCTTGACGCCCGCGCTACCATGAAGTCAGAGGGACTACGCTTCTCCCAATCAATCCTCGAATCCTGCCCTGCAACGCGCTCCAATCCTCGCCCTCTCTCGCGCAAAATGAAATTTTGCAAAACGAACCCAATTTCGTAGAAATACTTTAGAATCAATAAGTTATGCCCAACGCAGCCGCCCCCTACCCCGTGCGTCATACTAACCAGAGGGCCCCACATGCTATCCCGGGGAAAGCCCGCCGAACTCCGTCCCGCCCTGTTTGGAGCCGATTGACCTCCTGGACGCTGCCAGCCGTCCCAGCCGTCACCGAGGTCTCCACATGAAACCGACTGCCCCAGTGGTCCACGACCGTCTGCCGCACCTGGTCACCCCGCTGCCGGGTCCCGAGGCCCGCCGCATCGTCGCGCTCGACCAGCAGTACGTCTCGCCCTCTTACACGCGCTCTTATCCCCTGGTCGCCCGCCGCGCCTCCGGAGCCATCGTCGAGGACGTCGATGGCAACCGCTTCCTCGACTTCTCGGCCGGCATCGCCGTCGTCTCGACCGGCCACTGCCACCCGCGTGTCGTCGAGGCCATCCAGAAGCAGGCCGCCGAGCTGATCCACATGTCCGGCACGGATTTCTACTACGAGGGCATGGTCCGCCTCGGCCGCAAGCTCGCCGAAATCGCGCCCGGCGACGACAACAAGAAGGTCTACTACGGCAACTCGGGCACCGAGGCCATCGAGGCCGCGATGAAGCTCGCCCGCTTCCACACGCGCCGCGACAAGTTCATCGCCTTTCTCGGGGCCTTCCACGGACGCACCCTCGGCGCGCTCTCGCTCACCGCGAGCAAGCCCACGCAGCGCCGCCGCTTCGGACCGTTGATACCCGGCGTCTACCACGTCCCCTACGCCTACTGTTACCGCTGCCCCTATGGATTGCAGCCCGAGACCTGCGCCGTCGAGTGCGCCACCGTGATCGAGCGCGACCTGTTCCGCACCGCCGTGCCCCCCGAGGAGGTCGCCGCTATTGTTGTGGAGCCCATCCAGGGCGAGGGCGGCTACATCGTCCCACCGCCGAAGTTCCTCCAGGAGCTGCGCCGCATTGCCACGGCCCACGGCATTGCGCTCGTGTGCGACGAGGTCCAATGCGGCATGGGACGCACCGGGAAGATGTGGGCCAGCCAGCACGCCGGGGTCGAGCCGGACATCCTCGCGGCGGCCAAAGGCATCGCGAGTGGCATGCCCCTCGGCGTGACGATCGCCTCCGCCGAATTCATGGATTGGGGACCAGGCGCGCACGCCTCCACCTTCGGCGGCAACCCGGTAAGCATCGCCGCGGCGCTCGCTACGATCGAATTGCTCGAGCAGGGCCTGGTCGATAACGCCGCCCGCCTCGGAGCGCGTATGATGGAGCGGATGCGCGAGTGGCCCGCCCGCTTCCCAGTGGTCGGCGACGTGCGCGGCCAAGGACTCATGATCGGCATCGAGTTCGTCACCGACCAGCAGAGCAAGGCGAAGGCCGGCCCCCTGCGCGACCGCATCGTGCAGATGGCCTTCGAGCGCGGCTTGCTCGTCCTCGGCGCCGGGGAGAATGTTCTCCGCCTCATGCCGCCCCTCGTCATCGACGACGCCCAGGCCGATTGCGCCCTCGACATTCTGGAGGCCTCGATCGCGACTTTATGATCCTCGACGTCGGCTGCGGTCGGAACAAGCATCCGGGCGCGATCGGTGTCGACCGCAACCGCGATACCGCCGCCGACGTGATCTGCGATCTCGACCGGCCACCCTATCCTTTCAAAGAGGGCCAGTTCGACCAGATCCGCGTGGTGCACGTGATCGAGCACGTCTCCGACGTCATCGCCACCATGGAGGAGTTGCATCGCCTCGCGCGCCCCGGCGGCGTCATCCGGATCGAGACGCCGCACTACACCGACTTCTCCTCCTTCTGCGATCCCACGCACCGCTGGCACCTCAACAGCTTCTCGTTTCGCTACTTCGGCGACCGCAACGGCGGCTTCGGGTACTACACCCGCGCCCGTATGCGCGAGCGCCAGGTCCACGTCAAGATGCCACGGCTGTGGCGCTGGCTCGGCTTCGAGATCTTCATTAACGGCTCGCTGACCTTCCGCCGGTTCTGGGAACACTACTTATGTTTCCTAGTACGAGGCAAGGCGGTGGTCTTCGAACTGGAGGTACTAAAGAGTTGAAGCCGCCTGCGCTGCTCCCCGAGCACCTCCGCCGCGGCCGTCTCGGTGAGGATTTAGCCTATCGACATCTCCGCAAACTCCGTTATACTGTGGTCGCGCGCAACTACCGAACCCGCGACGGTAGCGGCGAAGTCGATCTGATCGCTTGGGACGGGCCGCAGTTGGTCTTTGTCGAGGTCAAGGCGCGCACCCGGGAGGACTTCGGCTCTCCCGAGAGTGCCGTCGATGCTGAAAAGCGGCATCACATCCGGCGCGCTGCCGAGGACTATTTGCGCCGGGCCGGACATGACCGGTCCTGCGCGCGCTTTGACATTGTGAGTGTGATACTGCGCGAGCCAGCGGAGATTACAGTGCAGAAGGATGCTTTCTCCCTGCGGGCCGCCAAGGGGACTTTTTAGATTGCCTGAACTACGGAAGGATCCCATCACGGGGCGCTGGGTCATCATCGCCACCGACCGCGCCCGGCGTCCGAGCGATTTCGTCCGCGACCCGGTCACCATCCGCGGCGGCCGTTTCTGCCCGTTTTGCGAGGGCAACGAGGATAAGACGCCGCCCGAGATTCTCGGCTGGCGGCGCAACGGCGCGGGGTCGAACCAGCGCGGCTGGTCGCTGCGCGTGGTGCCCAACAAGTTCCCGGCCCTCGGGATCGAGGGCGATCTGGCGCGCCAGGGCGAAGGCCTGTTCGACAAGATGAACGGCGTCGGCGCCCACGAGGTCATCATCGAGACGCCCGTTCACGAGATGACCCTCGCCCAGTTGCCCGAGAAGGCCATCGAGGACGTGCTGTGGGCTTATCGCGACCGCATGCTCGACCTAAAAAAGGACAAGCGGTTCCGTTACGCGCTGATCTTCAAGAACCACGGCGAAGCCGCGGGCGCTTCGCTCGAGCACACCCACTCGCAACTGATTGCGCTGCCGGTCGTGCCCATCTACGTCCGCGAAGAAGTCGAGGGAGCCAAGACCTACTACAACTTCAAGGAGCGCTGCATCTTCTGCGACATCATCCGCCAGGAGGCCGCGGCCGGCGCCCGCGTGATCGATGAGACCGACCAGTTCCTGGTGTTGTCTCCTTACGCCCCGCGCTTCCCCTTCGAGACCTGGATCATGCCGAAGCAGCACGAGTCGGCCTTCGAGAACTCGCAGTCGCACGTCTTTGAGAATCTGGCGAAGGTCCTCAAGCGCCTGCTGCAGAAGCTCGACCTGGTGCTGGAGAATCCGCCCTACAATTACGTGCTTCACACCTCGCCTTTCAGCGAGAGTACGGGCGATTACTACCACTGGCACTTCGAGGTGATGCCTAAGCTCACCAAGGTGGCGGGCTTTGAGTGGGGCTCGGGCTTCTACATCAACCCCACGCCGCCCGAGGAGGCCGCCCGCTTCCTGCGGGAAGCGAGCCTCGCCGAGTCCGGCGACCGCAAGCCCCAGCTCGCGAGTTGACGCCCCGGCCGCCGCATCGCTACAATCATCACTGGAGGACGCGGGAGTAACTCAGCTGGTAGAGTGCGACCTTGCCAAGGTCGATGTCGCCGGTTCGAACCCGGTCTCCCGCTCCAACCCCTCCTCCGCCGAGCGGCGCGGTAGCCAAGTGGTAAGGCAGAGGTCTGCAAAACCTTTATCCACCGGTTCGAATCCGGTCCGCGCCTCCATTCAAAACGCTAGACTTACCCCAATGTTTCAAAGACATGGGGCCATTTAGCCAGTTCCCGGAACTTCCCTGGACTTCCCGCAACTTCCCGCATTTGCGTTGCAGTACTCGGTCAAAACTCGGTCGAAACTCCGTCGAGGGTGAATCGGGAAACGGGCAGCGACTAGTTGGCCCAGCCGGACTCGGCCGGGTGAACCGGCTCTGGCGCCACCGGGGCGATGTCGAGGCGGTCGATGGCGCGGAACTGGTCGGCCTCGGAAGGGTGGACGTACTTGGTCACCGAACGCAGATTGTTGTGGCCCAGGATGGCGGCGAGCGTGGCGAGCGGAACCCCGGCCTCCGCAGCCCAGGTCGCGAAGGTGTGTCTGAGATCGTAGAGGACGAGGGAGACGCCGGCCTCGTTCGCCGGCCTCTTTCTAAGGTCCGGTCGTGGGGCAATTCAACTGGCCGATCGGACGGTCGGGGTTCTTGCCGGGGAAAATCCACTTCGCTCCGGCGGCGACCCGTCGGGCCACGGAACAAGATGCGGGAGTAGCTCCCCCTGCTGTACACCTTAGTAATAAGCGAGCGTCTCGACTCCCGTGCCGGCGTGGAACTTGCCCGTGACCTGCATCTTGGGCAGATCGATGATGGAAACGGTGCCGTCACCGTGGTTGGCGAGCAAGGCCGTTTTGCCATCGGCCGAAAAGGCGAGCCCCATGGGATCTTTGCCCGAGGGAAGGACCTGCTGCTCCCCGCGCAGTTGGGCCGCATCGAACGCGTTGACCTGGGCGGCGGCCATGCTCATCGTCAGGAGCCGCTTGCCATCGGGACTGAAGTAAACCTTGTACCCCCCGCCCTTGGTCTGACCGGTGAGCGGGATCCGGTCGGTGACTTGGTCAGTGGCCGGATCGATCACGATGAGGACAGGCTCGGCCAGATCCATCGCGACGACGCGCTTCCCGTCCGGCGAGACGGCGATGCCCTGCGTGCCGCCGGGCGCGGGCACCCGGGCGACGATCTGGCGGGTCCGCAGGTCGATGACGCTGACGAAGGGTTTGTCGTCCTTGTTGGCCACATAGAGCTTGCTCCCGTCGGGCAGCAGGGCGATCCAGTGGCCGGTTCCTTCCGTGTCGATGGCCGCCCGGATGGCGCGGGACTGGGGATCGATGACGAGCACCTTGCGGTCCAGGTCGCAGGTGACGTACAGCGTGCCGCGAGCGTCAATCTGGATGCCGTGCGGAGCGCGGTAGGGAGTCACATCAATAGTACCTGTGACCTGGCGCGCCGCCAAATCGATGATTTTGATTTCGTGGCCGGGATGGGCGTTCCGGCCGTAAACGCCATCGCCATAGATGGGCACAAAGGCTAGCTTGTGATCGGCCGACAGCACGAAGTCGTGGGGGTTGGCGGGCACTGCCAGGCTGGATCGCTCCTGGTAGGTAACGGGATCGAAGAAGCGGATTTGGGAGCCGAGCTTGTCGATCAGCAGCAAGCCTTGGACGCCGGTGGGATGGTTCAAGTCAGCGGCCAGAGCCGGGAGGAGGCCCGTCTGCAGGAGCAGCAGGGCGCCGCAGGTTCTCAGAAGCTTGCTCGACATAGGATGATCCTTTCTGTGCGCCCGGGCGCCTTTGAGCCGAGGAACGCGACCTCTCGTCCAGCCCCGCCGACGCAGAACCTGACCGAGCGGCCAACTACTATGATATGTCGCGGCGAGGCGGCGCCGGCGGTCTCGGACCCGGTTACTTTGCGGAAGACCGTGAACTGATAGAGAATCGCCGGGCAAAGCACGACCATCTTGAAGCGAACGTGAGGCTGGCCGCGTGAGCGAGTCGCGTCGGGCACAAGAACGAAGAGGCCCGAGAGCATGGTTAGCGCGAGGGCGAACCGCCTGTTGCGCTGGTTCAGGCTACGCACCCAGCCTCTCAAGACAGCCCTGCCTTCACCAAGTGGCTCCCACGCTAGGTGTCTCCCACGCTAGGGTGACTTCACCGCAGACTTGTGCTACCGTGCCCGCAAAGGAGTCAGCAATGTTGAACTGGCTGATTCGACTGTGGCGCAGACTGGAGGCCTGGATGCATGGGCGCCCGGTCCAGCAAGAGGACCATCACGCAAACCTGCCTTCAAACCTCCACGGCCGTCGTCATCGGTAACCCGCCCGTCCGTTGACGGGACAGTTGGGATCGTTGGCGTTGCCCGAAACTGGTTTAGCAAGCCGAAAGGCGCCCCAAAATTGCATCGCAGTTTGCTACCGACATCACCGCATAACGCTCTGGTATCGGCACGTAGACCACGGCCCCGCCTCGACCGCGTGATCCCCCCAGCGATCTCAATTTTCTCCGCGCCGGCGATGACGTAGTAGACTTCGTTCTCGGTGTTGGGTTGCTGGGGCACTTCAGCGCCGGGGTGCGGAGAAAACTCCCGGTAGATCTCGGCTGCTCCCCGGGATATCTCGGACGGGCGGACGACTTGCCACGGTGTTTCGGTCCGGCCATGGTCCCACAAGGCATTGTCCCCCCGGACATGGTCCCATTTGCTCGCCGGCCGGATTCCCTGGGTCGCACCGGCGCAACGCAGGTTTTCGTTGACGATTTACGGGAAATGGTACTACCATCAGGCAGTTCTTTGCGGGCGAAGGGGTTCCCCGCAGGCAACTGCCGCTAGAGCTGGGAGGCCAAAAACATGCAAGCCAGGACGCGTAGGCAGGGGTCATTATTGCTGCTCTGGATGGCGCTGGTCGCGCTGGGCGGCAGCACGGCCTTCGCTCAAGTTCAGGCGGGACGCATCGTCGGCACGATCTACGACCCGCAAAAGGCCGTGGTGCCCGCCGCGGCCGTTACGGTCACCAATGTGGCCACCAGCCAAACGAAACGCGTCACGGCCGACGGCACCGGCAGCTACGTCCTCACGCCACTCGATCCGGGGGTCTATGATCTCAGCGCGACCGGCCCTGGCTTCCAGACCACGACGCGGAATGGGATCGAATTGGTCGTGGGCCAGGCCGTCCGGGTCGACCTCGAATTACGGCTGGGGGCGACCACCACCGAGATCCAGGTCACCGCGGACACGCCGCTGCTGAACACGGAGGCCGGCACCCTCGGCCAGGTCATCACCAATACCCAAATCGTGGACCTCCCCTTGAACGGCAGAAGTTACCATGAGCTGGCGCGCCTGACGCCGGGGGCGGCCCTGCTGCCGGCCACCGGCAACGTGCAGAAAGTCCGCCCGGAGCTGGTCAACGGCAACGTGATCAGCGGGGTGCGCGGCTCGCAAACCACCTTCCTGCTGGACGGCGTCGACATCACCGAACAGCATCAGGGCGGCACCTGGATTCAGACCTCTATCGATGCCTTGCAGGAATTCAGCGTGCAGCAAAACGCCTACTCGGCCGAGTTTGCCCGCGCGGGCGGCTCCTTCAATGCCACCACCAAGTCCGGTTCGAACGACTTCCATGGCGCCCTGTTCGAGTTCCTGCGCAACGACCAACTGGATGCCCGCAACTTCTTCGCGCCTACCCGCGAAGTCTTGAAGCGCAACCAGTTCGGCGGCACGCTGGGCGGCCCGGTCGTGATCCCCCGCCTTTACAACGGCAAGAGCAAGACGTTCTTCTTTGTCAGCTACGAGGGACAACGGCAGCGGCAGGGAACGGTCTTCAACAGCATTGTCCCGAGCCAGGCGCAGCGGAACGGTGATTTCAGCGCCAGCGGCTTGAATAAAATCTACGACCCGCTGACGACCGTCCCCAATCCCTCCGGGAGCGGCACCGTGCGCACGCAATTCCAGAACAACGTGATCCCGCAAAGCAAGCTATCGCCGCAGGCCCTGTATTTCAATAAATACATTTCGCTCCCCAATACCACCGTGGGAACGGCTGTTTTCACGCCCTCCACGGCCTTCGATCAGAACCAGGTGACCATCCGCGGCGATCGCGAGATCAACTCCAGCAACAAACTGTTTGGCCGCGTCAGCATCCACAAAAACCAGGAAGACGATCCGGCGCAGTTTCCGCCCTTGGGATCCACGCATCTGGAGGGTCCGGCCCGCAACGTCGTGGCCGCCCTGACCAGTAACCTGAGCGCCAACATGATTCATGAGTTTCGCTTCAGTTACATGTTTGGTCAGTACCGCTCGAACGCGTACTTCCAGGGCCAGGGGGCGCAGTTCAACAAGGAGGCCGGCGTTACGGGGCTCGAAACGACGCAGGATCCCAACATCGCCAGCCTGCCCGCCTTCTCCTGGTCGGGCTTTACGGGCTTCTCGGGAAACGCCGGCGACGGCCGGCCCAAGTGGCAGGACCGCTGGGTCTACGAATTCACGGATAACCTGACCTGGATCAAGGGACGGCACATTCTCAAAGCCGGGACCCGCATCCACTACTTCAAGCCGCTTTTCACCGACTCGCGCACCCACAATGGAAGCTTCAACTATACCGGCATCGGCACCGAGAATCCGGCTTCCACGGCCGGCACCGGAGACGCCTTTGCCGACTGGATGCTCGGCTACCCGGCCAGCGCCGGCCGCTCGAACCCCGCGACCTGGTGGGGAGGCTCCGGCACCTATTGGCACTTCTTTGCGCAGGACGATCTGAAAGTCAGCAACAAGCTGACCTTGAACGTCGGCTTGCGCTACGAATACACGCCCTGGTTGAAAGGTTACCGGGGCCAGGTCGCCACGTTCGACCCGAAGCAGGCGAAGTCCATCATCGTCGCCAGCAGCACCGACCAGATCGACCTGGACTCCCAGCCGGCCGCGCCGGTGGGCTATGCGCTCTATAAGGACCTGATCCAGACCAGCAGCCAGGCCGGGCTGCCCCTGACCATCAGCTACAACGACACGCACCAGTTTGCGCCGCGCTTCGGTCTGGCCTGGAGGCCCTTCGGCGACTCGACGGTGATCCGCGGCGGTTACGGGATCTTTTACGAATCCGAAGGCACCAGCGGCCGCCTCAATTTCAATTTCCTGCCGTTCAGCCTGTCCGAAACGGTGAACGCCGACCGGAGCGTGACACCGACGCGGACCACGGCGAATTTCTTCCTCGGCGCGCCGTTCGGCTCCTCTGTCACGGTCGCGAATTGGCTGCCCGTCCCGGTCCGGGTGCGCCAGGGCTACGACCAGCACTGGAACTTCGGGGTGCAGCGCCAGCTTGGGAAGCGGACGGTTCTCGAAGTGGAGTACGTGGGGAACAAGGGCTCCTTCCTAAACGATACGAACAACATTAACTTCCCGGAGGCAGGGGCGGGGAGCATTCAGGCCCGCCGGCCCTTCCCGCGCTTCGGCACGATCGCTTACAACACCCAGGACATTTCGAGCACCTACCACTCGCTGCAGGCCAAGGTGGAGAGACGCCTCACCTCCGGACTGTGGTTCCTGGCTTCCTACACCTTCTCGAAGAGTCTGTGGAGAGCGGCCACTCCCGCCGCGGGCGGGAACTATGCCTGGCAAAAGGGGCTCTCGGCCTTCGACCTGCCTCACAATCTGGCGACCAGTCTCGGCTATGAGTTGCCGTTTGGAAAGGGCAAACGGTTCCTGGGGTCGGCGGGAGGCGTCAGCAACGGACTGCTCGGCGGCTGGCAGTTTCAGAGCATTATCGGTTTCCGAAGCGGCGTTCCCTACACCCCGACCGTTTCGCGGGACGTGGCCAACAACGGGATCGGCAGCCAACTGCCCAACCGCCGCGGCTCCGGCCAGTTGGCGAGCCCTTCTTTGAACCTGTATTTCGACAAGAGCGCCTTCGCGGTGCCCGACAACTTTACCTATGGGAATTCCGGCGGGGGCATCCTGCGCGGGGACTACATCGGAGACGTCAACTTCTCTCTCTTCAAACAGTTTGCGGTGACGGAAAGATCCCGGCTGCAATTCCGCGCGGAGGTCTTCAACCTCCCGAACGCCGCCTACTTTTCGGTGCCAAGCAACCTGAACATCGACGTGGCCGCGGGCGGGCGGGTGACGACCACCTCGAACACTCCGCGACAAATGCAGTTTGCCTTGAAGTACACTTTCTGAGGAAAACATGACACGGCCACTCCGCCTCTGGATGCTTTCCGTCGTGGTTCCGCTCGTGGCCTGGGCTCAGCAACCGGTTTACCTCAATCCCGCCCAGCCCCTTGAAACCCGAGTGGACGACCTGATTCGACGGCTGACCTTGGAAGAGAAGGCGGCTTTGCTTTGCACCACCGCGCCGGCTATCGAGCGATTGAAAATTCCCGTGATGAATGGCTGGAACCAGAGCCTGCACGGCATCGTGTGGACCAAGCCCACGACGATGTTTCCCGTGAATATCGCCATGGCCGCGACCTGGGATGCCCCCTTGATCCAACAGGTGGCGTCCGTGATTGCCGACGAGGGCCGGGCGATTTACAACTTGTGGCCTACCGTGCCCGGCAAGGTCGAACCGGGAGTTCAGGGGCAGCTCGTAACCGTTACGGCCAGCGGAGAAAGGCTGCGGCACAACGGCCTGGTCTATCGCTCGCCCGTGATCAACATCAGCCGCGACCCGCGCTGGGGCCGGATTCATGAAGCGTTCGGCGAAGATCCTTACCTAACCTCGCGGATGACCGTCGCCTATGTGAGAGGCACGCAAGGGGACGATCCGAAGTACCTGAAGCTGGGCGCCACGCTCAAACACTACGCCGTCAACAATCAAGAGCGCGATCGCAGCAGCCTTTCCGCCAGCGTGAGCGAACGCATGCTGATGGAGTACTGGCTGCCGCATTTCCAAGCCGGAATCATGGAGGGCCGGGCCGTGTCGATCATGTCCTCTTATAACGCCCTCAATGGCGTCCCGAACGCCGAAAACAGGCTGCTGCTTACTGACATTCTGCGCGCGCTGTGGAAGTTCGACGGGTTTGTGGTTCCCGACAGCGGCGCCGTGGCTCGCCTGGTCAACAGCCACAAACGGTACGCCACGCTCGAGGAAGCCGCCGCCCGGACCATCCTCGCCGGCAGCGACCTCGACAACCTGGAGTATCCGAAGGCGCTCCCGAAAGCCGTGGAGAAAGGCTTCCTGACCGAGAAGGACATCGACCAGTCGCTGCGCCGGGTTCTGAAGGTCCGGTTCCGGCTGGGCGAGTTCGATCCGCCCGAGATGGTTCCCTACAGCAAGATTTCTCCAGCGATCATCGACTCGGCCGCGCACCGCGCGCTCGCCCTGCGGACGGCCCGGGAGTCGATCGTGCTGTTAACCAATAAGAACGGTCTTCTTCCGCTCGACCGGAGCAAGATCAAGACCATCGCCGTGATTGGTCCGCAGGCGGACCGCGCTATGACGGGAATTGGCTACACGGGCCTCGCGTCGAAGTTCGTCAAGCCGCTCGAGGGCATCAAAAACAAAGTGGGGAAGGGGACCCAGGTGCTGTACGCACGAGGGAGCGGCATCCTCGAATCCGACAACGAAGCAGCCGGCTTCGCCGAAGCGGCCGCGGTTGCGAAGAAGGCGGACGTGGCCGTCCTCTACGTTGGCACCGACCAACTGCTGGAGGGAGAGGGCCGCGACCGCACTTACATCAACCTGCCGCCGCTCCAGCAGCAGCTGGTCAGAAGGGTTTATGCGGCCAATCCCCGGACGGTCGTGGTCCTGGTGAACGGCGGTCCGCTGTCGCTCAACGGCGCCGGTCCCGGAGCGTTCGGCGAGCCGATCGATGTTCCGGCGGTGGTGGAGATGTTCATGGCGGGTGAAGAGGGCGGGAACGCGGTCGCCGACGTCTTGTTCGGCGATTACAATCCGGGCGGGAAACTGCCGTATACGGTCTACCCCTCGGTGGCGGAAATTCCGCCGATGGACGAGTACGATATCACCAAGGGTTTCACCTATATGTACTTCGAAGGGAAACCGGCGTACCCGTTCGGGCATGGACTCAGCTACACGACGTTCCAATACACGAACCTCCAAGTTTCGCCCTCACAGATTTCCAGCACGGGCCAGGTCACGGTGCGCCTGGACGTCCAGAACACCGGCCCGCGGGCGGGGGACGAGGTCGTGCAACTCTACGTGCATGACGTGGAGGCGACCGTCAAGAGGCCCAAGAAAGAGCTGCGAGGTTTCGAGCGCCTGAGCCTGAAACCGGGAGAAAAGAAAACCGTCTCTTTCGCGCTGCCCGCCGAGAAGCTGGCCTTCTATGACGTGACCAGGAAGGCCTTCTTCGTCGAGCCGGGAGTCTTCGAGGTATTTCTCGGAAGCTCTTCGGACGACACCCGGCTGAAGGGCCGGTTGGAAGTGAAATAGGCCCCCCGCCTGCAGCAACCCTGTCTCCCGCCGGATGGCCCGCAGGGGGCGCGAGACTTACCGGGCGGTGTGAGGCCAGACGGGACGCAAGGCTTGGAGGCGGTGTCGCGCCGCCCCTGGTTGGTGAATAACTTCGTGCTCTTCACCCGCGCGTCGTACGTAGTTCGTCCTTCCCAGAAGGCATGGGGGTTCGTTGCGAGGCTTGTCATGGGCCCGCGCAGCTCCACGCCGCGGCGGCCGCGCGAGGGGATCTCCGGCAGGCCCGGCAAGCGATCCGCAATCCGCGGTCTTTGTCCCCCGAGGATTTGAATCGGCTGTGCGGTTCGTGCCACCGTTCTCCCGAGGGCGGTCCCGGGGCCAATGATTTTACCGACCCCTGGAATGTGCGGCACCAGCCTCCCTATCTCGAACAGAGCAGGTGTTTCCAACAAAGCGTGGGGGCGCTCTCCTGCCTGACTTGCCACGCCCCTCACGAGCCTTTGCGGCGCAATGACCCGGGGTACTATCGGGACAAGTGTGTAGCCTGCCATGCCCGCGACGGTTCCCATCCGCCGGCCTCGGGCTGCCTGGCAGACGCCCGGCCGGACTGCACCGGATGCCACATGCCTTCCGTAGCTGCGGATCCTCATCTGAAGTTCCGCAACCACTGGATCGGCATCTACCGCGGCAGCACCAAGTTGATGCCGTCGCTAAGATAGCGCCATGGGCCGCGGCTTCACGAATCGGCTGAGCAACGTGGGAGTATGCGCGGCACTGGCGGGCGCCTTGCTACTCCTCCGGAGACCGGGGATCGAAGCCCTTCAAGGGATGACGAGCCCGGCGCGAACGCCAATCTTGCTAAGATTCGAAAACTCGAATATACTATAGATCGATGAGTTTCTGCCCCGGCCTCGTCTCCCCGTCGATCCCTGCCTCCCATGTGGCCCATTCGTGAGTTGTATGGAGCCGGGCTTCTCGCCTACGCCCTGGGAGTCGCTGGCGGCTTAGCCGGCCACGCCTCGAAGAAGACCGCGACATGGATGGCGAGCCTGCTCTGTTCCCTCTCTATCGTGGGGGCGCTCCTGGAATTCGGGGCTTCCGTCGGCGCCTTGCTCACGAACAGTGATCTCGCCTGGTCTTTGTCGTCCGGCGTGCCCTACCTGAGCTATACCGTTCGCCTCGATCCGCTCTCGGCTTACTTCACCCTGGCGCTGTCGCTTTTGGCGGCCGCCGTGTCGGTCTATTCGCTCGGGTACCTGGCCCACTCGCCGGCTGCCAGAAGCCCGGAGTTGTTCTGCTCCTTTCTCAATCTGCTGCTGCTTTCCCTGACCCTGGTCTTCACGGCTTCGAACATTTTGTTCTTTCTGATCGCGTGGGAACTGATGACGGTGGCGGCCTATTTCCTGGTCGTCTTCGATCATGAGTCCGCCGAAGCGAGGAGAGGCGGGCTGCTCTACCTCGTGATGTCGCGCGGCGGTTCGGGGATGCTGCTGGTCGGCTTCCTGCTGCTCGCCTCCGCCGCGGGCAGCTTGGAATTTGCCGCGCTCCAGGGGGTTGGCCAGCGCCTGCCTCCACCTCTGGGTGCGGTTGCGTGCCTCCTTTTTTTCCTGGGCTTCGGCGTCAAAGCCGGCATCATTCCCCTGCATATCTGGCTGCCCGCCGCTCACCCGGTGGCCCCCAGCAACATCTCCGCGCTGATGTCGGGGATCGTCATCAAGGCCGGGATCTACGGGATGGCGCGCGTCTTCTTCGATTTCTACGGAGCGCTGCCGGTCTGGGCCGGGATGGCGGTACTCGTGTTCGGCGTGGTCTCCGCGCTGCTGGGCGTTCTTTACGCCTTGATGGAGCACGATCTCAAGCGGTTACTGGCCTACCACAGCATCGAAAACATCGGGATCATTCTCATCGGCTTCGGCTCGGCTCTTCTGTTCCGCTCCTTCGGACATCCCCAGCTGGCCGCGCTGGCGCTCATCGCCGGGCTGTTTCACACCCTGAATCACGGCGTGTTCAAGTGCCTGCTCTTCCTGGGGGCCGGTGGCGTGCTGCAGGCGACCGAGACCCGCAACATGGAAAAACTGGGTGGGTTGATCCGGCGCATGCCTGCGACGGCTTTGTACTTTCTGATTGGCGCCGTCGCCATCTCCGGGCTTCCGCCGCTAAACGGCTTCGTCAGCGAATGGCTCACCTACCAGGCGCTGCTGGCCGGATTCGGCGCGACGCCGGCCTTGACCCGGCTCGCGTTCCCGGTGGCCGGAGCGTTTCTGGCCCTGACGGCGGCGCTCGCGGCCGCCTGCTTCGTGAAGGCCTTTGGCATCACCTTCCTCGCGCTACCCCGCAGCGCGGAGGCGGAACGCGCGCGCGAGGTGTCGTTTTCGATGCGCTCCGGAATGGCGATCCTGGCGCTGGCCTGCGTGTTGCTGGGCCTGGGCGCCACCTGGTTTCTTCCGGTCTTCGACCCGATCACCACCCGAGCTTTCGGCGTCGCTGTCAGCCAGGATCTCGTCGCCGGGAAGGGTCTCTTGCTGACGGCCGGGTCCGTCCGAGGCGGAAGCGTTTCCACCGCGCTGATCGCTCTCCTGCTCGTGGCTCTGGGTGCTGTGCCGCTGTTGTTGTGGCTGCTCTGGGGCCGGAAATCCCCGCGGGCCACCGGTCCTACCTGGGACTGCGGACTGCCGGGGCTGACCGCGGACAACGAGTACACCGCGACCGCTTTTTCCAAGCCGCTCCGAATGATTTTCGCCGCTCTGTTCCGGCCGCGCCGGGAGATCCAGGCCGATTTCGAAGTGTCTCCCTACTACCCCACGGCGATTCACTTTGAATCGGAGATCCAGCCCACCTTTGAGAAGCACGTTTACGGTCCGCTGCGGGAGGGCGTCCTGGCGATTGCCTCGCGGATGCGCCGTCTGCAGGCCGGCAGCATTCATCTGTATCTGGCGTACATCTTCGTCACTCTGATCCTGCTGCTGCTGTTTGCGGTGCGCGGATGATCGGGCAGCTCCTGGCCGTCTTCGCTCAGATGGCGCTGGTACTCTTCCTTTCACCCCTCCTGACCGGTTTCAGCCGGACCTTGAAGGCCCGGCTCCAGACCCGCCGCGGACCCGGCGTCCTGCAGCCCTATCGGGATCTTCACAAGCTCCTGCGTAAAGGGATGGTCATTCCCGATACGGCTTCCTGGATCTTTGCCGCTACACCTCACGTTCTGTTCGTGACCACGCTCCTGGCCGGACTCCTGATCCCGACGGTCTCCGCGCAGGCCCCCTTGAGCCTGTTCGGCGGGGTCCTCGCCGTGGTCTACCTGCTGGCGCTGGGGCGCTTCTTCCTGGCCCTGGGGGGACTCGACACCGGGAGCTCCTTTGGCGGCTTGGGGAGCAGCCGCGAGATGACGATTGCGGCTATCGCCGAGCCTGCTTTGATGCTGGCGGTGTTCACCGTGGCGCTCGCAGCGGGATCCACGAATCTCAGCACGGTAGCGCAAGCGGCGCTGGGACAGAGCTGGCGCTTCCTGGCTCCCCAGCAGATGCTGGCCTTTGCCGCGCTCTTCATCGTCCTGATCGCCGAAACCGGGCGCCTCCCGGTGGACAACCCCACGACGCACCTCGAACTGACGATGATCCACGAGGCGATGATTCTCGAATATTCGGGGCCTTACCTGGCGCTCCTCGAGTGGAGCGCGGCGATGAAACAACTGGTGCTGATGACGCTGCTTGTGAATGTGTTCTTCCCGTTCGGGCTGAGCCCGGATTGGTCGCCGGCGGCTGCGCTGCTCAGCCTGGTGGTGTTCAGCGGGAAGCTCTTGTTACTGGCCGCAGCCGTGGTGCTGGTAGAGACGACCAACGCCAAGCTGCGGCTGTTCCGCGTTCCGGAGCTGCTGGCGGTGGCGTTTGTGTTAAGCGCTCTGGCGCTCATATCCACTTTTTTGTTTTGAGGGTTTCTCTTTTGAGGGGAGGAATGACGTTCTTTTGGCAGGATCCGCAGTTCGGCGACAAGATGATCACGCTGATGGCGGCGGTGGTCCTGGTGCTGCAAATCCTGATGGTGGCGCAGCGCTGGTTGGTGACCAACATCCGCGCCTTTGGAGTCCAGTCGTTTCTGCTCGCCTCGATCGCCTTCACCATCGCTTACTTCAACCACGCGCCCCACATCTATATTGTCGCGGCCCTCACCCTGGTCTTTAAAGCCATTCTCCTGCCGGTCGTCCTGGAGCGGCTGGTGATGAAGCTCGAGATCCGGCAGGAAATCGAACCGTTCGTGAATGTCCCGATTTCGGTCATTGTTTCGGGGCTCCTGACCCTGCTGGCCTACGTCGTCGCGGAATCGTTTTACCGGCCCGCGGAGGCCACCGTGCCGGCCAGCCTGGGCCATAACACTCTGGCCGTGGCGATCGCGCTGTTCCTGATCGGTTTTTTCATGATGGTGAACCGGCGTAAGGCTCTGGCCCAGGTCCTGGGTCTGCTCTGTTTGGAGAACGGCCTCTTCCTGGCCGCGATCTCACTGACCTACGGGATGCCCTTGCTGGTCGAGCTGGGGATACTCTTTGATCTGCTGGTTGCCGTCCTGGTGCTCGGCATCCTGGTCTACCGCATACAGGAGACCTTCGACTCCATGGATGTCAGCAAGCTCTCGAGGCTGCGAGGCTGACTCCGGCGATGATGCTTCTCTTTATTCTCGCGATTCCGCTGGCCGCCGGCGCGTTGTCGTTCGCCGCTCGCAAGCGTCCGGCCATGGAGGCGATCAACCTGAGTGCCTTTGCGGTTCTCTTCTTGCTCGCGGCGGCGCTGGCAGCGCGGGTTCTCCAGAGGGGGAGCCTTGCGGTGTGGAACGGCTTCTTGCGGGCGGACGCCCTCAGCGCTCTCGTGGTTCTGTTGACGGCGCTGGTCGGTCTGATTTGCTCCGTCTACGCCGTCGGCTACTTCCGCGATGACGAGCGGAATCGGGTCTTTGAGGAAGACGTGCTGGGAGCGGTAACGATTTCGAAGCTTCGGAAGTATTACGCGTTGACACCGCTGTTCGTTTTTTCGATGCTCCTGGTGGCTCTGGCCGACAACCTGGGCGTGATGTGGGTAGCCGTCGAGGCGACCACGCTGATATCGGTCTTCCTGGTCACCTTCTACGGCCGGGCGACCTCTCTCGAAGCCGCCTGGAAGTACGCCATCATCGGCGGCGTCGGCTTGTCGATGGCCTTGCTCGGCACGATCCTCACCTATTATTCCGCGCACAATATTCTGGGGACCGAAACGCTCGCCGGGTTGAATTGGTCGGTCCTGGCGGCGCAGGCCTCGCAATTCGACAAGACGACCATGAAGCTGGCCTTCATTCTCATTCTGCTCGGCTATGGAACCAAGGCCGGTGTCGCGCCCATGCACACCTGGAAGCCGGATGCCTATAGTGAGGCTCCGGTGCCGGCGGCGGCGATTCTTTCGACGGCCACGCTGAACTGTGCGCTCTACGGCCTGGTCCGTTTCTATATCCTGGCGAGCCGCTGCCTGGGCGCGGACTATCCCGGGCGGCTGCTGCTGTTGTTCGGGGTCCTCTCCATGGGCATCTCGGTGCCGTTCGTGCTCATCCAGAGGAACTTCCGGCGCCTGCTGGCGTATCACACCATCGATCATGCCGGAATCATGGTTACCGCGCTCGGGATCGGCGGCCCACTGGGCGCCTTGGGCTTCACGCTGCACATGACGTTTCATACGGTGGCCAAGTCTCTGCTGTTCTTGTGCGCCGGCACCGTGTACCAGCATTTCAGGACCGACCTATTTCGTAAGATCAAAAGCGGCGTGATTCGCGTGCTGCCGTTCGCGGGAACCGTGTTCCTGATGGCGACCCTGGCGATCGTCGGGACGCCGCCGTTCAGCCTGTTTCAAAGCGAATTCCTGATCCTGCGCGCCGCCTTCGCGGCACACCACTACGTGTCAGCCGTGCTATTCGTTCTATTCGGCGCGGGCATATTCGCGGGCGCCGTGCTGCATATCGGCAACCTGGTCCTGGGACCGGCTGAAGCCCGCCCCCTCGCCCGATGGTATCCGTGGCGAGACTCGGCCGTGCTGGTCTCGACAGCCCTCCTGGTGATCATGGGATTCTGGCTGCCTGGCCCGGTCTTCGGCTTGATCCAAGATGCCGCCCGCATTGTAGCGGGGGGACCATGACACCGCCAAGATTCCCGGCGTTTCCCGAACTCCAGCAGGCTCTCGGCGGGCAGGTTCAGGCGATGCGCGCCGAGGGCGATAACGAGATCTATCTGCGGGCCGGCGGTCCGGATGTCCGGGCGATCGTCGAGCACCTGCGAACGGAACATGCCGCCAGAGTGGTGGCGGTGTTTGCCGAAGATCGCCGTGCCGCGGAAGGCGTGTACTTCAACTACTACGTTTTTGAACAGAAAGGCAATCCGCAGTATCTGATCGTGCAGGCGCCGGTGCGTCCGGAGGATCCGAAGTTTCCTTCCCTCTCCGCCGGGATTCCGGCCCTGAACTGGCAGGAACGCGAGATTCAGGATTGGTTCGGTCTGGTGGCCGAGGACCACCCCAATCCGCGCCGCGTCGCCTTGCACGACAACTGGCCAGAGGTGCATCCGCTGCGCCAGGACTTTCCGATTGACACGGTGCTTCCCCCCTTCGAGGGCGAACGGCACGTCTACCGGCCCACCCTCGGCGAAGGCGTCTTTCAAATTCCCGTAGGCCCCATTCACGCGGGCATCATCGAGCCAGGGCACTTCAACTTTGCCGTCGCCGGCGAGCCTATTCTCTACCTGCAACTACGCATGTTCTACGTCCACAAAGGAATCGAGAAGCGCTTCGAACAGTTGCCCGTGCATCGCGCGGTCTATCTGGCGGAGAGCATTTCCGGCGACTCGAGCTTCTCGCACGGCGTCGCTTTCTGCCAGGCCATCGAGGCCGCCGCGGGCCTGGAGATCTCCGAGCGCGCCCGGCGAATGCGGACCATTCTTCTCGAGCTCGAACGTATCTACAACCACGTCGCCGACATCGGCGCCATCGCGACCGACGTGGGCTTCGTCATCGCCAACGTGCATGCCTCGCGCCTTCGCGAGATGATCCTGAGCCTCAACGAGGAGTTGACCGGCAGCCGGCTCTTGCGCGGAATGGTTTGTCCCGGCGGGGTCCGGTGGGATTGGAAGCCGGAGCAGGTCGCGCATTGCCTGGAGGTCCTGCGGGTCTTCGAACCGGAATTCTCCGATCTGATGGGGATCATCGAAACCTCCGACTCCACCCGTGACCGGCTCGAACGGACCGGTATTCTTCGCCCGGACCAGGCGAGAGATCTGGGGATCGTGGGGGTGGCCGGCCGCGCCTCGGGCGTGGACCGGGACGTCCGGCGCGACCATCCCTATGCTGCCTACGATGCCGTTACCCTCCACGTGCCGGTCTACGAGGAAGGAGACGTGTCGCGACGGATGCAGGTGCGGGTCGAGGAGGTTCGACAAGCGCTGGCCGTGATTCGGACTGTGGAATCCGGGCTGGAGCCAGGCCCGCACCGCATTCCCCTGCCACCTCTTCCGCCCGACCGCTGCGCACTGAGCGCTGTAGAGGGATGGCGTGGAGAGATTCTCCACTGGATCCGGACCGGCCCGCAGAACCGCCTGGCGCGCTGCAAAATCAAGGACCCGTCCTTAAACAATTGGCCGGCGCTGGTCGAAGCCGTGCAGGGCAACATCGTGCCCGACTTCCCCGTGATCAACAAAAGCTTCAACCTCTCCTATTCCGGGACGGACCGCTGAGGTATGGTGACATGTTCAAGATCCTGAGAAAAACCGCGCAGACGGGTCTGGTCACCATCGGCTATCCGGAAGGGCCGGCCCTGGTGTCCGAGCATTTCCGGGGAGCGCCGCGGTTTGACTTCGCGGGCTGGCGCGATGCGCGCTTCGCCGCGGAGGTGTGTCCCACCGAGGCCATCTCCATCCAGGAGTCGGGAGACACGCGCCAGGTCACCATGGACTACGGACTTTGTGTGTACTGCGGCCAGTGCGCGGAAGCCGATCCGAGCGGCGCGGTTCAGATCACCCGGGAGTTTGAGCTCGCTGCTGTTGACCGTGGCGACCTCGTGGTCACGGCCGAGTACGCGGTCAACCCCGACGGCGCCCAGTTCGAGTTTAAGGGACTCCACCAGGGCCACCGGCCAACGGAGGGAACACCGGCGAAGATCGAACGGCAGGTCCACCGCCGGATTCACCAGGTGCTGGGACGCTCGCTGGCCATCCGCGAGGTTGACGCGGGTTCCTGCAACGGCTGTGAGGTCGAGATCACGGCGCTGAACAACCCGGTGTACGATCTGGAACGGCTGGGCATTCACTTTGTAGCCTCGCCCCGGCACGCCGACATGCTCTTGGTGACCGGCCCGGTCACGCGCAACATGGAGCTCGCGCTGGTGAAGGCCTATCGCGCCACGCCGGATCCCAAGGTCGTGGTGGCGGTGGGAGCGTGCGGCATCAGCGGCGGAATCTTCGGAAGAAACTACGCGACCGTGGGTGGTGTGGACCAGGTCGTTCCCGTGGACGTTTTCGTGCCCGGCTGCCCTCCTCGTCCCCAGGCGCTGCTCTACGGCATCCTGCTGGCCGTTGGCCGGATCGAGCAGAAAGGGCTACCCCGATGACCCAGGAACTACGCCGGTTCAAGGCGGAGATCTTTCAGGCCTTGGCGCATCCCACCCGGATTGCCATCGTCGAAGCGCTGCGGCACGGTGAGATGTCGGCCGGACAGCTCAACGAGCAACTGGGACTCGAGCAGGCCAATGCTTCCCAGCATTTCGCCGTCTTGCGGAGCAAGCAGGTCGTGGTCAGCCGGAAGGAGGGCAACCAGGTCTTCTATTCTCTCCGCGATCCGATTCTGCTGGAAGTGCTGAATGTACTCAAACGCTACTTTTACTCGCAGCTTTCCCACACCATGTCGATGCTCAAAGAGATCCGGATGGACAAGGGCACGTTGAAGAAATGACCGCTTCATGGTCCGGGACGGGCCCCGGGCACTGACGCGCCCCAGAAGAGGTTCGCCTCTGCCACCTCCACTCTATGGGTATAGAGCCGGGGCAGGCCGAGCGCTGCGATCCGGTCTGCGGTGTCCCAAGTCTCCACCGTGTCGAAGGCTCCGGCCTGGATGCGCCGCTCCAGCTCGGCGCGAGATATCACGTGCAGCTCGGCAGCGAGCGCCGGAGGAAAGTCGAGCTTGTGCGAATCCGCCAGCTCCATGCCGGAGGGCGGCCCATGGCGCGAGACGAAGTACGTCAGTTCGTCAGCCAGCAACGCTGCTTGCGGGGGTGTAACTTCGTTGACCTTTCGGGCTATCGCTTCGACGTCGCGCCAGTTGAAATCTTCTCGCTCGTCATACAACGACTTCGCCAGCCCCAGGCAAACCAAGATGCTCACGACCGCGACGGGCCAGAACGGCCGATCGGGCGCGACCAGTCGCGATCCAGCCGCATAGAGTCCCGCGGAGGCCAGGATCCCAAGAAACGGAACCGCAAAAAGGTAATAACGCTCGAAGTTGGGATGTCCGCTGGCAATATGAACGATCAAGGCCGCCGCCAGCCAGCCGCAGAGGTAGAACTCGGCTCGCTGCTCGTGCCGCCACTGGCTACGGCGGGCGACGAACAGCAAGCCGCCCACGGCCAGCAGTCCCAATAGAAATGCTTGCGACGAGTCAAGCCACGCGGCCATGACGCCGATGTCGTGCGCGGTGGCGCCTTCCCATTGCACGCGGCGGTAGAAGAGGTGGTACTCGATGACGTTGAACATCGTCAGGCGCGGCCCAAGAACGAACAGCCAGACGAGCGGAAGGAAGGGGATCGCTCCGGCCGCTACAAAAGCAGCCATCTTAGTCCGGCGGCTACCTCTTCGGTTTTGGGCCAGCATCCAGAGCAGCAGCACCGGAGCTATGGGCGCCGTCAGCAGGGTCGAGTTGGCGGCGGCGCAGGCAAAGAAACCGGCCGCCGCCGGCTGCAAAAGCCCTTCGCACTCCACCGCCTGAACCGTGAGACGGAACGCGGCGATGATTAGGAACAGCGCCAGCCCGTAAGCCTGTCCGATTGTGCCAAACTCAAAGACCACGACATTCAGACCCGCGATGAAGACTGCGGCAATGGCGGAGGCGAGACGCCAGCCGGGCACGGGAAAGCGCCGGAGGAGGTAGTCCGCTGTCAGTAGGACGGCGAGAGCGGTCATCAGCGCGGAGACAGCGTGCGCCGTGCGCCAGGTGTCACCGAAGAGGCGCATCCAACCCGCGTTCCAGTAAGCGTTCAGAGGGGTCTGCGGGAAAAAGAAGTCGATGTATGGTATCTTCCCGCGGCCGATCAACTGCGCCGCCAGCAGGTGATAGCCTTCATCCCAGGCAAACGCCGCGGTCTGCGAATAGATGACCAGACCGGCCGCCAGCAACGACACCAGGCAAGAAAGCAGCAGCTTGCTCCGGCATTCAGGAAGTGGTTCGGACATTGCTGGTCACTCCGTAAGAAGTTTCTCACGAAGTACCCACGGGCTGGGGACGAAGCTTCCCGCTGCCGACGCTCAGACCAGGCGTGGAATCGTTCCTACCTATAGGGATCTTTCGGACGGGGCGGATCGAGCGAGCCGATGCCATGCTCGAGCCACAGCGGATACCAGTGGAACACGTTGCCGGTCAGGCTGCCGACGAAGAAGTGGCCGTTCGGCGCCGCGGCCAGCGAGTGCCCGGGACTCTCCATGGCGCCCAGCACCTTTCCCGTGGCGATATCGATGTGCATGATGCGTCCGGCCAGGGTGTCGTAAGTCAGGTTTTCGATGTTGTCGCGATGCGTGAGGATCCACAGGTCATCGCCCGGCTTGATAACCATTCCCTGGGTCGCGCCCAGATGGTTCCACTGCCTGATGAACTTGCCGTTGGCATCGAAGATCTGAATGCGGTTATTTTCGCGGTCGCTCACGTAAACCAAGCCCTTGGAATCGACCTGGAGAGCATGGGGGACCTGAAATTCACCCGGCCCGCGCCCGGGCTTGCCCCACTGCATCAGATACTTGCCTTGGGGCGAGAACCGTAATACTCGGGAGTTGCCGTAGCCGTCCGAGACGTAGAAATCACCGTTCAAAGCGAAGGCAATGTCCGTCGGCCGGTTGAAGGTCTTCTCGTCGTTTCCGCTGACGCCCTTGGTTCCCAACGTAAGGAGGACTTTGCCCTCCTTGGTGAATTTCATGACCTGGTGGTTAGTGATGTCGGTGACGAAAACATTGTCGTTCTTGTCGAGGCGCAGGCCGTGGGCCGCCCCGAACATGCCTTTGCCCCAGGAGCGGAGATACTTGCCGCTCGCATCGAAGACGATGATGGGATCGGCCTTCGGGCCGCGCTGAGCGACGTAGACACTCCCGGAGGAGTCGACGGCGACCGCGGAGACGCGCCCCAACTTCCAGCCGGCGGGCAGGGTATCCACCGGCTCTTCTCCGAACTTGATATTGACGCTGTACTTGAGCAAGCCCCCTTCGTGTGGAAACCAGCCCTGCTCGGCCGCGAAGGCGGAGAGGGCGCACAACATCAGGCCGGCGGTCTTGATGGTCACGGGATCTCCTGGGAACGAAGTGGTAACTCAGCGGGATGATAGCGGCTGAAGGGACTGGAGTCAAGATGGTGAGAGGCCCGGCTATTTCAGCTTGTCGGCAACCTTGGCGATTCCAGCATTCGCGCACGCCTCGTCCTTATCTCCCCCTACGGCGCCGCTCACGCCGACGGCGCCAATTACGTCCTTCCCCACCCGGATCGGTACTCCGCCCGCCACTCCGGTGGCGCCCTCGATGTTCGGCATTGGCGAGCCTAGCGTGGACCCCCAGGCCTTGGCCGCCTCGCCCGAAGTGTTCCAGCGCGATGCAAAGGTGAGCGCGGTATACGCCTTGCGCCGGCTGAGATCGATGGTGTGCGGTCCGGTTCCTTCGTCGCGCAGGAAGGCCTTGAGCAGGCCGCTCGCATCGATCACGGTCACGCTGACGTGAAAGCCATCCGCGCGGCACCTTTCGACTACCCCTTGGGCAATCGTCTGCGCCATCTCGAGGGGGAGCACCCTTTGCGTGAGGAGCCCTTGCCCATAGGCCGGCGGTGACCCCGCGGCAAGCATGGCGAAGGAAGCAGCGGCCAGAACAAATCGAATACGCAGCAGCATGTCACACCGTCCTTATAGGCTGGAGATTCTGAAGCATCATCACCATAAAGTCAACTCCGGCGGGCGGCAGCGGCCCGATCAAGGAATCACCGGCAGGACGATGTGGGAGGGATGCGCCCGGGAATGGTGGATGGTCTGGCGGGCCACTTTCACTGCCGCGCTCGTGCCGAAGGGCTCGCCGGTGTTCGGGTTCCGGTCGAACTGCGGGAAGTGGCTGCTCGTAATATCCACCCTAATCCGGTGACCGGGGAGGAAAGCGTTGCTGGTGCCGACCAGGTCGATGGTCATCTCGTAGACCTGGCCCGGCTCGAGCGGGCGGGGACGGCTGAGGCTCTCGCGGTAACGCGCGCGCAGGATGCCCTCGGCCACGTTGAAGGCTCGCCCGTCGGGGTAAACGTCGATGAGCTTGCCAACGAAGTCGGTGTCGATCGCATCGGAGGCCGCGTGTAGCACCACTTTCACCGGACCCGTGACCTCGACTTCGCGGTCCAGGTAGTCCGACGTGTAGACCAGGATGTCGTTGCGATCCTCGATGGACCGCTGGTCCCGTGGTCCGGCCGGCGTGGGCGTGCCGCAGCAGTTGTTACCGCCCAGGCTGGGGACCGGGTGGTCGGGATCATAGGTATAGCGATCCGGCCGCTCCTCGCTCGCGGGAGCGTCCCAGGCAAGCCGGCCGTTGCCACGGTCGCTATTGGCGCGGCCGGCGCTGTGGAAGTACATCTTCCGGTACTGGGTGCGCGCCAGGGGATACTCGTTCTCCTGCCGCCAGGTGTTCTTGCCCATCACGTAGAGCGTTACGGGAGGCTCGTTCTGAATGCCGCTGTCCAGGCCGGCCAGCCAGTAATCGAACCAGCGCAGCTCGAGAGCCTTCTGGTCGATGTTGGCGTGCGGGCCAAAGTCGAGCTCGCCGGTCTTTTGCGAAGGACCATGTCCCCACGGTCCCAGGATCATGCGGCTTTTGTTCTTCGCCGTCCCGACGTAGCCCCGGATCGAACCCTGGCTAAAGATATCGAAGTAGCCGCCGAGGGTGTGGGCGGGGGTCTTGATCTTGTCAAACACTTCTTCGGCGTTCAGCTTCTTCCAGTAGTCGTCGTAGTCGGGGTGACGGATCCAGTCGGTGTAGAACTGGGCATTGCGGCCGGCCAGCTTCTGCATATCGATGAGCGGCAGATGCCACTGCATCTTCTCGAAGCTGATGGCCTCGACCCCGGGGATCGTGTGGGGCCCGGTATTCTGCATGATCCTCGATTCCTGGCGCACCGGTCCCCAGCCGAAGTTGAAGGAGAGACGCCAGCCGCCATTGAGGGTGATCCAGTCGTGATAGAGGCTGGTGGCGGCGACGCTCGGAAAGATGGCGACCAGGTGAGGGGGCTGGGCCATCGCGGCGCGCCACTGCACGTGGCCGAGGTACGAGCCGCCCTCCATGCCGACCTTGCCGGTGGACCACGGCTGTTTCGCGGCCCACTCCACCGTGTCGTAGCCGTCCTCGAGGTCGTTGCGGAAGGGTTCCCACTTGCCGTCGGACTCGTGGCGGCCGCGCACATCCTGGTAGACGAAAACGTAGCCGCGCCGGGCAAAGAATACGGCCTCCTCGTAGGCGGAGGGGGCGCGCTCGGTGCTGTAAGGGGTCCGGGAGACCAGCACCGGATACTTGCCGTCCTCGACGGGGCGGTAGATGTCGGCATAGAGCGAGACGCCGTCCCGCATGGGGATCGCGACGTGGTTTTCGAGCCGGATGTCGTGGTTGGGCGGGCGGGCCGGCACGAACTTCACATCCGCCGCCACCAGGGGCAGCGCCAGCAAGGTGAACAGTACCGTACGCATGGGCCTATACTACCTCTCGGAAGGCTAGAGAGGAAGGTCTGGGGTCGAGATGGTCCGCCACATGTGCGCGGAGGGGCTGTTGTCGAAGCCCAGTCCCTCTTTGGGCTGCTTGAAGTGCCGCCCGATAATGTCAGTGAACTTCGCCATATCCACAGTGTGACGCGGATCGAAGGAATAGAGGTCGTTCACCGTTATCAGGCGCGCCACCATGTACCATTTGTGCTGGCGGCAATACTGGTAAGCAGCCTCGATATACGGCGGCGGCACGTAGTCTTTTCCGAAGATGACGTTGTATAGAACCGGGTAGCCGTAGCCCACCGACGGATCCGGGAAGAAGCGCAGAGCCTGATGATACCGAATGCCGAAGGAAACCTTTTCTGACACGTAGGGCTCGAATAATTGGGCTCCCCACCAGCCATGATCGGTCTTCATGAGCGCCTGCGCCACGTCATGCAGCAGACAGGCCAGGACGATGTCTTCCGGCATGCCTGCCGTCAATGCTTTGTCGGCGCTCTGAAGCACGTGCGTCGCCGGCGCGAATCGCAAGCGAAAAAAGTCCAGCAGCGTTGGCTGGGGCGGCAGCGGCGGCAAACGTCTCACGGTGTCGGGCTCGCCGGGCACCCGGTTGCCCAATGGCGTCGAGGCGCCAACTGAGAACAGCTGGCCCACGCCGCGGCGGAACGTCCGTGACTCGATCTGCTCGTCGAGCTCGGCTACGGTGGGGACCTTCGCCGAGACTCCGAGGGCAGCCATCGCGGAGTCCAACTCCTGAGATATGTAACTCTCGAGCGCCTCGGCGCGCGCCTCGGCGTTCATGGCCTCGACGGCCTCGGGACCGCCCATCGCTGCGATGGCCTTATGCCGCTCGATATCCACGACGCTGCTCCTCTATTATTAAAGTAGCACTATCCTTTTCCGGCAGGCCGTATTCACCTGTTTCAGACCCTTTGAGTCCGTTATTCACGCGGGCGGAGCCGAGGTATAATCGGCGTGGAATCAGATGAAAGCCTCGCGCCTTTTCTTAGCGTGCGTCTTGCTGCAGGCCGGCGTCCCGCTGGGCGCCCAGGGCGATGGGCTCGTCGTCGAACTGCAGGCCCGGACGGATGGCCAGCAGCGGACGGCCTCCGGTAGCTCGACCGCCGGGGCGGGCGGGACTCGCCCGGTGCTGACCGCCACGGCGGGTCACAACGTTTCGGTGCAGTGGTCGATCGTCAACCAGGACAAGACCGCCGGACTCGCGGACGTCACCGTCCACTGCTTCCTGACTAAGGAGAATGCGATCGGCCAGGGCGGGGCGCCGCCGCTCGGTTCGGACGTGACCTACGAGAGCGCTCTGGTGATGGACTTCGAGCCCCAGGCGAAGAGCGCGGCGGACTTTGTCCTGCAAGCGCCCGAGCCGGGCAACTATCTGCTGCGCGTGGAAACGGTGGGTGCTCTCAAGCAGCATGGCCATGAACACTTCGCCGCTATAGACGTGAGGGTGGTGCGCGCCGGGGAGAAAAAAGGGTGACGCGGAGGCGGGCTTTCCTGATGGCCGGCGGGTTGCTGCTGTCGAGCGCCTGGGCGGCGCGGGCCGAGCACTTCGACATTAAGCTCCTGGCCGCCGGGCCCGATGGCGTCGCCCAGCAGGCCTTCGCGGACCAGGCGCCGCCGCCGGCCGGTCTTAACCCCCGGCCGGTCCTGAAGGCCCGCGCCGGCGATCGGATTACGGTGCAGTTCATCATGACCAACGTGTATCCGCACGGGACGGCCAAGGGCGCCGGAGTGCATTATTACGTGGTCCCGGAAAGCAAGCTCGGCCAGAACACGGTGCCGGCTGTGAACTCCGGAGTGGTGACGGAGGGCACCTTTACCTTCGACCTCAAGCCCAAGGGGCGCATCGGCGCCCGGCAAAACTTCGTGATCCGCCAGCCCGGCATTTACCTGCTGCGCGTCGAGTCGCAGCGGACCCAGCGGGATCACGAGCACTTTTCCGCGATCGATCTGCAAATCCAGTGAGCGGTGACCGTTTGTTGCGGCGGCGTGGCACCTTCGTGGCGGGGCTGGTGCTGGTGATCGGGGCCGTGAACGGCGGCGCCCAGCAGGCCGGCGACCCGTGGTTCACGCGCCCGTTCCTGGAGATCTTCCGCCGCCAGGAAGCCGGCCCGCGGCTGGTCACCGAGTCCGTCGAGATAGACGCCGGCGCGAGCAAGTTGCCGGGCTATCTGGTCCGGCCGGCCGTTCCGGAGAGGCTGCCCGCTCTGCTGCTGGCGCCGGGAGAGAAGGGTCTGACGCCGGAGTTGCAGCAGTCCGCGCGGGAACTCGCGGGCGCCGGATACGTGACGCTGGCGGTGGCTTACGATCGGCCTCCCGCCGCCGCAGGTTCATCATTGCTGGGAGCCATTTCAGAGGAACAAGCCACGGACCGTCTGGGAGCGGTGGTGGAGTGGCTGGCGGCGCAACCCTTCACCGATCCTGAACGGCTCGGCGCGATCGGTTGGGAGGCGAGCGCCGGGCGCGTCCTGCGGCTGGCCGGGCGAGGCAAGCTGCAAGCTGCCGTCGTGAGCGGTGCGGGCGTCTGCACGGAGGCGCAGTCCCTGCCGCCGCTCCGGAACGTGCCGGTGCTGGTCTTCGAGACCGGTGGCAGGCGCGCCTGTGCGGCGCTCGAGGCGCCGCTCCGAGTTGCTGCGGCGGGCGAGGATGCCGAGCAGGCCTGGGTCGAGATCTACGAGTTCTTGGGCAAACACGTGGAGGACGCCCGCATCACCGCGACGCCGGCCTCACCGGAAGGGCAGATCGCCCGGATCGTCGACATCATGCGCGTCGTCAACTCCAACGAGGGGGTCCGAGGGAGACTGGCGCAGGCGCTGGCGGCGCCTCCGGCCAGCGAAGAGCAGTGGGAGCAGGCGCGGTCGCAGGCCGCGATCGTGGCGGAAGCGGGCAACCTGTTGCTGGCGCACCGGCCACCGAAAGGAACCGTGAGCGGCTGGCGAGAGCGCGCGACGGCTTTTCGCAGTGAGGCCTTGACGTTGCTCCACGCCATCGAGCGCCGCGATTTTCCGGCCGCCCAACAGTCCCTGCGTACCATGCCGCAAACCTGCGCCGCCTGCCACGCCGACTATCGCTAGG